>NZ_CP009129.1:0-319650 GCF_000785555.1 Planococcus sp. PAMC 21323 | reverse complement strand
CTCTAGTGAATATATTGTATCAAAAGAACCTTAGATTTGTCATTGAAATATTTCCGATTTATATTAATTACATTAAAAAGGAAAGCGTAACAGTATACGCTTTCCTTTTTGGCTAGTTTATTAAACTCGAGTTTTCTCACTTTGTTCGATGGATAATTCACGCAGCTTAAATTTTTGTATTTTTCCGGACGCTGTCATTGGGTATTCTTTTGTAAATTCAATATAGCGCGGAATTTTGTGGCGGGAAATCTTTCCTTTGCAGTAAGCTCTCAACTCTTCTGCATTGAGTTGCTCTTCTTCTTTTAAGATAATCCATGCCATTAGTTCTTCTCCGTATTTCGGATCGGGTATACCGATTACCTGCACATCTAGAATCGATGGATGTTGATAAAGAAATTCCTCAATTTCACGCGGATAAATATTTTCTCCTCCACGGATTACCATATCCTTTATCCGACCTGTGATGTCGATATAGCCCTCTTTATCTTGAACTGCGATGTCCCCGGTATGAAGCCAACCTTCTGGATCGATTGCCTCTTTTGTAGCATCTTCGTTTTTATAATAGCCGGACATTACGTGATATCCCCTTGTACAAAGTTCTCCGGGCAAGCCTAGCTCTACTTCTTTTCCAGTTGCTGCGTCAATAATTTTTACTTCTACACCTGTGTGTGGCTTACCAACTGTTGACACTCGCTTTTCAATATCATCATCGGCTCGCGTCTGAGTAATAACAGGAGATGATTCTGTTTGTCCGTAAGCAATAGTAATCTCAGACGCACCCATATCATTGATGACTTTTTTCATCACTTCAATTGGACAAGAAGACCCTGCCATAATCCCTGTTCGCAACGTTGACGTATCAAACGAAGAAAATTCGGGGTGGTTTAACTCCGCGATGAACATTGTTGGTACTCCATGCAGTGCTGTACATTTCTCATCCTGTACCATTTGCAAAATGCGCTTTGGTTCAAATTGCTCGGCAATAACCATTGTCGTGGCATGTGTGACTGCAGCCATTGTGCCAAGAACACATCCGAAACAGTGAAAAAACGGTACCGGAATACACAAGCGATCTTTTTCCGTTAACGCCATCGTATCGCCAACTAGTTTGCCATTATTGACAACATTCAAATGAGTTAACATGACGCCTTTTGGAAATCCTGTTGTGCCGGATGTATATTGAATGTTGATGACATCATCAGGGTTCATCGAAGCAAAACGTTCCTCAAACTCAGTATCGCTAACATTTTCAGCAAAAGCTTCAAACTCTCGCCACGTGTAAATTCCAGGATAATCGTTATCACTCATGACAATTACTCGTTTAAAGTGAGGTAGCTTAGCACTATTAATTGCTCCTTTTTCAGCGGTCGCCAATTCTGGACAAACCGCATTCAAAATATCTATATAACTCGTACCTTTAAACTCTTCGCCTAATATTAATGTAGTCGCGTCCGACTGATTCAACAGATACTCAAGTTCGCTCGATTGATAACTCGTATTAACGGTTACCAATACTCCACCCATTTTACCTGTGGCAAACTGACTTAATAGCCATTCCCGTTTATTATCTGACCAAATGGCAATATGTTCGCCTTTTTCAATCCCTAAGCCGATAAAAGCCTTTGCTAAGCGATCTGTTTCCTCGTCAAATTCTTTGTAGGTTTTTCGGATCTCGTGCTCTGGATAAACGTATGCCTCGGTGTCTGGATTTTTTGCCGCTTGTTCTTTTACGATTTGACCGACTGTCTTATGTAAAATTTCCATAATACATCCCCCTATTTGAAAACGTTTTCAATCCACTTTATATTATCACAAAATTCCAAATTAATGGGACTCAGTCGATTTTTAAAAAAACAGACAGCTCGCGCTTCATGTACACTGCGTGCTAAACTAAAACCATTACACAGAACGGAAGGAATCAACCCATGGACTTACAAACAATGAACGAACAACTAGCAGAACGATTTTTACAAAAGCAACTTGTTTCAGCTACAATCAGTCAACCGCGGTTAAAGTCAAATGACATCAAACGAATTAAGTTAAAGCCCGTCGAAATAAAAAAGGATTATTTTATTCAATTTGAATACCAACATGAACATGTATTAAAACACGAAAACTTGCCTATAGAATTAGCTGTAACGAAATTAGCCTCGTTATTCATTGATTTTCGCCAAGCGCTTTTTCAATTCACAGAAGAAAAAATTCAAATTCAGTTATCCAAAAAATCCAAAGTGAGTTGGAAAACTGAACAAACAGGCACTCAAAAAGTGGAACTTTCACATAATCGCAAAAAGCAGTATTTATTAGAAGATGGGATTCCGTACCCATTCCTTGTGCGTCTAGGTGTTCAAAGTCCAGATGGCAAAGTTAAAAAGCAGAAATACGACAAATTCCGTCAAATCAATCGTTTTATTGAATTTATCGACGATTCGCTTGCTTATTTACCACAAGATCGAACTGTTCGCATACTTGATTTTGGTTCTGGAAAATCATATTTAACTTTTGCCCTTTACCATTATTTACGCATTGAAAAAGGCTTAAACCTTCGCGTTACTGGACTCGATTTAAAAAAAGAAGTCATCGAGGAATGTCAGCAGATTGCGCAAGATCTGCGCTATGAACAACTTGAGTTTCTAGTTGGCGACATTAACGACTACAATGATGAATCTACAGTAGACATGGTGGTCACTTTACATGCTTGCGACGTAGCTACTGATATGGCGCTATCACGCGCTGTAAAGTGGGATGCAAAAGTCATCCTCAGCGTTCCTTGTTGTCAGCATGAATTGAATAGCCAAATCGATGCACCTGAACTTGGCATTATGCTTCAACACGGGCTGATCAAAGAACGTTTCAGCGCTCTTGCTACTGACTCGATTCGCGCGGAACTACTGTCGCTTGTTGGCTATGAAACACAATTAATGGAGTTTATCGATATGGAACATACACCTAAGAACATTTTGATCCGTGCTTATAAAACGGGTAAAAAACCCGGCCCTGGTCAATTTGAACGCTATCAGCAATTTACTTCTTTGTTGTCGGCGAAACCTTTCTTAGAAAATGAATTAAAGGAGTACTTATGAAACAAAAAAATTTAGTTAACGGTATTATTCTAGCCTTTTCCGTTGTGTTAATCCGTTTTATTGACGTTCGCATCTACGACATGAACTTGATCGTGACGCTCTTAATTTTAGCCGCTCTTATTTACGGAGCCATGCGCGTTGTCGAACGGTTTCCATCACTTGATCAGCCTGTTAGTAAACGCTCTTCTTACATCGTGAACACATTCGTCATTGTCTCTATCTTTCTGGCGTTCTTTATATTTAAACTATAAAAAAACTGACTCAGAATCTCGGAGTCAGTAAAGGCTTTAGACAAAGTCCAATTGCATAGTGTGAGAAAATAAAACCGCGCTGGTCGCTTTGGGGATGACTCCCGCAAGAAGCCAGGAAAACCACCTGTCTTCTTGCTTCGTCTACCCCGTGGACGCGCCAGCGCTAGCGTCTATAATAGAAAGACATTTCTCAGACTTTCAAAATGTATATGTAAGCAAAGATGTATCGGATCAAGACTATTTCAATACCTCTTTTGTCTACAAGCTAAAAAAAAACTGACTCGGGATCTCCGAGTCAGTTTTTGTTTATCCATGTCGTTATTGCTTCTATCACTTGATCTTGTTGTTCCAGGGGTGTAATTTCAGCTGAATTATCGCCTTTTTGTTCACCGTATAAACCAAATTGCGCATGATTGCCTCCTACTATTTCCACAAAAACACTGTCTTCAACAAATAATTTCTTATTGTCTTCGATATCTTCAACTTGCGACAAGCCATCTAATTCTCCGTAGATTGATAACATCGCTAAATCGCTTTGCGAAAAGTCACTGGCTGGATAGGAACCTAAAAAATACAAGCCTTTTAGTTTTGGAGATGGCGTTTCCGCATAAAAAGAAGCGGCGACTCCTCCTAAGGAATGACCTCCAACAAACCATTCTTCTACTTCCTTATATTCGTCAATCACGTCATCTGCAGTTCCTGCACCAAGAATCCCAAAATTCAAGGGTAGCTGAGGAATCGATACGACAAAGCCTTTTTTACTTAGCGACTGACCCAAATAGGCATATGCTTCTTTTTCAACTTTAGCTCCTTGATAAAGGATGATTCCTTTCCCATTTGGCGATTCCGGTTGGAAGATTAATCCTGCATCGTCTTTTTCAATCTCAGTTAAATCTACCTCTTCGTTCAACAAAGCACTCGGTTCATAATCAAATTGGGCGTAGATGATAAAACCTGCGACAAGGATTACTAGTAACGCCAAAATACTTATACCAATCCAGAGCAGCCACTTCTTCATCAAATCACCTTCTCGTTCGACATATTAATAAGCCAATCCGACGCGGCTTTGTAGAAATTCTTGTGACTCTAATTGTCGATAAGCAAACGCTCCCGTATCACCTACTGTAATTTCTTTCCCTTCCATAGGCAGAAAATCTTTTTCTGTCCGGTAGTTGCCACGTGCTTCACCGTCTGGCAAATAGGTAGGACAAACAATCGTCCAGTAAAGTGATGTTTTTTCAAACATGCGGTAAACTGCTTCATGCTCTTCAGCTGCAAATGTCATTTTTCGTTTTGAATCGCCGCCTTCATAGCGAAGGAGTCCAGGACTTAGCCGACTATTTAAAATTCCCGCCGTCCCAATGGAAATGATTCGTTGAACATCGTTTTTTTTCATGGAGTTGACGATTAAAGGAGCAGCATCTGACAAAGTGGTCGTACGGTCAGTGCCAATTGCACTGAAAACAGCTGTCGTTCCGGTGATTGTTCTTTCAATGTCTTCTGCGTTTCGTACATCGCCAATGATCACTTCCAAGTTCGGATGTGCTTGTAATTTTTCTGAACGGACCAATGCTTTTACCTCATGACCGTCTGCTAAAGCCCGTTTTAGGATTTCTCCTCCAACGCGGCCAGTTGCTCCAAATAGTGCGATTTTCATTGACTTCCCTCCTGTTATTTCGGCTCTAAGTCTAACTTATTTAAAATGGTAGCCTTTTTTCGCCAGTACATCTTTTAAGTCTTTGCGATGCGGCTTGCTAAGGAAACTAGCCATTTGCTGTGTCCATGTAGCCGATTTTTGGTTTGAGCCACGGCTCTCATAATAGGATTGAATCGTTTGGTCATATTCAGGTAAGATCGTTTCATATTTAGCTTCATCGTATTCATTTTCATGCAATATGGCTTCGACCGGTAAACGTGGCTTTACTCCATTTGCTTCATTTGGAACACCGATCGTTAAACCGTAGACAGGAAAAACGCCTTCAGGCAATCCAACTAATTCACTAATAGCTGCCATATCATTACGGACACCGCCGATATAACAAATGCCGTAGCCTTTAGATTCTGCTGCGAGTACCAAGTTTTGCGCTAACAGTCCGACGTCTGTCACAGCTACTAGTAAGTTTTCTGCTTGATCAAAAACGATGTCTTGCCCCTGAAGTTTCCCGGCGTGCTGCAACCGGTTATAATCGGCACATAACAAGAAGACCGCTCCTGCACCTTCCATTTGTTTTGCGTTTTTCGAAAGTTCCCCTAATTTTTTGCGTTTTTCTGGGTCTGTTACCCAAACTATGGAATACGCTTGAACAAAATGTGAGGAAGCTGCATGTTGCGCTGCTTCTATTAGTTCACTGACTTCTCCTCGCGTTAACTGTTTTTCTTTATAATCACGAACAGAAGCGTGTGCTTTCATTAATTCGATTACCATTCATTTTATCCCCTCTCTGCTTGTTTATCCTATCGTACCAAATTCTCCACCACGATACTCTTTTAGTGATTTTTGCTACAATGGAATCGATAGAGGTGAATGATTTTGAAAAAATTGAAAACTGCTTTTTCCATTTTGTTTCTACTGACTATTGGCGTTTTTTTATTTATATGGATAGAAACTGAATTAGCGTTCCGTGAAGAGTTAGAAAATCGTCCGGCACCTTCTGGACTGTACCCTATTGTAGAAGAAAACCGCGATTTTCTTGTAGCTAAAGCTGCTGAACTCGGAATTGATCTAATAATTACAGATGGTTATCGTTCACCCGAAGAACAGCAAGGCCTGCACAATCAAGGACGCAATATGCCTGGCGCTATCGTCACTTATGCAGCAGCTGGCGAGTCTTACCATAACTACGGCCTAGCTATTGACTACGCGCTGCGACTAGATGATGGTTCTGTAGTTTGGGATATAGAGCGAGATGACAATGGTAACGGCAAAAGCGACTGGTTTGAAGTTGCGGCGATTGGCAAAAGCCTTGGATTTGACTGGGGAGGCGATTGGCAACGCTTTAAAGATTATCCTCATCTCGAGATGACTTTTGGTTTGTCGATTCGCGATTTGCAACAAGGATGGCGCCCTGAAGATAAAATCAAGTAGTCCTTTTTGTAACGGATGTGCGCCCTATTTCGTCTGATTTGTAAAGGAGGTCGTATCGTTATGAAACCTTTTGCAATTGTAGGAAGTATTGGCTTTACTTTATTGCTATCTGCCTGCGGAGTCTCTCCAACAACACAGGGTGATTTAGCTGATTTTCAGGTAACGACTCCTCAAGCTGAAACAATACAAGATGACTTTACTTACCGTTTAGTTACAGAAAAAGAACAATATACAGAAGGTGAAAGTATAGACGTGTATGCAGAATTGGAATATACCGGCGATTCCGACAGTATTGAAATTTTCCATGCCGCTTCACCTTTTTATTTCCTTATTTACGAAGAAACAAGAGACTTCTCTGTAAGCTACACTATGAATGAGCCTTTGCTCGTTACTATCTTAACAAAAGGAGAACCTCTAAAAGAAGCTTATATAGGTATCGGTAGTTATAGCGTAGAAGACGACCAAGCTTACGTTAATTTTGTTCAGCGCATTTCAGACAATAACTTTCCTTTCGGTTATTATAAAATGACTGGACACGCAGATTTTTTCACTCAGGATTTGGATGGTTCTAAAATAGATTACGACATCACTGCGCAAATTGACTTTAAAGTAAACGACTAAAAAAGCCGACAACTGCTCCGTCTTGAGCAGTCGTCGGCTTTTGCTATCGATTTTAGTTGTTTTCTTTACTCTTCTCCGTGTGCCCAAGCAATGCGCGGGTCAATTTGCCTTATCATTCGGACCATAATTGGTTGAAAGCCCATACGCGGCCAGAAATAAGAAGCCAACTGATTCGCTGTACGCCAGTCTGCATAAATATAGTCAAAACCCTGACTTTTCATTTCTTCAAAACAATGATTTGCCAATGCACGCCCTACGCCTCTTCCACGAAGTTCTGGATTTGTCGAAGCCGCTGGAAGTACTACACACTTTTCCGGAATCACTAAACTTAAACGCTCTTCTTTCCGGAAATACACATGGAATCCAGCAATTCGATCGCCTTGGTTAGCTAACCACAAATAAGCAGCTTGGTCCTCTGCCAAAGCTTCATAACTTTCTTTGACATTTTCCAACGTTTCTCGTGTGATCGGTAACCAAGAAGGAGCTGTAGATTGATGTATGCTATTCCACATGGCCATTTTCTTTAAGAGTGGCGAATCTTCTTTACTGCCTTTACGAAATTCTAATTTCGGAACGGTGCCGTTTTTAGGTTCGAAATTATCTAATGATAAAATTCCATATTTTTGGTCAAACGCAAACGATTGGTCTAGCCATTGATCGATAACTTTCTCATCGCCAAGAGGTGCCATTAACATATGTTGGAAATAGCCGTGCTTAATCCATTCCGCACCTGCATTTGCATATAGCAGTCTCAATAACCGTGGATGTTCATGTTCACTGATGGCAATTGATTCATAGTCCATCCATACATAGCGCCCGTGTCTGGCGTCTTCTTTGAATTCGTAAAGTAAATAGCCAATGACATCAATTTCTCTAACCGCTACAATGCCATTAATGTAAGGGCGTTCTAATAATTTTCGCAATACTTCTTCTGTGTCATCGATTTCTTCAAATCTTTCAGGTAGAAAGTTAAAAATTTTCCGTTCTCGCTCGTGCCGCTTTGCTAGCAACACAGACATTTGCCGAATATGCTTTTCTTCCATCCCCATAATTCGAATCATCCACAATCACTCCTCTGAATGAAGTTCTACTTCCAATATCGCGTAATTTCCAGCATGAATCTTTTCACCAAATTGAATAGGTACAGGTTCTACAAAAATAGGTCCATCAACGATAATTGTATGAAATTCGCCTTCTTCTCCACATGCGTCAACACCTGCCGCTTCTAGTTCATCGATTAACTCATGCGTAAACTCACGCCCTAAAAATCGCTCATCTAGTCGGCTTGTATCCACAACCGTAATAATAGCTTTGAAGCCTTCTTCAATTAACTCTTTCAATAATGATTTGCGTGGTTCTTGCCAAAGTGGATGAAGAACACCCATCTCTGCTTCAGCGCTAACTTTCACTACCCAATCTAAATGATCCTGCAAATCGATATCGCCATAAACAGCCATCTCGATTTCTTGTGCTTTAAAGATTTTTAGCTGTTCGATAAATTCCTTTTCGTATCCCGACCAACTAGCTTTGCCAATTATTAAAGGCAAACCCATACGTTCAGCTTGCGCTTCCATTACTTTAATGGGCAACCCATGTGACCGTGATTTAGTCCCGTCTTCTTCGAACATTGTAAATAACGCTAGC
This sequence comes from Planococcus sp. PAMC 21323, assembly GCF_000785555.1. NCBI lineage: Bacteria > Bacillati > Bacillota > Bacilli > Caryophanales > Caryophanaceae > Planococcus > Planococcus sp. PAMC 21323. Next base: position 310,966 of record NZ_CP009129.1, on the reverse strand, counting down.
GGCACATGCCCGTCTAATACCGCTCGGTAATAAGCGAGTGCTGAATCTTTCCCGCCACTCCATGACATCACAAATGATTTTTGCATAATACACCTCTTTAATTTTGCTATTACTGTAACTAGTTCGCCATGACTTATGTAAAACCCTTTAGCACATAATGATTTTCGGTGTTTAGAGCTAGCATCAATTTTTTCTGAAATAAAAAAGCGACCGGGAAATACCGGCCGCTTTCGTCTATTATTTGCCTACCATGTTTTCTGGTTTCACCCATTCATCAAACTGATCAGCAGTTAAATGTCCGCTGTTTACAGCTGATTCTTTTAAGGTTGTACCATCTTTATGAGCTTGTTTCGCAATCGCCGCCGCATTTTCATAACCAATATGCGGGTTCAATGCTGTAACCAGCATCAATGAATTGCTTACGTGGTTTTGGATAATATCAAGGTTTGCCTCGATGCCAATTGCACAATGATCGTTAAAGCTATTTAAGCTATCTGTCATAAGACGTACAGATTGCAAGAAGTTATAGGCAATAACCGGTTTGAAAACGTTCAATTCAAAGTTTCCTTGGCTTGCAGAAAAGCCGATTGTTGCATCATTACCCATTACTTGAGCCGCAACCATCGTCAATGCTTCGCTTTGCGTTGGATTTACTTTACCTGGCATAATCGAGCTTCCTGGTTCATTTGCTGGAATGGTGATTTCACCGATTCCGCTACGAGGTCCACTAGCTAACCAACGTACGTCGTTGGCAATTTTCATCGCATCTGCTGCTAAAGCTTTAATCGCACCATGCGTGTAAACCATTTCATCATGGCTTGTCAGTGCATGGAATTTGTTTTCTGCAGAAGTGAAAGAAGTTCCCACTGCTTCGCTTATGAATTCAGCAACTGAAGGGCCGAAAGTTGGATCAGCATTGATACCTGTTCCTACTGCCGTACCGCCGATTGCTAATTCGCGCATGTATTCAACACTTTGACTGATCATGCTTTCGCTCTTTTCAAGCATATGTCTCCAGCCACTAATTTCTTGGCCTAATGTTAACGGTGTCGCATCCTGCAAGTGAGTGCGTCCAATTTTGATCACTTCATCAAATTTTTTCGCTTTTTCATCTAATGTTGCTTTTAACTTTTGAACAGCCGGCACAAGTTTTTCAGTTACGGCTAAAACGCCTGCAACATGCATCGCTGTTGGGTACGTATCGTTAGAGCTTTGAGACATATTCACATCGTCGTTTGGATGAAGTTTTTCGTCAGAATTTTGTTCTGCCAAGATTTCGTTTCCACGGCGTGCTAGAACTTCGTTCATGTTCATATTAGACTGAGTACCGCTGCCTGTTTGCCATACAACTAACGGAAAATGATCGTTCCATTTGCCATCAATTACTTCATTTGCAGCAAGTTCTACAGCTTTCATCTTCGCTTCAGATAGTTTTCCAAGCTTATGGTTAGCTTTCGCCGTCGCTTTTTTCAGTTGGGCAAAAGCCATAACAACTTCATGTGGCATACGCTCTGTACCAATTTCAAAGTTTTGCAAGCTACGCTGTGTTTGAGCGCCCCACATTTTATCTGCTTCAACTTGAATTTCACCGATCGTATCTTTTTCTGTACGATACTGCATTCCATTCACTCCAATTCTGATATGTAAGTAACCTTCTCTTCTATTATAACCATATTCATTACTTAAAAAGCGACTTTTGTGGTTAAAAGTCACTCGTCCATTTATTGAAAAACTCTTCGATGATCGCTTCGTCGGAATGAGGAATATATTCACCTTTGACGATTTGTGCACCATTGATCGACCCGCTCGACAAGAGCACAAGGTCGTTTGGTCCACTTTCTCGTAATGCTGTTAAAACTGCCTCGCGTCTAGATGTAGCAGTTAATACTTGCTGCATGTATGGAACGGTAAAACCTTCTAAAACAGCATCAATAACCACAGAAGGTTCATTATCACCAGGATGGTCCACAGTTACGACAAGAACATCCGCTTTTCCTTCAGCTGCTTTCGCCATTTTTGGCATTTTGGAGAAATCCCGTATACCGATTCCTGCAATAAGTGCAATCAATCGGTTATGCGATAATTTCTTCACTTCATGTAGAACCGCTGACAACGCAACCGGTGTATGAGCATAATCCAAAATCACTTTCCGGTTCTCAGGACCTTGAATTACTTGAAAACGTCCCTCAACTTGAGACATTTTAGGCAAGACAGCTATTATAGCGTTCAAGTCTTTACCGGCTAGGAGAGCAGAACCAATTGCCGCCGTTAAATTAGCTGCATTGTACTCTCCAAAAAGAGGTACATGAACCGGCCATTGTTCTCCTTTGTAGTAGAGGTTAAATTTCAATCCCGAATCAGATGACTCACAATCCGTCCAAATTAAATCGGCACCAGAATCTAAGCGATTGCTGTATGTTAAATGAGGATAGCTAATGACTTCTAGTATTTCTTTCGCCATACCTTCATCATCTATATTGACGACCGCTGCTTTCGACTGTTTGAACAACATTAACTTAGACTGGAGATAATGCTCAAATATTTTGTGGTACTCCAGATGTTCTTCTGAAATATTCGTGTGAATCGCTACATCAAATTGAATTCCTTCTACTCGCATCTGATCTAAAGCGATAGAAGAAACCTCCATAGCGACTGCACGGTCTCCCTCCTCAACAAATTTCGCAAATATTTTGTGGAGGTCGGATGAAATTGGAGTCGTAGGTGTACTCTTATAGAAAGGAATCTTGCCATCCATTCTTAAAATTCCTGTTGTCCCAATAAATCCACAGCTTATTCCAAGAAGATTAAATAAATTATAAACGTAGGTTGCTGTCGTAGTCTTTCCGTTGGTACCTGTAACACCTACTTTGATCAACTCTTTTTGGGCTGAGTTGTAAAAGAAATCGGATAGGTACGCCAGTGCTGCCCGGACATTTGGTACTACTGCAAATGAAAGGTCTGGATGCTTTTTTGCATACTCAGTTACTAAAGATTTATCTGATCCAATAATCGTTGTCGCTCCGTTAGCAATTGCCTCTCCGATATAAAAATGACCATCGGTATTTTCTCCGGGCACACAAAAGAATGCGCAATCCTGGACAACTAATGTGGAGTTGTACTCGATTGAACTTAATGTTGAATATTCAGGTCCGAATTGCTCGGTAATAGGAAAAGCGGGAATATTGCTGAGTTGTATATCCATTAAAAGGCTCCTTAGGGAAAAATTATGTCAAATACCTATGGTTTCACAGGAACGTGTATCATTATTCTATCATTTACCCATGATTGCGGAAACACTTTTAACCTAATCTTCCGAAATGACATGTTTTTCTGTATTATTCGGAATATAAAAAAGCTGCGCTCTAAAAAAGAGTGCAGCTTCTTTATATATCTTCAAAATCTTCAATTCTTGCTAACGTTCTACTTTTCATTTTAAATTCCATTTGCCCATTTTTCTTTTTTCCTCATATTTAAAGATGCATAAACTTGCACATATACAGTGCCTTCACTCACTTCGACAATTATCACTTTTTCATCTTTAGCAATTGCTTCATTGTTATAGCCCGCTGCCGGCTTTGAAATCACTCCTGAATAGCTTTCAAACATAACTTCTCCATAACCATCAACAGGAATCGGAATGACAACATTGGCCACTTGTCCAGATAGTAACTCTTCTGTATGTATGGTTGCCGCGGAGGACACTGGTAATAAAATTAAAAAATAAAGTAAAAGATCTAATAAAACAGCAGACAATAAAGCTATCCCTAAAATTGACCATTCGTTAAACTCTGTCGCTGTTTCCAATAAAAATCCGATCGCAGATCCAAACGTAACAAAAGACAGGATGACTATCGGATTGAGTATTGGCCAAATACCTTTAAATTCTGTAACTTCTCCAAAGAAAACGCAGAGAACTGTTAATGCTCCCGCTGCGAGCAATGTATACATATAGAGTTGTTCCATCGGTATACCAAATAGCCCCATTCCAAAACCTCCCATTCTAGTAAAATGCTTACCATGTTACTTAGTAGTACGCTAAACTTTATAAGAAGTTTCAGAATTATAGATATACAATAAAAAAACCATTCCTATTACAGAATGGTTTTTGCAAATTGAAGCTCGTGAAAGCCATGTACGAGTTGAAATCCAATTCCTACATATCCTTCACTAAGCAATTGTTTTTGTTTTTTCAAATCATCCAATTTCACCGTAACATGTCCGGTATAGTGTACACCTGGTTTTTCCAAGTCCTTCACTAGTATATATCGCTTGAGACCTTCATACTTTTCCTTCAAAGCTGCAATGTGCATAGACTGAGTAAACTTGTCTTTTAAACTTGGAATATTCATCGGTGCAACAGTACAACAAATATATCGAAACTTCACTTCAAGATTGGGCAATTCTTTCATGATTACTTCGGCCAATTTCTGCTGAAGGCGATTTCCTCGATATTCAGGAAGTACCACTGAGATTTCTTGATAAATGACTTTCTCTAACTCTTCTGCAGGAAGTCCGATATCCCACCCTAAATGTTCTTCATCAATATCAGGGATTAATAATGCTCTAAAACCAATCAATTCATCTTCAACAAAAGCCCCTACTAGAAGCCCTCGTTCGTTTAAAATAAATAAAAATTCTTCTGTTGTTAAAGCTTGTAACGAAGTCTTTTCGGAAATAGACGCCATTACTTTCGACTGAACGTGTTCTATTATAGGTAAATCTTCCAAATACAAGCGTTTCATAGAAAAAGGAAGCTTTTTATGAAGCACTTGGTTCGTGATTGTGCCTTCATACAGCAAGTTCATCGCTCATTCCCCTCCGTCTGTTTATGTAAGTTTAGAATACCACTTCCACCTATGAACGTCTGTAAGTTTTTAAAATTCACTCATTAATTAAAAAAGTTTTAATCCATTTTTTCTGATAGGCCATTTGCAAACTGATTTATTTCTTTTTGATTGCGCAATAGGAGAACTTGATTATGGGGATTTTCTTTTTCAAACTGATCAATTCTTTTTCTCATCTTTATTTTTCTTCCGGAGTATGTAGTAACAATAAACTTTAAGAACGCTGCGTCTAATTTCTCCGGACATCCTTCTCCTAAATCAGGACGAGTTTTTCCGTGATACATGACTCTTCGTTTAACTACACGATACAAACAAACGATTAAAGGCAGTTCCAAGTAAATAATGGTATCCGCTCTTTGCTGCCGAATACCGTAAGTACTTGAGTAGTTTCCTTCAATAATCCATTGCTCTTTTGCTACGAGTTTTCGCTGCTCCGCACTAAATTCTTCTTCACTGTTTTCCACCCAACCAGGCTTCCAAAAATACGCATCCAAATGATAAACTGGGATCATCGTCTTATCTGAAAGCTTTCTTGCAAAGCTTGATTTACCAACACCAGCAGACACACCAAGTACAATTATTCTATTCATATCTCTGTCCTCCTCAGTACTTTTTCTATTGTTTTTTTATTATCATACATGTTTGATTTAACCCATATCAAAAAGAATATTTCATTTTCCCTTGCAATATATGTAACCCCGTGTTATTCTAAGGAAGAATTATTTTTGTTCGGATAACTTTTTACGAAGTGTCAGATGTTCATCTGCAAGATTTGAGCAAGGATAGTAATACAATGTATGCTCACGCATACGAGGAGGAAATACACATGGAACAAGGTAAAGTAAAATGGTTTAACTCAGAAAAAGGATTTGGCTTCATCGAACGCGAAGGCGGCGACGATGTATTCGTACATTTCTCTGCAATCCAAAGCGAAGGCTTTAAATCACTTGACGAAGGTCAAGAAGTAACGTTTGATATCGAGCAAGGCCAACGCGGTCTTCAAGCTACTAACGTACAAAAAGCTTAATCTAAAGCTAACTTATCAATGAGCTCTTCTTCGGAAGAGCTCATTTTTTGTTCTTAATTAAAAAGCTGCGATCAAGGATATCCTCCTCGATCGCAGCTTTTTCTTAATTTAACCAAAAATATAGTTGAAAGACGGCAAAAATTAAAACGCTAAAACCAACTGTACTGATAATAATCGCCAGTACTAGTTTTTTTCCAGTCATACTTTCACTCCTCTTCAATTTTCAATTCTTCAATCGCTGTAGCAAGTTCGTAAGCTCTACCGCTTTTATTTGATAAAACAGTTAGTATATTGCCTTTTTCCGGATAAAACGCCGAATAAAAACTTACACCTGGGTCATAGCCTATAATATGATATTTCAAAGCACCACTTGTCAGCGTTTGAATCCAGAGCCCATAACCATAATCACTCTTTTCCCCACTAGCGTGAACGTGGAGCATTTTCTTCAACATATCTCCAGTTATTAATGTACCATCCATTAAGCAATTCCAGAAATTCGCCATATCTTTTGCCGTTACATAAGCACCGCCATCAGCTCCGCCACGAACTGGAATGGCGTATTGGTTTGTACGCCACTGTCCTTCTTCTTCGATATAACCAAATGCAGTCTGACCCGGTAGAAAATCTAAGCGGAAGTAACCGGAATTTTGCATCTGAGCAGGTACAAAAATACGTTCTTCTACTGCGTCCACAAACTCTTTTCCTGTGATGTCCTCAATAATCAGTCCTAGTGCAATATAGCCCGCATTATTATAATGAAATTTTTCACCCGGTTCAAACGTCATTGGCTGATCTTTAAACAACGGGATAAAGTCTGAAGCCGTTTCCATTCGATACATTGGACGGTGTCTCCATAAATCTTCGAAGTCATCCATCGTCTGTTCATCAAAGTAATCTGGAATACCCGAAGTATGTGTTAATAATTGATGGATGGTAACGTTGAAATGAGGAAATGTTTTCGGCAATAGCTCGGATAGTAAATCTTCAAAACTAACTTTCTCTTCCTCTACGAGTTGACAAATAACTAGAGCTGTAAAAAGTTTACTCCCCGAGGCAATACCAAATCTTGTATCCACGGTATTTGGTCGTTCGTTAGCCTGATCAGCAAATCCCTTTGCCATAGCCCACGGTTCTTGTTTCGCTAAATAAGCAACTCCTGAGAAATCTATTTCCTCCATTTTGTCTAGTATTGGATTGGCTGACTTTTCCTGCTGAAATCTTCCTTCTTCTGTTATGTTAATTTGGCGACCATCCGTTAACTCGATTGATAACGGATGGGTTTCGCTTTTTTGTTTAGAAAAATACCAGATCCGCTTTGGTTCTACTAAAAGAATAAAAGCATGACCACTGCCAAGGAAATTCAACGACTTTGCTTCAATTCCTTTACTACCACGGACCGGGATATCCATATCCTCAATCAATTCGCCAACTTCTTCAACATATGTTGTGGTAATACTTACTTCACTAATATTAAGTATAGAATCTACAGTAAAATTAGCCATACGATCGACGCTACGACGCGCAATAAATTCCACTACATTTCCTGCTGGATCCTGAAAATAAAACGCATCCGCATCAAAATTAGCATAAAAGACTTCATCCATGCCTTCTTGACGATTTAATGTCACTCGCTCACTGGTCCAAGATTTAGCAAGGGTAAATTGGTTTCCGGGTATGTTCAGCGCAAAATGATAAACCGCTGCTCTGTCCGATTCCCGGAAGACCAATTGGGATTCCCCCATCGACAATGTAAAACTGGTGTCATCTTCTTCAACAATTCGGAAGCCTAGTTGGTACTCATAAAAGCCTTTCATGTCTTCTAATTGATTGGTATATAAGATCACCTTTTTAAACATGTCCCTCACTCCTTGCCCTAAGCATACCGAAAAACTAGTTTTTTTTCCTCTTTTAACCACAAAAAAGAAGCCTTGAGGCTCCTTTTTGTCGTCGTCGCTATTCGCACTTAGAAAATAGTCCTTTTAGCAAACGACTATTCCTTATTTCTTTTCTTTAAACCCTTGGTCAATTAAGTAGTTTTCAGCATCGTCAAATGTTCCGAAGCTTTCTTCTAAGTTTTTACCTGTGTAGACATTCCAAAACGGCTCTTCGTAAACCAAATCTAATTTTTCATTTTCGCGATTTGTCCACGTTTTATCGTAAGGAGGCTCCGGCTCTAATGACAAATAATCCAATGAATCGGCAAGAACACTGCGCAATTCTTTTTCAGAAAAATCACGAACGTTTACAAAACCTTTTTTATCTACTTCATATTGTGGCAAGTTGCCTACGTAAACAAAACCGTTACCTGTCGGATGCAAATGATAGACAACAATTTTCTTATCGTACAAGCTTTCTTCAAAATGAAAGTTCACACGTTTCATCGATACATCTTTTCTCGTTAATTCTGGAAAAGACTCAATAATTTCTAGCTTTTGTTCAAATGTTAACAAATTCATTACCTCTTTTCGTAGTTTCGTTTATCTCATCAAAAATCTTAGGAAAATCCAAGACATAAACTACAAGCAATTCATACAAGCTCGTAGAAATAGTTAAGTACACCCGTTTCACATTTTTAATTACCACTCAGTATAACATGCCTGGAGGAATCCTACATCCATAGAAAAAAGCTGCGCGAAGGCAGCTCTTTTTCTATATGCCGTTTTATTTCTTTTTGCCAAATGGCCACCAAACACCACGGTCAAAAGATACGGAAATTGCCGGAATTAATAATGGTAATACAATCAAGCCGTATAATAATAAGCCGGTAATAACGATGGTCGCAATTTGCACAAGACTCAAGACACCTGATGGCATCATAGCACCGAAAGTACCTGCTAGAATGATGGCAGCTGTAATAATAACTGTCCCCATTTTCGCCATCGATGTGCGCATTGCATCACGAACGGTAACGCCATTAAAAGACTCTTCTCGGAAACGATCCAATAAGAAAATCGAATAATCGACACCCAACGCTACTAGCATAACAAAGCCAAAGAACGGCACTGCCCAACTAATGCCATCAAAGCCAAGACCGTTCACGAAGATTAATTCCGCAATCGATATCGCTGTGTAATACGTCAGCAATAACGAGCCAATCATATACAATGGCATAATTAGCGAACGGAATAAAATCGCTAAGATGACAAATAAACTAATCAACATAATGATGACCGTCGTTGTAAAGTCACTAGAAGATACTTCTTCCAAATCACTGTTGATACTTGAAATCCCACTAAATGCAATTTCAGCTTTTTCAAACGGTGTTCCTACTTTAGCGCGCTCTACTGTTTCTTTTATTTTTGTTGTCACGTCAATTGCTTCGGGAGAATATGGATCTACTGCTAAAATAACTTCCATCGTAATTCCTGTCCCATCCGCAAAAGAATAACGATCTAATACTTGTTCAAAATCTTCGCTTTCTAATGTACCTTCTGGAATATACAAGCCCGTATCGCGTACTGCCTCGCTGTCGCTCATTTCTTGCATCATGTCGACAGCTTCCGTTAAACCAGATTCAATTTCGGCAAGTCCTTGGTTTGACGCGCCAATACCTTCCGCTAATTGCGCTAAACCAGCACTCAGTTCAGCTGTTTGTCCAGCTGCCCCAGCTAAACCTTGTTGAATTTCAGTCAAGCCTCCACTGATTTGTGTTAATGCCCCTACAGTTTGAGGGATATTTCCTGTTTGCTGAAGTCCTTGCGAGACTTGTCCCAATTGTTGATTGATTTGACCAAGCCCTGCAGCTACTTCCGTTAAACCTGCAGAATTGCCAGCTTGTTCGCTAATAGCGGTTAAGTTAGTTTGAACTTCTGTCAGTCCCGCTTGCACCTCACCAAGACCATCACGTGCATCGCCTAACCCGTCAGCTAATAGCCCGAGCTGTTCATCTACATAAAGTTCGTTAATCACATCTCCAGTCGGTCGTGTAATCGATCGAACCGTTTCGACACCTTCAATTTTTTCAATTTCTCTACTTAAAGACTCAAAATAAGGAACGGTTTCTCGATTAGTCAAAGTTTCGTCCGATTTCACAATTACTTGAACTGGTAACGAATCGCCTTTGCCAAAGCCTTCTTCAATGGCGTTTAATCCTTTTACAGATTCATACTCCGAACCAATTTCATCTACCGTATTAAAAGATAACGAGTTATCATACGTAAACAACAATGGCACCGTAATTAAAGCCACTACAAGCATAGAGAGCAATGGACGGTTAATCGATAATTTACTCATCCAAATCCATAATTTGCTGTCTCTATGAGCAGCAGATTTTTTAGCTGGCCAGAATAGTTTTTCTTTTAATAACGCCATAAAGAATGGCACGATTGTATACAGCACGATCAGCAAGACGAATATCCCAACTGCGACCGCAACAGCCGATTTAAAAATTGGGAACTCTGCAAAGCCGATTGCGAAAAATCCAACAAAGACAGCTGCTCCACTAATTAGCAACGTTCTACCCGCTGTTTTATACGTGTTGATGATTGACTTTTCCACATCATGTCCAGCTGCTAATTCTTCTTTATAGCGGCTTAGTAGCAAAATACAATAATCTGTTCCGATACCAAATAAGATCGCTACTAGGAAGATTTGTGTGTAGTTTGAAACTGGGAATCCAAACCAATCAATGAAAAACGCTACTAATGATTGGCTCAATAAATAAGTGATTCCGACTGCCACAAGGGGGATAAATGGCGTAACAAACGAACGGAATACCGCTAGCAACAAACCGAAAATCAATACGACTGTAATGATTTCTGTACGCTTTAATCCTTCTTGCGCACTAATGTTTACATCATTATTTATAATGGCTTCTCCTGTGATATACGCTGTAATATCTTCAGGGATAATCGTTTCTCTTATTTCATCTGCAACCATATTCACTTCTTCATCTGTGCCATCAACCGTAATTGGCACCAAAACAGTTTGCTGGTCTTCTGATATTAATTGTTCTTCTAGTTCTTTACTTTCAACAGGATTCAATACACTCGTAATTGGATCACCTAATCCTTCAATATCCGTCACCATTTGTTCAAGTGTTTGACGTGTTTCATCTGTGAGTTTACTTTCTAAAGGTATAACAAGTGATATCGTTTTCTCAGCAGCATCCGCATCGCTTAATATTTGCGAGGCAATTTGCGAAGATGCTTCATCCGATAACTGAAATGATCCTGCTTGTTCTGCTTGCTTTGTTAAGTTAGGCGCTAATAAGAACAAGGCGACTGTTATTACAATTAAACCAATCGCAATCGGCCATTTGAATTTTAATATGGTATGCATATGTTACACTCCGTCCATTTTTATAATTGTTTTTAGCTTGCGGAAAATCGTTAAAAATTGTTCTATTTCCTCGTCTGCAATATTTTCAGATAGGAGCTTTTCAAGATAATTTGACAACACCTGATCTAGTTCACTAATAATCGTCCGTCCTTTATCCGTAAGCTCTAGCAATTTCTCACGTTTATCTGAGGTTTGAACAACTTGTATTACATCTTTTTGTAGTAACTTTTTTATGCGACTAGAAATTGCACTTTTATGTACAGCTTGCAGCACAGCTAATCTAGCTGAAGTGATTTGTTTTTCCGTACCAATCAACTTCAACATTTGAATTTGCTCAGGTGAATACTCTTTCCACAAAGGATGATCTACTGACTTGATCACCCGCTCGGTTCCATAAACCAATACATCTTGAAAAAGATCTACTGCCTCTTTTATTCTTCCATCCAAAATAGTATACCCCCTCAACCAATAGTTATAGTTTAGGGGGTATACTATCGAGCGTCAAGATTATTGGCTTAATCCACAAAAAAACCTGTGAACTCTGTTCACAGGTTTCGGTTATTCGATATCACGTGTAGCTGTGTTACGGATTTCACTGCGTCGTGCGTATATATTGGAAACGATAGTTTTGATTACCGCGTAAACCGGAATCGCCAAAATAATCCCCCATAATCCTGCTATATTTCCTGCCGCTAGAATTAGCGTAATGACAGTTAGTGGGTGAACGTCGAGTGATTTCCCCATCACGTTTGGCGTAATGAAATTACTTTCAATTTGTTGTGCTACTAACATAATAATTCCTACGTAGACAGCCATAATTGGGTCTTGCACAAGCGCTATAAGAATAGCTGGAATAACTGCAATATAAGGTCCTAAAAATGGGATAACGTTCGTAGCCATACCAATTAATGCCAATAGCAGTGCATAGTCCAATCCAATGATTAAGTAACCAATGAGTAGCATAATTCCTACTAAAAAGCTGACAAATAGCTGCCCTTGGATATATGCTTGCAAGGTGTCATCGATGTCCTGCAAGGTTTTACGAATCCACCTTTTTCGTTCCCCTGAGAAAAATCCAGAAACAAACGGAACGAATTTTTTATGGTCGACCAATAAGTAGACAAGGAAAAACGGTACTAATACTAGCGTAATTACGCCAGACACGAAGCTACCGATAAAGGAAACAACCCAGCCACCGATGTCACCAAGTCGGTCACCAATTTGACCCGCCATGCCATTTAACTGCTCTTCAATTGAATCCGGAAGACGGTCTCGTTGATCGAATACGTATTGAGCCGATTCTTCTACACTTTGTATGATTTCGGGTGCATTATCTACCAATGCATTGATTTGTCCTGTCACAATTGGACCAATCATGATGAATAACAAATAAAATACTAATACGATTGATAATAGAACTGTAAGAACTGCAGCCCATTTCGGAAACTTTCTCTTCACCAAAAAATTCAAAACCGGTCTTGTTAAATAGAACAAGACACCCCCTAGTAATAATGGGACAAAAATCGTGCCTGCAATAATAAATAAAGGATCAAAAATCCCTTGTACTTCAATAAACAATCTAATGATGACTAAAGCTAGAATAACTCCTATTCCTACTTGAAACCAAAGCTTGTTCGTCAAGCGTGTCACTACCTTTCTTTTCATTAATATACACAGTTTACCATGAAATTATGGTATTATATTTTTTATGTTGATTTGAATTTATCGAATAGGAAATTTGCAGTCAAATAACTAAATGAACGAACAATGGAGGATTTATATAAATGGATCAATTATGGCTAACAATCAAATTTTTGCTTCTTGGACTATTCCAAGGACTTACTGAACCAATTCCGATTTCTTCAAGTGGGCACTTGTTGATCGCGCAATACTTTTTGGACGTACAAATTGAAGGAAGCGTATCGACATTCGCATTGCTTGTTAACAGTGCTTCGTTAATTGCCGTCTTAATCATTTACCGCAATGATATTCAGCGCCTTGTAATTAACGGTTTAAAGTATTTTACTGTGAAAAACGCAGAAACGAAAAGAGACTTCATGTTTATCGTTTACCTTGTTGTTGCAACGATCCCTGCGGCAGTCATTGGTTTGTTGTTCCAGGATGCGATTGATGACAATCTTTCAACTATCGTGACAGTCGGATTGACGTTAATCGTTACAGGCTTTGGTCTATGGTGGATCCGCAATATGCGTGGGCAACGAAAAGATGGCAGTATGACAATGAAAGACGCGATTATCATTGGTGGAGCTCAAGCTATAGCACTTATTCCTGGTATTAGCCGTAGTGGTGCTACAATAGTCGCTGCAATGGCAAGAGGCATCAACCAGGAAACCGCATTGCGCTTTTCTTTCTTATTATTTATCCCAGTTAGCCTTGGTGGTGCAGTTCTCAGCATTACAGACATCATTAACGATGATAATTTAGCTACGATGGCGATTCCATATGTAATGGCATTTCTTGGTTCTCTAGTCGCTTCTTATTTCTCATTAAAATGGTTTATGAACATTATGGCAAAAGGACAACTAAAGTATTTCGCGATTTATTGCTTTATCGTCGGTCCACTTGTTGTATTAGCATGGCTCGTATTAAATTAATTAAAAGGCAAGCCGTCAGTTAATGACAGCTTGCCTTTTTTATCGATTAAAGAAATTGGCCGTATAATACGGTTGGTTTTCTGCATTAAATGCCGTTCCTACCCCTAGATACCCGAAGTCTGGCTTTACAATATTTTCACGATGACCTAAAGAATTCATCAGGCCTTCATGAGCAAAGACACTACTATACTGCCCATACGCCAAATTTTCTCCTGCTACATAAAATGTAATGCCGTCTTCTTTCATCCGATCAAAAGGAGATTGTCCAGCTAGATTCGTATGACTGAAATATTGATTTTCGGCCATATCTACACTGTGCTTGCGAGCAGTCGTTCTAGTCTCACTATCCCATTTTAATAACGACAAACCTCGTTGAATACGAGCTGAATTGGTCAATTCGAAAAGCAAATATTCATAGCCTTCTTTTAACTTTTCATCCGACTCCGCATATATTTTAGGGCGTTGTTTTTCTAGTTTTTCATGTATTACTTGTACGGCCGTTACGGTATCTTCTTCATGGATATCATAAAAAATCGTCGTATACGTATTATCCGTTTTAAATACATCGTATTCATCACGTGTATCGAGTATATATTGAACATTTCCTTTTTGGAGGCTTTTTAGCGGAGTGCCCAGTGCGGAACGGACTTCGGATTTTGTGGAATCCATCGTAATCCCTTCCTTCGACGAAAACAAATCTTGGTTCGTAAACATCCCATTTACGATTCCGTCTTGATCATAAGACAATAAAACATAATTCTGAAAATCTTGATGATAGCTATGCCAATCAGTTCCATATTCGTTCCGCATTAAACGTAGTGGCAACCCGACTTTCTTTTGAGCATCTTCTTTACTCATTCCTAATGTTACATTATGAATGGCAAACAAAGATTCAGTTTCAACTAGTTCTGGTTTGGCCACAGCTTCTGGCACTTCAACTGAACTAGAAACGATAAACGACTGCAGTTGTGCACTGACGCGCGAAGTAAAATCTCTCGCTTCATCTATAACTTGCGTCACCTCTGGATTTCCTGCGATATTACCAACTGCTTCGTCAACAGAATCCAAAAAACCTAAATCGACATACTTACTAACAGGCTCTTCCCAAATCGGGCGCGCAAAAAACACGGCCAGCAACACAACAAACCACCAGAAAATTTTTCGCACACGCATCACCTCTTAACCTTCAGTTTAAAGGCAAACCCACCATCCACAAAGCAAAAAGGCTTTATACCAGAAAAGCGTAAGCGCCCGTGTAGCTTTGACGGGCATAAGGTGCTCTGACGAAGCGGCGGTCTTTGCCGCACAGTCGGAGTGACTTATGACCCTAGAAGCTGGGCGCTGGAGCTAGACAATCAGAAAAGCGTAAGCGCCCGTGTAGCTTTGACGGGCATACGATAACATAATTTATCCATAAAAAAGAGGCACCATCATTTATGATGGTGCCTCAGTCTGCAAAGAATATCGTTTTAGTCGCTACTCCTACTTTAAAGATAACAAGAAACTACTTCTTCATTAAACTTCTTCTGTAATAGTCGTTTTTTTAGGTGAACTAAACAATAATGTAAACGAAAGTCCGAGTCCAAATGTGACTAGACTAGTAATCAGCGTAGTGGAATCAGAAGAAAACCCTGGGAACACCACAAACAGAGATCCGATGATCAGTCCAATAATTGCTGCGTAAGTGACGTAAGTAAAATGTTGAAGCAAATACTGAATTGCTTTACTGCTGACGATAAATCCAGCAATCACCCCAGCACCGATTGCGAAAACAATCGGAATGTTCAAAGTCGATAAAGCGTTGATAGCGGTTGAATAAACGCCTAACAACAATAGTATGAATGAACCGCTAATTCCTGGTAATAACATTGCCATACTTGCTAGCCACCCAGAGAAAAATAACATAAAGAAAACTGGTACAGTAAGCGTCGTAATCGGTGCCAAATTTTCCTCAGTCGGAATAAAGGCTGTAGCTGCCAAAGCCGCTCCAATAACCAAGAGAATAATCATGTGACGTGCAGTGAAGTTCTTCTTTACTTCAGCCTGCTTCATAATGTACGGAATGACACCAATAATAAGGCCCATAAAGAAAAACTGAGTTGCTTCATAATGTTGTTCCAGTAAATATTCAATCACTCGGCTAAACAATAAAAGGGTGATGACAATCCCTATCCCAAGAGGTACTAAAAATCCAAGTTGCTTTTTCCAGTTACGGCTAAAAAATCCGCTAATAGCCTCTAACAAACGATCATAAATCCCTAAAATAAACGCAATTGTGCCTCCGCTTACTCCCGGGATCAAGTCACTGATTCCCATCAAGATGCCACGGTATATATTCTTCCATTCCATTCGTCTAATCTCCTCATTTTAAAAATCACTTTTAATAGTATAGCATGTGCCCATAGGAAACTCGAGCTTCGATCCAACCGTTTTTATTCGTTATTAAGTTAGCATACAATTGATTTCGCCTCTTCTACGATCGCCTGAACAATCTCAGCTGCAGCCATTTCTTCTGTCAAACTACGCGTAGACTGCCCCGCCCATAGTGACATGAATTCCGGATTTCCAGATTCCGAAGCCGCTGCACGAATGTCTTTGGTGATGGTGTTTTGAGAAGGAAATGGCAATGGCTCGACACCGCTTTTTTCAAATTCACGAATAAAGCGATTCTGAATGGCTCTTGCCGGTCTTCCAGAAAAGCTTTTTGTTACAACCGTGCTTTCCTCGTCACTCTTAAATATCGCCTTTTTATAAACGGCATGCGCCCCTGATTCTTTGGCGCTGACAAACCGAGTACCGATTTGAACTCCTTGTGCACCGAGTGCCAGTGAAGCAATTAACCCTCGACCATCCACAATACCTCCCGCTGCAATAACTGGAATCCCAATAGCATCGACTACTTGAGGAACTAGGGACAGCGTGCCAATTTGGGCACCTGACGGATGTTGGTCGAGCGAAAAGGTACTACGATGACCTCCTGCTTCACTTCCTTGAGCCACCACAGCAGTTGCCCCAGAACTCTCTGCCTTTTTGGCTTCTTCAACTGTCGTAACCATTGTTATGATTTTGACGCCTCTTTTCTTAGCTACTGTCATCTGTTCGACGGATAAACAACCAAAAGCCGTACTAACAACAGCTACCCCTTCTTCAATGCAAATATCAAATTGTTCTGCACTCCAATTAGGGGACGAATATGCGGACTGAAGGTTGCTAATGTTTAGCTCCGAGCGGAAAGGACTTAATACTTTTTGCATCTCCTCAGCGCGACTAAAATCGTCCCGTATGATGGCTGCAAAAATATTAACAGCAAATGGTTTTTGGGTTTTCGACTGAATTTCTTTTATCGCTTGCCGCAGTGCAGTCGGTGTCATGTATGCTGCTCCTAGAGTTCCAAGCCCGCCTGCATTACTGACTTCAGCTACAAGTTCAGCCGTGGTAGGACCTCCCGCCATTCCCGCCTGAATAATCGGATAGTTTATTTTAAACAATTGACAAATTTCTGTTTCTAACGATATCATAATCAATCCTCCCCTTTAGTTTGTTGGATATTACGATTGTCACTAGTATCTCTTAAACAACAATATGTCGCAACGAGGAACTTTTTGTACGGTACATCGTTCTTATAATAACTAAACACATAAAGGCGGGATTTACTATGAAGGGGTTCCTTTCACTATTAGGTATCACTTTAATTGCTGGGGCATGTGGCTTGATCCTCTTAACGTTTTATAATAATCCTTTAGAAAAAGCAATCAGCCGAGAAAGTATGCACGCATATATCGAAACACGTCAAAATAATATTCCAAAAATTCCTTTGGAAAACCAAGTACTAACTGAAATTCCAGAACAAGCAGCTTTTACTACTACGGCCTATATGGAAACAGACAATCGTTGCGAAAGTGTTTCTCCACAATAACAAAAGCCGTCTCATGAATTGAGTCGGCTTTTGTTATTTAATAATCACACACATAGACGAATGGCGTTTCCTGAAGGGTCTTTGACTTCAAAATATCTTTCTTCTTCCACCATTTTCATTCCCAATGAACGAAGATTTCCAACGACTTTATTGCGAATTTCATTGTCCATAACTAACGTGTAATAATGCAATCCTGCTTCTTTTTCAGGCAACGCCGGAATACCCTCACCGTTCCAGACGTTCATGCCGATGTGATGATGGTATTTTTGATCGGCTATAAATAATGCTTGAGCACCCAAATTTGAAACGACTTCTAGCCCAAGTCCATTTACATAAAAGTCTTTAGCTTCATTTAAGTTCGATACATGTAAGTGAATATGTCCCATCACGGTTTCAGCAGGCAGACCTTTCCACGGCTCTAAAGATTTTTGGGCTTCTTCAACTAATCCTTGAGCATCAATCGGATCTACGGCCATAGCTACTTGATCATTTTCCCAGTTCCATTGGTCAGGTTTTCGATCCTGATAAATTTCAATACCGTTACCTTCTGGGTCAGATAAATATAAAGCTTCGCTAACTAAGTGATCTGCAGAGCCTAATTGAATCCCTTGCTTATGAAGATGCACAAGAATTTTTCCTAATGATTCTCTAGTTGGTAATAAAATAGCGAGATGATACAGTCCTGTATAACGACCTCGTTTAGGCATAATCCCTTCAATTGCTTCGAGTCTGACTAATACATTATCACCAGCACCCAATGCTACTGAATGCTGCTCTTCCGAGATTACTTCAAATCCTATGACCTCCGTGTAAAACTCTTTCATCTTCTTCATATCGACTACTTTCAATCCTATTTCACCTACATGTGTGACTGGTTTTTTGTGAAAACCCATTATTCTTACGCCCCTTTTCTTCAAGTTACTTTATGTAACTAACTATATTTTAAATACTTAATTCCGTCAAGTAACTAAATTCTTTTAAAATAGTTAGAATCTGTGCTACTATGTTAGAAAAGGAGTGATGAGCATGGACACTTCCATCATTTGCCCTCGTTTCGAGATAGCTATTTCCTTGCTCAGTCAGCGCTGGACAGGACTGATTATTTATCAACTACTTTCGGGACCCCAACGTTTTAGTGAACTAACCGATATTATTGGCATCAGCGGACGGCTATTATCTGAACGACTGAAAAACTTAGAAACACAAGGATTAGTTACGCGCACAGTTTATCCCGAGACTCCTATAAAGATTGAGTATGCATTAACTGAAAAAGGACAATCGTTAAAACCTGTTATGGACGAAATTCAAAATTGGTCACAAGTATGGGTAGATTCTGTTGAAACAAACAACGAATAAATTTTTAGACCATTGACAAAAGAGCCTATCCGAAAAAGCGGATAAGCTCTTTTTTATTGGATAGAACTTGCCACTTTCTCTCTCGCGGTCGAATAGCCTCCATGAAATCGTTCGATTGTTTCATTTTTAAGCCAGTACGTAACGGGGAATAGCTTATCTAAAAAATAACGATCATGTGAAACCGCAATAATCGTTCCCGGAAACTCACTCAAAGCCTCTTCCATCACTTCTTTTGCTTCTAGATCTAAATGATTGGTCGGTTCATCTAAAATTAATAAGTTATGATGCTGATGCATCAGCTGTGCGAGCCGCAACCTCATCCGTTCTCCACCACTAAGTTGCCGTACTGGTTGAAATACCATATTGCCAAAAAACAAAAATTGAGCGAGCATTGGACGTGCATCGTATTCCGAAACAGCAATTGCTTCACGAAATTCTTCTATGACGGTTCTACCATTATCCATCTCTAATGTGTGTTGAGATAAATAACCGATTGATGTATTACTCCCTAACTTTACATCTCCGACATCAACTGACTCTTTCCCAACCATCATATTTAGCAATGTTGTTTTTCCTGTCCCATTTGAACCAACAATCGCTACTCGTTCTCCGTAACGGATATGCATTGCAATGTCTTGAAACAGCATATGCTCTCCAAATTCTTTCCATACCCCATCGAGACGCACAACATCTTTGCCGCTACGTTCGTCTATTTTCAAATTTAAGGCCATCTGTTTTTTCGATAACACAGGTTGGTCGAGAACTTCAATTCGGTGCAACGCTTTTTCCATACTTTTCGCTTGTCTGTGCATGCCGGCATTTGGGGGATTTGCCCGATTGGCCCATTCTTTCAATCGTTTAATGGTTTCTTTCATCTTTTGAATTTTCTTTTGTTGATCCTGATATTGCTGAAACTCTACTAATAATCGAGCTTCTCGTTCTTTTACATAGTTCGAGTAATTTCCAACATACTGAATCAACTCACCTTGGTCCAATTCCCAAATATGCGTAACAGTTTCATCTAAAAAATAGCGGTCGTGAGATACGAGGACAATCGTCCCTTTGTAGTGGCTAATAAATGAGCCAAGCCACTCAATCGCATCTAAATCTAAATGATTTGTTGGTTCGTCTAGCAATAGCAAGTCTGGTTTTTGTAAAAGTAATTTCGCTAACCCGATTTTCGTTTTTTCTCCACCGCTCAAGTGTCCCCATTGTTCAAATTTCAACGACTTAACCTTTAACCCGTTTAACACTTGATCTATTCTCATATCGATTTCATAACCACCGCGTTGGATAAAATCATCTTGCATCGCTCCGTAACGAAGAAGAAGCCGTTCCATTTCATTGGGATCGACAGTTTCCATCTGCTTTTCCATCTTCACTAATTGCTGCTGCAAAGCATTTAACTCTGAAAAGACAGTTCTCAATAATTGTTCTACCGTTTGCTCTGGCTGCTCATCAGGTGATTGCTCTAACAAACCAATGTTGCTGCCTTTTTTCCACGTTACAACTCCCTCAGTTGGTTGCAGTATTCCTGCAAGTACATTTAATAACGTGGACTTTCCCTCTCCATTTCTTCCGACGAGCCCAATGCGTTGCCCTTCTGAAACTTCCCCTTTTATATGATTAAATATTTTTTGCGTTGCAAAATGGCACATCACTTGTTGAAACTGACTAATAATCATCATTCTCTTCCTCTCTAAAGAAGAGACATGCACACAAAAAGGCACGCCAAGAGGCATGCCTTTGTTAAAATCCGATTGTAGGCAGACGTCTCTTACTGGTAATATTCACTCGATTTTGTTGGCTGAAAAAAGACAGACTCCTCCTGTCCAGCTACTCCAGTGAAAGTAACGCCATGAAGAATGTAGAGATATTCTTGACATTCTGTCATGCGTTTACCAGTTTGATTCATCTTACCCACCTCCTTTATTTAGTCTCTCTATCATACAATTCCTATTAGACTTCGTCAATTTTTTGACAGAATATTCTTTATATATAAACTTACTCTTCAAAAAGAGGGATAAGCTTGTTGAGATCCGGGTACTGATAAGTAAGAGCTATTGACTGGAAAGGGGAATCAGAAAATGTCTATGTACTCTAAATTGACTTTTGACAACGATACCCGAAAAGTAGAAAGATCCTTAAAAAAGTACGAAGCTAAAAAAACCGAAGCTTTAGTGTTGCTTGCTGAAATCGATATGCTTGAAAAAATGGAGGATGTTCAAGATGCAGTTCTATGGAAGCAACAGTCAATGAAGGAAAAACTGGTTGCAGTAGAACGGCAGCGACGAGATTTGAAAGAATTAATCACCGGTTATATCGAAAAACACGGGGATCAGGATTTACATCCTTACACCGAACTACTGCAAGAACTAGAAAATGATAAAGCCAAATAAGACGAAAGCAGGGATCGGTTAGACCCTGCTTTCGTCTTATTTTTTCCTACCTGTACTTTTTCCAATCGACTGCAAAATATCCCCCATCCATCCTTTTTGCCTGAGGTATAGATACAGAATAAATGTTGATCCTAAAATGATCAACACCGACCCAAGATATCCGAACTTCCATTTTAACTCAGGCATATTCTCGAAGTTCATTCCCCATAGAGCCCCCCACGCCATGACAGGGGTAAATAAAGTTGTTAATACCGTTAAGGTTTTCATGATTTCATTGCCTCGATAATTGGCTACTACGTTTTCGATATCAACCATATTATTCACTTCATCTTCATAGGAATTAACGAGCATTACACAACGCTCAATTCGAGTAGCGGTTCTCCGATATTCTATTTGATCTATAACGTCTTTTCCAAATGTTTCTTCGATGGCCATTTTAATTTCTTGAAACCCCATAATTAGATGCTTCCACAATAAAATCTCATGCCGAATGGTTTCAATTTCACCTAAAGTCTTTTTGTTGTTGTGTTCTTTTATTGCCCATAATAAGTCATGTAGACGTTCTTCGAAACGATCTATTTTATGTAAAATGGATGCGACCATTTCGCCAAGAATAATCATCATGATTTCGATAGAAGATGAGGCATTTTCCATCTGGCGTAAAATTTCATCTTTATTTAAATCTGAATCTTGTTCAAAATTAATTTTACTAGTGACAAAAACATTTGAAGATATATAGAAATGAAACACTTCACGAGATCCTTTAGAAGTTTCACTTTGTTTGTATATTAATGATCCCCATAAAGATTCCTTGCCGCGGTCAACCGTATGCGTATGAAGAATATTGACCGCTGGATTTATCGATTTATCAATCCAATTATGCATTTTGTCGTTTTCCGGAAGATATTTACGGAAGCTCGTACTTCCAACACCTTCTTCTTCGTGCCAGACCGCATGTTTGAAAGTGTATTGAGGCATTTAACAATCTCCTTTCCAGATGCAAAAGGCAAGCCAATACTTGGCTTGCCTACTCTTCCTGTTGCGTATTGTCACTGTATTTTTCATTCGAGTTTTCTTTATACTCTATATCTCTGTCCGGCATGGGGTCCATTCCCTTTTCAGCTGGCATATTGCGTCTCGGTTCAACTTCTGGAATCAGTTGTTCTCCGTCTTTATTCTCACGGTCTTTTTTCATCCAAAACACCTCCTCGGATTGCTATTACACCGTAATTACCCGTTCTGTTTATTTATAATCCTTACGAAATATTATCAAATTACTGAACTGCTAAAGATTCAATAAGCTCAGCGTCGTCTGGATAAGTCATTTCTAATTCACGAATTTCAGCAATGGGTTTCCACGCAACATCGGCAATCCACTCATCTTCTCGATGAAGGACAATTTCTCCACCTGTCACTTCTACTTTAAAATAAACCACTTCAAAAGACACTTTCGAATCTTCGTATTCTCCTGCTCGCGTGCTTAACTTTTCTATAACTCGAACAGACAATCCTGTTTCTTCAAAAAATTCTCGCGTACAGCATTGTTCAACCGTTTCTGCTCCTTCAATTCCGCCTGCCGGTACTGTCCACTTTTTTTCTTCTCCTGGAACTCCTTGCAACACTAATAGTACTTCGTTTTTTTCATTGATGCAGACGCCTGCAGCGCCTTTCCAATTCGACATTTCCATGAAATCGCCCCTATCATACTTTCAAATTAATCAGCTCTTTTTACGTTACCACATATTCCAACAAACTGGACGAGCTTCTCTAAATATTTCTATACATAAAAAAACGGCTTGCAACTGCAAGCCGTTTCCATAAAGGTATTACTCTGCCTTCTTACGTTGTTCCTGTTCTAAAACGATGCCATGAGTAGCTTCTGGTAATCCAAGGTCTCCCGAAAAGCCATTGGCTCTGTAAAAAGCATCGGCTGCTGAAGAATCTGTCCGGACAACAAGTTCGTGGAAATGTCCTTTTGCATCTTCAACAATTGTTTGTAATAACTTTGTGCCGACGCCTTGTCGACGAGCATTAGTAGAAATATAGAACCTCCGAAGTCTCCCTACACCATCTTTACTCGAATACGGATCACGATTTAATCCGCCAATTGCTATCAAATGATCCTGATCCCATACACCGTATAAAACTTCGGATTGCTTATTAAATGTATTGCTGCCATCTTCGTACTGATCTACAAGTCTTCTTAAAAAACGATACCCTTCGGCTTCACTTTCTTCTACCAGTTTCGAAACATCTAGCTTTTTCAAGTCTTGAATTTCTTTGATTTCTACTGTCATGTCGCATCCTCCTCATAATGGATATACACTTTCCACTTACGGATTTTCTGACGATCACCTGCTCTTTTAGTGTATAGCAGTTATAGGTTAATAGCCAATAAATATCTGAATTTTCCACCAAATAAAAGGGGCTGCGATTTGCAGTCCCCTTTTATTACACTACCGTATCTTCGATAGCCTCTTTACGTTGCTCGGTTTTTTTGATGATGAAAATACTCGTTTCGTAAAGTCCTGCCATTGGAATCAATACGAGCAATTGGCTCAAAAAATCCGGCGGAGTAATTAATGCCGAAACAACTGCTAATACAAGGTAAGACCATTTCCTAACCTTTTTCATCGAAACTGAAGTTAAAACGCCAATCGAAGATAAAAACAAAGCGATAATGGGCATTTCAAATAATAGACCGAGCGGTACAGTTGTCATGATAAGAAAATGAATGTATTCATTTGCTGAAATCATAACATCAAAGTTCGCCATTCCCATACCAATTAAGAATTGAAAGCTTAACGGATTTACAATAAAATATCCAAAAGCAATTCCTAAAATAAATAATAAAAACATCACAGGTGAATACAAGCCAAGAAAACGGGCTTCTTTTTCTTCAAGGCCCGGCTTTACAAATTTCCATATAAAATGAATTAGAAATGGTAAGGACAATCCTAAAGCTAATGTTGCGGATATGGAAGTATAAAACTTAATCACTTCAAGAGGACCTAAAATGACTAAATTGTTTCCTTTCACGATATAAGGGAACCAAAAATTCAAAGTTGAAAAGACAACTACTAAGAAAAACAAGAAAACAACAGCACTTTTAATGAGTTGTTTTCGTAATTCTCCTAAATGATCCACCAATGTTTCGACTTGCAGCGGTGTTTCAGGTTCATTAATAGGAGGTTCCGGATTTTTCACCGGAACCTTTTCCGCAGGCTCTTCTGGTTGTGCCGCTTTTTTATGCAACGGACTTATTAGCTTTTTGTCTCCGTACGGATCCATTTAACCACCTTCATAGTTTCTCAGATTTTTTTAAGTCTTTATCTTCAACTGTGTCTTTTTTCACCGTTTCTTCCTCATCATCATCCATTAATCCTTTTGTTGAACGTTTAAATTCAGAGAAAGTTTTTCCGACTGCCCCACCAATTTCTGGTAGTTTTTTAGGTCCGAATATGATCAACACAATCACTAAAATAATGATTAAACCTGGTACACCTATAGAAGCTAATCCTCCCATTTTTTTCTCCTCCTTTATTAAACAAGTGAGCCGCCTTCACGACTATAGCGAATAACACCTTCTGCGCAACGATACGCAAGTGCTCCAACCGTGCCTGTTGGGTTATAGCCACCGTTATGCGCAAAGTTCCCTGCTCCTACTACGAATAGATTTTCAGCATCCCAATGTTGCAAGAAATTATTGACTACGCTAGTCTCTGGGTCTGCACCCATAATCGTTCCGCCTGTATTGTGCGTTGTTTGATAAGGTACAATATCGTAATCTCCCAGTTCACCGCCTGCGGCAACCGTTTTTGCACCCATTTCATTTAAAATTTCTTTCGCTTTTTCAGTAATATAAAGATGAAGTGCTCGATCCTGATCTGTAAAGTTATAGTTTAACTGCAATAGAGGAATGCCATAAATATCTTTATACGTATTATCCAGTGTTAAGAAATTTTCTTTATGTGGCATTGAAGCTCCTTGCCCACCTACCCCTTGTATTCTTGTATAGTTTTCAATGGAAGCGCGTTTAAAGTCGGCTCCCCATGATGGAGTGCCTGGTGGAGTTGGATTAGATAAAATTGGACGAGTACCCGTTTGCGTCGAAGATAAGCTGGCACCATGGATAAAATCGAGATCTCCATGATCAAAGGCATCGCCATTAAAATCATCAATCGTCATACCTAAAGCTCCGGCTCCCATAAAGGTATTCATTTGTTCATCGAAAAACCCTGAAGCTCCAGGAAGAATTTGATATGCATAGTTTTTACCTAATGTTCCTTGACCTGTTTCTGGGTCGTACTGCTGTCCGATATCGGAAACCATCAACAATTTCGCATTATTCATAATGTAACTTGTTAGTACAACAACATTCGCAGGTTGAATAAATTCTTCAAAAGTCACAGTGTCGTAGTATCTGACTCCTGTTACTTTATCGCCTTCTTTCATCACTTCCACAACGTTCGCATTAAATTTAACTTCGTAATTCCCTGTTGCTTTAGCTGCAGGTACTACTGTGATTTCCGGTGAAGTTTTTGCTCCATACTCACAGCCAAAACGCTCACAAAATCCGCAATACTGACAAGCATTGATTTTTTGACCATCTGGATTCTCATAAGCCTCTGATAAATTGGCAGAAGGCATCATAAACGGCGTATAACCTAAACTTGATGTAGCTTTTTCAAAACGTTGCAACATTGGCGTTTTTTTCATCGGGGGTGTTGGGAAATCACTTGAACGCTTTCCCCAAAACGGATTTTTATCTTCTCCCGAAAGACCTACAGTTTTTTCAAAACGATCAAAATAAGGCTCTAATTCGTCGTATGTAATGCCCCAATCTTGTATGGTGTAATCAGCGGATAGTTTATTCGCTCCATATTTTTTATCAGTCATTGTTTTAATTTCAAAATCATACGGAAGAAAACGCCACGTCTGCCCATTCCAATGCGTACCGGATCCACCTAAACCTTCACCTAGCAAAAATGAGCCTAATTGACGCATTGGCAAAGCGCGCTGTTTTCGATTATTACGAAACGTGAGGGTTTCCTTAGATAAATCCTGCATCAATTCATAGCGAACAGCATAGCGATATTCGTCATGAACCATACTAAAATCTTCTGTACCACGCTCGCGACCACGTTCTAACCCCACTACTTTAAGGCCTTCTTTTGCACATTCCGCAGCAATAATACCGCCTGTCCATCCGACACCCACCGTTACCACGTCCACACTTTCCAAAGTTGTCACCATAGTGATTCCTCCTTTTTCGTTTAATGGTTCATTCCTACAGATTTAGGCTCAATTTTAATAAAGTCTTCACTTTCAATGTCTTTAATATATGCTAACTGATGTCCAGGGAAGCCTTTCATTTTCCAACCTTCCATGTTGACATTCCCTCCATAAATCGGATCCGCATAAGCTCCTTCTAAAGTTGCTTGTCTTAATAAACGGAAGAAAAATTGAGATTCTACACCTCTCATTTTGATTTCATTTTCTTGCAACGCCGTTAAAATTTCATCCATTTGTTCACCTTTTAAATCAACGAACTTGGCATCAAAGCGATTTTTTGCTTCTTGTTCCATAACCTGAATACCTTGTCTAAATATCTCATTACGCTTAAGTCGACTTTGGTATCCTTGTGTAGGCTCTCCTTCGAAAAAAGGACCTTGCATGTATTCTTTTGAATTTTCTCCGTAACTACCAGCTAATTGTCCATCGATAAAATAAGGAACTCCTAATCCAATAGCTCCTGGTCCTAAGTCATCTTCTGGGAAAATTCGTTCTGTAGCTTGTGATAAGATTTCAAATTCTGCAGCTGTATTAAAAAACGTCAAACCTCTTACTGCACCAGTAGACCCTGAATTTCCACCCGAAGTACCTGGAGCAGTCGTAGTGGTATCTTGCTTGTTCGTGTTAGCACCGATTAAGCCACCAATAATTCCTCCACCAATTAAAGCACCTGTTGCTATCCCTGAAGTTTTTAAGAAGTCACGTCGTGAAAAACTTTTACTTTTTTCCGCCATTTTGCTAACCTCCTTATTTAATTAATTATTCTGAATATAAACTCACTATACTCCCTCAATAATCATTTATGCAACCTTCTTATTAAAAAACATCCCTTTGTATAAACCCTATTCTGAATACTTAACGATTAAAAAAGACCAAAAAAAAGAGCCAAGGGAATGAACACCTCGGCTTTGTAGCAGTATTATTTTAGTTTAAAACTTTAATTGTAATATTT
Source organism: Planococcus sp. PAMC 21323 (assembly GCF_000785555.1). Taxonomy (NCBI): domain Bacteria; kingdom Bacillati; phylum Bacillota; class Bacilli; order Caryophanales; family Caryophanaceae; genus Planococcus; species Planococcus sp. PAMC 21323. The sequence continues at coordinate 283,282 of NZ_CP009129.1, read as the reverse complement.
TTGCGTCCCCATTGTAGAGCTTCGCTTTGTGTTGGGATAAAGACATCAATTTTGTTGCCTTTGATTGCGCCGCCAGTATCGCCAGCGATTGCTTCTCCGTATCCTTCAACCCAAACTTTAGAGCCTAATGGAATAACAGAAGGATCAACAGCAATTACTTTTTGGTTTGGATTTGCGCGAAGGTCAATGCCTGTCGCTGTAGTTCCAGAACACCCTGCACAATAAGCAGTATACGCTGTTGCTGAAACTGTCATCGTTTTACCAGCTTGTGTTGAAGCTTGTGCTGGTGCTTTTTCTGCAGGAGCACTTGCTGGTGCAGGTGTTGGTGCAGTTGATTTTGCTGGTGCTGGTGCTTCAGCTTTTTGTGCTGTTCCACCTTTAACAGTAAATGTTTCACCTGGATAAATCATAGAGCTAGAAATTCCGTTCCAGCTCATTAAGCTATCTACTGAAATTCCGTGAGCACTTGCGATTTTAAATAATGTGTCACCTGATTTTACTGTATATGTTGATTTGTCTGATGTTGTCGTTGATGTTGCTTTACCATCGATTTCGAGTGCTTGGTTCGGGAAGATTAGATCTGATGATAGATCGTTCCATCCTTTTAAGCTTTCTACCGATACATTATTATCTTGCGAAATTCCCCATAGAGTATCACCTGATTGAACTGTATATGACGATGAAGCGCTAGCTGTTGTAGCTGCTCCTACACTTAATGCTGCAATAGCAGTTAGTGTAACGATTTGCTTTTTCATAAATTGAATTTCCTCCTTTTCACTAACAGGAATGATCATAACACCTCGACATGTCGAGAACATGTCAAAACGACAGATAGAACATAACAATTTGATGACACAGAATTTCTCTTTATTACAAAATGTAATAAAACTGATAACGAGAGACGAATAGACTTCTGCTATCATTAAGGCTTCAAAATGCTTTGATTATTGCAACAGTGCAAGATCCTTTAGTTAAAGTTCAAGAAAACATCAAAAAAGTCCGCTGCCTATTGTTGGCAACGGACTTTTCAATATTATTTGAATACGCTTGTACTGTGTAACGGTTGAACTTTTGATTTTGGATCCAAGTAAGATTTTGCATTGTTAATCGCTGTTGGCGCTTCACCAAAACCTACTGCGATCAACTTAACTTTTCCTTCATACGTTGAAATATCTCCTGCAGCATAAATGCCCGGAATGCTTGTTTCCATTTTAGAGTTAACGATGACGGAGTTTTTATCCATTTCAAGGCCCCACTCTTTAATAGCGCCTAAAGATGTGATGTTGCCGTAGTTGCAAATTACATGATCGACTTCAAGACGTTCTTCGTTTCCTTCTTTGTCGATTAAAACAAGCTCACGAACTTGTCCATTTTCTCCAACTAATTCTTTCACACCAAAAGGTTTTTTGACTTCTACTTTTGATGCCATTAAAACATCGATGTTGGCTTCGTGCGCAGTCATTTTTTCTCTGCGATGGCTCAATGTTACATGCGACGCCACGTTTTCAAGCATCATTGACCAGTCAACGGCTGAATCTCCTCCACCCAAAACGACAACTTTTTTATCGCTGAAGACCGTTAAATCTTTTACTCCGTAATGAAGTGACTTTCCTTCAAAAGCTTCGCACCCTTCAACCGCCAATTTACGTGGTTGGAATGCTCCTACGCCCGCTGTTAACAAAATTGCTTTTGAGTAATGAAGACCTTTGTCTGTTTGAATCACAAAATGATCTCCGTGACGTTCAGCAGCTGTTACCGATTCTTCTAAACAAATTTCAGGATCTCCGTATTTTGCTTGTTGAACTAAGTTGTCCACTAAATCTTTCGCTAATATTTTGGGGAATCCACCAATATCGTAAATAAATTTGTCTGGATATAGTTCAGTCAGTTGACCACCAAGTTGTGGCAAACTGTCGATGATTTTAACTTTCATTTTGCGCATACCGCCGTAAAAGGAAGCAAACAAGCCAGTTGGCCCGCCGCCGATAATCGTTATATCAAAAACTTCGCGTTCTTCCATTTATAACACTCCTAATCTAATCAGTAACTATATCCTATCATATTTACCCCTATTTCACGCCATTGGACTTATGACGGAAATTAAAAAAAGAAAAGTTTGAATCCTCTGTCTCTTATCTTTAAACTAAAGCTTGTATACATACGAAAGGGTGAGACACGTGGATTTAGGAATTAAAGAAAAAGTAGTGGTTGTGATGGCTTCTAGTAAAGGACTCGGCAAAGCGACTGCACTTGAGTTTGCTAAAGAAGGTGCTATCGTCATACTCTCAAGCCGAAATCAGCAGACACTAGATACGGCTGCAGATGAAATTAAAACAACTTCTGGCAATCCACAAGTATTTTCACACGTTTGCGATGGCTCGAAAGAACAGGATATCTTTGATTTGTTTCAATTTGTGGTCGATCAATTTGGACGTGTTGATGTTTTGATTAACAACACAGGCGGACCAAAAGCGGGAGGATTTGATGCGATCGAAGATGCTGACTGGTACCAGGCTTTTGAACAAAACTTACTGAGCTATATACGTGCGTCTCGTGCAGTTCTTCCGTATATGAAAAAACAGCAATTTGGACGGATCATTAACGTCTCCTCTTCTTCCGTTAAAGAAGTCATTGATGGATTGATTTTGTCGAATACTTTCCGTGCAGGGATGGTAGGATTTGCGAAAACGTTAGCACGCGAAGTTGCCGGGGATAATATTTTAGTCAATACAGTCGGTCCTGGTCGTTTTGCCACAGACCGCGTTACTGAACTCGATCAGATTGCTGCTGACAAACAAGGCATTTCAATAGAAGAAATTATTGAAAAAAGTAAATCGGAGATTCCTGCTGGACGCTACGGAGAGCCTGAAGAATTTGCAAAAATCATTGTCTTTTTAGCTTCTTCAGCAAACTCATTTTTAACTGGACAGTCGCTCGTTGTAGAAGGTGGATCATTAAAAGCATTGTAATGTGCCAAATGATTATACAGCCACACCAAAAATCGATATACTAGAAAATGAACCTAATTACAAAGGAGATGTTTTAACATGGCTAAAAAAGGACACATCCACATGGAAAACGGCGAAATCATCGAATTCGAACTTTTCCCTAATGAAGCACCAAACACTGTTGCAAACTTTGAGGACCTTGCAAACTCAGGTTTTTACAATGACGTAACATTCCACCGCGTAATTCCTGGCTTCGTAAGCCAAGGCGGCGATCCTACTGGCACTGGTGCTGGCGGAAGTGGCAAAACAATCAAATGTGAAACTGCAGGCAACCCGCACAAGCATCAAGCAGGAAGCCTTTCAATGGCGCATGCAGGTAAAGACACTGGTTCAAGCCAATTCTTTATCGTTCACGCACCACAACCGCACCTTGACGGCGTTCACACTGTTTTCGGACAAGTGACTTCAGGAGTGGAAATCGCTAAAGCAATGAGCAATGGCGACAAAATGACAAAAGTTCACGTTTTTGACGAAGAATAAAAACGACTGAACTTAGCCGGACTGGATTTTTATCCAGTCCGGCTTTTTGTTTGATATTTTATTCCATATTTTTGAAATACTGTCGAGTTTGTGATGAATACTGTCCGAATGGAATGAAATACTGTCGAGTTCGAGTGGAATACTGTCCAAATCACCCAAAATACTGTCCAAGCACCCAAATCCACAAAAAAAAATACGCCCAGAGGCGCATTTCTCTACAACACTTTACTCAAAAACGCTTTTGTCCGCTCATGTTGCGGATTGCCAAACAATTCTTTCGGCACATTTTCTTCTACTATATAACCTCCGTCAATAAACAACACACGGTCGCCCATTTCAGCGGCGAATCCCATTTCATGTGTCACAACGACCATAGTCATACCTTCACGCGCTAATTGCTTCATAACATCTAGCACATCGCCTACCATCTCTGGGTCGAGCGCTGAAGTTGGTTCATCAAATAGCATGATTTTTGGATCCATTGCAAGTGCGCGAGCAATCGCCACACGTTGCTTTTGACCACCAGAAAGTTCGCCTGGATAAGCTTTTGCTTTTTCACGCAGTCCAACTTTGTCCAGCAATTCGTAAGCCTTTTTCTCCACGGCTTTTCTATCGCCTTTTTTTACTTTCATCGGTGCTAATACAATATTTTCCAAAACCGATTTATGAGGAAACAAGTTAAACTGCTGAAATACCATTCCAACATCTTGACGAATTTGATTGATGTCTATTTTCGGATCCGTAATATCCGTTCCTTCAATATAAACATGTCCTCCCGTAATTTCTTCAAGACGGTTTAAGCAACGCAAAAATGTACTTTTCCCTGAACCAGATGGACCTATGACACAAATAACTTCTTTTTCTTCTACAATGGTACTCATATCTTTTATAACTTCCAGCTTGCCGAATGATTTTTTTAAGTTTTCTACTCGAATCATAGTCATCGCAATACAAACTTCCTTTCTACATAATTCGCCAGCATAGAGAGCAAGTAAATAACGACGAAGTATATAATTCCTAGGATTAAGTAAACATTGAAAGCATCAAATGTGGCGCTGGCCTGAATACGACCTTCTTGCGTCAAATCTGCCACACCAATGACCGACAACAAAGATGTATCTTTTAATGAAATAATTGCTTGGTTCGTAATCGTTGGTAACATGCGTCTAAAAGCTTGCGGCAATATGATATAGCGCATATTTTGTGTTGAATTCAAGCCTAGCGAACGCGCTGCTTCTGTCTGTCCTTTATCAATCGACTGAATACCTGCACGAATGATTTCTGAGAAGTAAGCCCCTGCGTTAATCGCCACTGTTACAATTCCAGCAGTTGTATTATCCAAAGAAATAAAAGCTAAAGAGTTCAAACCAAAATAGATAAAGAATAACTGAACAATAAACGGTGTTCCTCGAATCGCATCAACAAAGATTTTCGCAATCCAATTTAAAATTTTTAAAGGCGCTAATCTAAATAGCGCTATAATTAAACCGATTAGAAATCCAAGTACGATGGCAATCGCAAATATATAGATAGTTACTTTCAAACCTTCCATTAAGTAGGGAAAGGCATTAACAATTGTATCCATGTTTACATCCCCTTTGAATAAAAAAATGCAGCGCGCTTATGCGCGCTACATTTATTTTTTATTCTGCAATATACTTCGCTAAAATTTCATCGTACTGACCACTGTCACGCAATTCTTTAAGACCTGCGTTGATTTGCTCAAGAACTTCTGCGTTTTCACCTTTTAGTACAGCAATTCCGTACTGATCTCCAGTTAAACGGTCTCCTACTGTTTCTAAAGCAAGTCCACTTTCAGCAATTGCATATGCAATAACCGGGTAATCTTCTAGCAATACTGCTGCATTACCGTTTGAAACTTCTTGGAACATAGATGGGCTATCTTCAAATTGTGCTACTGTGTAACCATATTCTGCTTCGTTATCACGAGCAAATTGAGCACCCGTTGTTCCACTTTTAACCGCTACTGTTTTGCCTTCTAAGTCGTCTAAAGACATAATTTCACTATTACCTTCTGCGACAACAAGAGACAAACCTGCATCAAAGTATGGATCAGAGAAATCAACCACTGCTTTACGCTCATCTGTAATACTCATACCCGCAATCGCGACATCCAATTGATCTGCTTGCAAAGCTGGAATAATGCCACCAAAATCCATTGGGCTGAAATCAATTTCAAAGCCCTGATTTTCAGCGATTGCGTTGATCAAATCAATATCGATTCCTGTATATTCTCCGTCTACTTCAAACTCGAAAGGTGGATACGTTGTATCAATTCCTACCTTGTACGTTTTCCCTTCACTTTCGCCGTCCCCATTTGTTGCATCTTCTTTATCGTCGGATCCACAAGCAGCAATCACCATCATCATTGCCATAAGTAGTGCTAAAAGACTCCATTTTTTCATTTTAGTTCCCCCTTGTTTTCTTTCATTTCCTTACTAAATATTAATATATCATAATTTTCTCAATTTCAGAACCTTTCAAAAAAATTAACTGGTGCTTTTTCAGAAAAAAGAGCTTGTTAAAGTACTTTTTTACTAGCAACTTCTCTTTTTTTCCGTAATCGATTAAACAACCGAAAATTATGAACTAATGTTTTCAAGACCGCATAAGTTGGAATTGCAATTAAAATTCCTACAAATCCATAAAGTGCGCCCGCAATCATTAACAGTAAAATAATTGTTAACGGATGGATGTTTAAACGATTCCCCATAATATTTGGTGTGACTAAATTCCCCTCAAGTTGTTGAACCACTAGCAACACAAGGATAACTTTCGTTGCCATCCACATATCTCCACTTGCCAATGCCACAAATAGGGCGGGGATAATCCCAATAAGTGGACCTAGAAACGGCACAATGATTAAGAACATCGCAAAAATCGCTAAACTTAAGGCATAGTCTAACCCAATGATAAGATATCCGATGTACATTAACGTTCCTACAACCCCGGCTACAAAAGCTTGCCCAAGAATAAAAGAAGATAAAGTTTGATCAACATCATTCAATATTTTTTTACCTTCAAGTTTATGCTCTTCTGGTAAATATTTTATTAAATGGGGGATAAACTTGTCATCATCCTTCAATAAAAAGAATAAAACAAAGGGCACGACAATTAACACAATTACAATATTCATAAGCGTTGTTAAAATGTCCATGACATTAGTTAGTAAACCTTCTGAAAGATTTTCTAAATAATCTAAAGTCCATATACGAATTTCTGAACCAGTAACTCCACCGAATTGAAAGTTCGCTAAAAAGTGATCCGATTCTTTTGTCACTTCTTCAACTGTTTCCGGAGCCAAGTTTGCTAGACTGTCCACTTGTTTCGTAATAACAGGTCCAAAAAAGTATAGTAAAGTTATCGCTGTTAACGCTATAATTGTAAAAATAATTCCAATTCCTGCAATTTTGGGTACGAAACGTGCCAATAAGTTTACAAACGGTCGCAATAAATAATAAAAAAGTCCTCCTAATAAAACTGGAGCAAAAATCGTAGCAACTATGATCTGTAAGGGTTCAAAAACAAAATCAATTTTTCCTAAGAAAAATAAAGTAACGGCAACCAGCAGTATGGCTGTTGTATATTCAAAAAACGGCTTTCTAATCCACATATTTTTTCCCCTCCTTATTTTCGCCTTGAATTTCGGCATGTAAAAGCGAAAGCAAAAAGAGCTCTTGCTTTCGCTTCGATTACCTTTTATTTATTTTCTTCAAGCTCACGCATTTCTTTATGAGTTTGCGGAAATCCATTGGCTTGCCAATCATCGCGGTATATAGAATCCAATTGAGATAAGCCTTGTTCAGCAGAATCCTCTAACGCATTGACACTTTCACGATTATCGATTTCAGTACTATTGTACATATCTATATCCGGTTCCACACGAACGGTATTTTTTTCTTGGTAAGCTCGGTATACAAAAATACCAGAAGCCGCAGCAAGCGCACTCCCAATTAATGTGTTCAATGTTGATTTTTTCATATTAACTAACCCCTCCAAAATATAATCTTACACCTTCTTATATACCCTTTTTGAGCCTTTTAAACTGGCTTAGCTAGGCTTGTTTTTTATTCGGAAGCCTATTAGAAAATAGCTTTATCATCAATCGTATACACATATAACAGATAATATTTTATTATTTTTAAAACAAATATTTGTTACATAATGCCTTTTATTGTGGTAAAATAAGATCAAATAGGGAGGGATAAATATGAAAACTTTTTTGTCCTTAATTGCAGCTGCCATCCTGATGTTCAGTTCGTTTTTAACTCCCGCCAACGCGATCGTTTTGTTTGATGATGTGAATGCCGACCACCCATTTGCATTTGAAATTGCCTACCTTTATGAAGAGGGCATCATTAATGGTTATCCTGATGGTACCTTCAGACCAAATGATCCTGTCACTCGTGCCCATGCTATTGCAATGATCGGACGAGCTATTTATTTAGACGACACAGCTCGCTCTACCGGCTTTAAAGATGTTCCTTCAAGTCATCCGTTTTCCGGTTACATTGCTTCGGCTGCTGAAAAGGAAATCATTTTTGGTTTCCCGAATAAGTATTTCCGTCCTGATTGGACGGTTACTCGTGGTCAGACTGCCGCTATGCTAGACAGAGCTTTCTATTTCCCAACAGCACCAGACAATATGTTCAAGGATATGAAGAAAAAGCATTTTGCATTTGATGCTGTGTCTAGACTCGCTCATTATGGCGTTGCACGTGGTTATCCAGATAACACGTTCCGACCTGACACACCAGTAACTCGTGCCCAATTTGCTGCATTTTTGGCTCGCGCCGTTGATCCTGTGTTTATCCCAGAAAAGCAGAAACTGCTTTCTACAGCCAACAAAATTTTAGCGGAGCTAAAAGCAAAGGACTTTGCTGATGTAGCCACTTATACAAGTTCTGCAGACGGATTGACCTTCTGTCCGTACAGTGGAGGATGTCTCGATAACGGCGGTGTTACTTTTACTAAAGCACAACTTCCAAACTTCATGACTAACCCCAATGATTATTTATGGGGATACGAAGACGGTAGCGGTTTTGAAATCAACTTAACGCCTGCCGAGTACTATGATCAATACTTGATGAATGCCACTTATACCGACAAAGATCGGTATGGAAGAACGACTCAACCAACCGCTCATGAGTTTATCCACCAACTCTATCCCGAAGCGATGATTGTTGAATACCATTATCCAGGTACCGAACAGTACGATGGAATGGATTGGCAAAGCCTGAGTATGGTATTCGAGAAAAACACTAGCGGACAGTGGATTTTAGTCGCGATTATTAATGATCGCTGGACCATTTAAACGCTAAAACAACAAAAGAAATGCCTGGCGACTTTATGTGCCAGGCATTTCTTCTTTTTCTTTCGCTTGTATCAATAATTGAGTTAAAGCCGCTTGGAATTTTTCATTATCTTCAGGTTGTCGTTTTTTCGGTCCCTTCATCCTACCCCCGCCTTGGCGAATCTTTTTCGCAACATGACGCCCATGAAGCAATTGTTCAATGTTCTCATCCGAATATACGCGACCGTTTTGATCGATTGGAACTCCGCGTTTGGCAAGTACCATTGCTGCAAGTCCATAGTCTTGTGTGACCACTATATCGCCTTTTTTTACTCGGTTTACAAGAACGAAATCTACAGCATCAGCCCCTTTGGATACCGTTATAGTCTCTGCACCCTCTCGATGCATTTCATGAGAAGTGTCACAAATTAAAACCACCGGCAATTGATAAACTTTCGCCAACTCAATTGTTTGTGACACAACGGGACAACCATCTGCATCAATTAAAATTTTCCCCATTACGAGTTGCTCCCTTCCACCATTTCATCAACCAGTTTCTCTGCGGCTCTCCGGTAAAGATTGCTCGTATGCACTAGTGATGCAATTAACAAAACTCGCTCCAATTCTTCAGATTCCTCAACATCTGCGATTTTTGCGGCAGCATCTTCTGCTTGTTGCGTTAAGCCGGTTCTAAAAAGTTCTATATTATTTTGCTGAAGGTTTAGATAGTGTTGATAGAATTGTTCAAGATCAATCTCTTTTTGCTCTGCTCTTTCATTTATACCTTCTAATACCCGCTTCACATCATTGATTGATAACGTGCTTTTCATCTGATAAATCAAACTGATTAGCATAATGTGATCACGACTATACTTTTTATTCTGAATCGGATAAAACAACTTGCCTTTTGCGTAATTATTAATCATTGTTTTCGTAAGAATTTTTTCATCTGGCTGTCGCTTTGTTTCAGCGAAACTAGATTCAAACAACTGAATCACTTGATCAATATACAAATCAATTTTCGGAATGTCTTCTGGTAAAACTTGATTGTGAAAAGCCATTTCATCGATAAGTTTATTTGCATTCTCCATATATCCGCACACTCCCTGAGGTATTTCATACTCGCTATTTTACATCATTATCATTTTTTCTCCAAACTTGACTCCAAAACATAATGCGAGTATCTTTATAAGTAGTTTCGATAACTACATGAAGTGAGGAGCTTTTTATATGAACACATACATCCGAGAACCATTTAACGCTTTGTCACATTTAGTAGGTGCCTTATTGTCTTTAGCCGCCTTATTAGCAATGGTCATCAAGACGGCCTATGCCGGACAACCTGCCTTACACGTAGCAGCTGTTTCTATTTTTGGTATTAGCTTAATCTTTTTATATAGCGCTTCAACCATTTACCATTCCGCCCTTTCTCAACCTTATATTATTGCCTTTTTACGAAAACTCGATCACTCCATGATTTTCGCTTTAATCGCAGGATCTTATGCCCCTTTTTGTCTTATTGCGCTCGGGGGAACACTCGGTTGGACCTTGTTTACACTTGTCACTATTCTAGGTCTCAGCGGCATTTTCTTTAAAATGGTTTGGTTTCATTCACCAAGATGGCTGTCTACTGCGATTTATATCGCGATGGGCTGGATTATCATTTTTGCAGTTGTTCCTTTAGCAGACAGTCTTTCTTTAACAGGTTTGCTTTTACTTGTTGCTGGTGGTGTTTCTTATACAGTTGGCGGTATTATTTATGGAATCAAACCAAACTTCCTATCTTCTAAATACTTAGGGTTTCACGAAATTTTCCATCTCTTCATTCTCTTCGGTAGTCTATGTCACTTCTTATCTGTTTACTTTTATGTACTATAAAATTGAAAAACACCCAAAACATTCAAAATAAACTGATAAAATGTTATGTTATAGGTTATAGCTTATGAAGGAGGCTAACCTATGACACACTTTAACTCTCAACTAAAAGAAATGACAATGACTTTGTACGAGGCTTATAAAAAGCGACAACCTATAGCAAAAGAAGCAATTCCCGCTACATTAAAAAAATCCCAAGCGTACATGATTCAACATGGAGTCACTACAAACAAAAAACAAGATGGTCAAGAACAATTAGAAGGCTATAAAATAAGTTTGACGAGTAAAGAAACACAAAATCTATTCGAATCAGAAACTCCTTTATACGGAGCTCTCACAACGAGTTCTATATCAGACGGAGAAATCCAGTTAGACTCGATGTCATCACCTTTAATTGAAATAGAATTGATTTTCATCGCGAAAGAAGAGCTATCTATCACTGACGATGTCCAGCAACTTTTAGAGAAGACATTGGTAGCACCCGGTATTGAAATACCCGATTCTCGATTTGAGGACTGGTTCCCTAAAATTAGTTTAGGACAAGTTATTGCTGACAGTGCAGTAGCGGGGAAAATTGTGATTGGAACACCAAAAGATCATATTACTTATGATCAGTTAGATAAATTACCCGGCACTTTAACATTAAACGGGATAGAAATCGCTTCTAATGATTCCTCCGAAGTATTAGATCATCCAATTAACGCAGTCAAATGGTTGGTTGAAGAACTAGCCACCCATGAATTATCAATTAAAAAAGGAATGGCCATTTCTTCTGGCACATTTATTTTGCCAAAACCATTAGAAAAAGGTATTTATGAAGCAAGTTATAGCGAACTTGGCTCGGTTATTTTGACCGTCCATTAAAAAAGTAGTGCACAAATTTATTGTGCACTACTTTTTTTAATGAGCTTGTGGCTCTTGTTTTGATGCAATCCACATATAGTAAAACACAACAAGAATCACGAAAACACCTAGCATTAAATAGAGGTTTGAGTAGCCAGCGATTCCTGCGATCAATCCAAGTAAGACAGATCCAATGGCAATCCCACTATCGTAAAAGGCAAAGAACGTTCCTGTAGCATAACCGCTACGATGCTTGTCAGCTGCCTGTATAGCGAGACTTTGAAAGCTAGGCAATAAGGTCCCGTAACCAAGACCGATTAACGCCCCTGACAATAATAACATCCACGGAACTTCGGTAAAGCTTAATGTAATCAATCCCACACCAAAAATAATAATCGAAGGAATAATGACGACTTTAGGTCCCACAGTATCAAAAAGCCTCCCGGTAATTGGTCGAACAACCAGCATCGCTACCGCATACACAAGAAAGAAGAAACTAGCGGTTTGTATGAGCCCTAGCGATTCCGCATAAACAGAAATAAAGGCAATGACACTCGCATACGCAAATGCGATTAAGAAACCAACCGTTGCAATTGGCATCGTTTTTTTCTCTAAAAAGTCGTTGATCGATAATTTATGTTTTGGTTGCTTAACATAGGATTCTTCATTCACCTTAACAGCCAATGCACATAAAAATCCGATAATGATAATAACCGCAAGTACAATAAAGATAATATGTGCTGACACGTATTGTTGCAAGGTTAAGACGATAAAAGGACCTACAACTACTGCTAAATTCATCGCAATTCCGTAATAACCTAAACCTTCACCCCGACGCTCTGGTGGAATAATATCTGCAGCAATCGCTCCTGCTACAGTTGTTAGCAAGCTAAACCAAATCCCATGGAAAAACCGCAACCATAAGAGTGCTGTGAAACTTCCGATAAATAGATAAAATATGGTACTAATAGCAAATAGAAAAACTGAAATTAGCAACATCTTTTTTTTCCCGAATTTCTCTAAAATCATCCCTGATAAGAAACGCATAATAATCGCAGACAGCAAGAATACGGATATTACCAACCCTGCTTCTGTAGCTGTACCGTTTAATTCATTCAAAACATAAAGAGGCATATATGTTAATAATGCATAAAAAACAACAAAAACAAAAAATGTACTGATTGAAATATTAACAAAGCTCTTTGTCCAGATTGGTCTTTTTTCAGTCATTCACTACATCTTCTTCCTTAAAATTATTGTCCAATTTTCTTCAGCAACGAAACTAACTGGCTTTGCTCTTCATCCGAAAGGTTTGATAGCAACTCTTCCTCTACCTGCTGAATCCGCCTTTCAATCTCCGGTAAGTTTTCATCAGCAAATGGGGATAAGTGAACAATTCTTTCTCGTTTGTCATGTCCTTCTTCCCGGAATAACCATCCCTTTTCCTCCAGACGAGCAACTGTCCTCGTAACAGTTGGTGCTTCAACATTCAAATACTGCCAAATTTCTTTCTGTGTCATTGAACCAAATTGTTTTAAACAAAAAAGAATAGCCCATTGTGAACTATATAATTCGAATTCTTTTAAGGCGTCATTAACTTCTTTGATTGATAAGCGCGATTTTTGGTGAATTTCATGAAACAATAATTTTTTCATTAGCCTCATCCTTAAATATTATTTACTTAAGTAAGTATATTCCCATTTAATGGACTTGTAAAGAAGTTTGTTTCGGATGCCGAATAAAAAAAAGCCGTTTTCAAAAGAAAACGGCTTTTTTTTATATTAAGTTAACAATCCCTGTTTTTTAGCATCAAACAATAATTCTTCACGGAATTTTGGATGTGCTATTGCCGCTAGACGTTTAGCACGTTCTGAAATCGATACGCCATGTAAGCGGGCCACGCCGTACTCTGTGACAATATTGTCCACATCATTTTTACCAGTGGTCACGATCGATCCTGGAGTAAGATGGAGCTTTATTCGTGACAATGTATCGTCTTTAGCAGTTGACGGCATGCAAATATAACCTTTACCATTTTCAGCAAATCGAACACCGCGCGCAAAGTCTACTTGTCCACCACTTGAGGAATAATACTTTCCACCAACAGTTTCTGAAGCACATTGTCCAAACAAATCAACTTCTGTTGTTGAATTAATCGAAACAATATTTTTTTCTTTCGCAATTTCTCGCGGATCGTTTACAACACTAACTGGCAAGAACTCAACAGCAGGATTGTTATCTATAAAATTATACAAATTTTTAGATCCAAAAGCGAAAGTAGCAACAATTTTTCCTGGGTTCGTAAACTTGCGTGTGCCATCTACTGCACCTGCAGCCACTAAACCTGCAACGCCATCTGGCAACATTTCTGTGTGAATTCCTAAATGACGATGATCTTTCAACATACTGATAACAGCGTTAGGTACAGAACCGATACCAATTTGCAACGTATCTCCGTCTTGAATGTCTTGAATAATGTTAGAGGCGATTAATAAATCCTTATCGCTAACTTCCGGAATTATCTCTTCTGAAAGAGCTACATGATGCTCTACATAGCCTGCAATTTGGCTAACATGAATTTGATTGCGACCAAATGTGCGCGGCATATTTTTGTTTACTTCTAAAATAAACGGCACTTCCCCTATAAATTCAGCAATATAATCAGCTTGAGTTCCTAAAGTGAAATAACCATGTTCATCCATTGGTGATGCGACTGTCAAAATCATCGACATTTTCGTTGTTTTTTGAAGCATACGAGGTACTTCATGGAAGTTGTTTGGAATCAAGTCCATTTTTGCTTGCTGATATACTTTGCGCGTAGCACCACTAAGAAAATACGATACATGTTTTAGTTGCTCGAATTCACCTTGAATGTATGATCGTGACCGTAATGCCAACATTTGATGTATTTTTACTCCATCCAGTTGCTCAGCATTTTCTTCTAATATATCTAGTAATCGGATTGGTTCTCCGTTGGCAATCGGGATAATCAGATCCGCATTTTTATCGATTAACTTGACTACTTCTTGTGGCGTTAATTGTTTCCCCATCTTATAACCCCCCTGTTTTTTCACTCTATTCTAACTTTATCATATATTCTATCGGGTCTTTCATTTCCTAAACTTTTAAACTATTTCGTCTTAACCGCAAATAAAAAAACCGTCAGTTTTTCTGACGGTTGCGAACTTTATATGCGTACCCAATACCTGCTATACCAAACAATGCCATTATCGACCATAGAATTACAAGAGTAATAGAGCCCGCCCCGTTAGATCCTTGTATTACAGAAGTAAGCTGTAATGCTAAGAAAGCCAGGCTGATGATAGCAATTGCGCCAAAGTAGATAATTCGCGATTTAAAACTAAAATCTTTCATCTTTTAAACCCCTTTGGTTTTCGTTATTTTCCCCGTAATGCACTCTGCAATCGGCGTCTTTAGTAACTTATCTCTTACTCTTATTATTCACTTTTTCTAAGCAATTCAAACACACAAGCTCTTGCTGTCTTGTTTTACTTAATAAGAAACTTAGTCCGACTATAACCTTCTTTTGATTTTTCAACTTGCAATATGGCAGGAATCGCTGCTTTTAGTTCTTTCACATGTGAAATAACCCCGATCATACGTCCGGATTTTTGCAAATCGATCAAGGTTTCAATCGACTTATTAAGTGATTCTTCATCGAGCGATCCGAACCCTTCGTCAATAAACATCGTATCAATCGAGACATTTCCTTGAAAGCTTTGAATAACATCAGCCATACCAAGCGCTAAGCAAAGCGAAGCATTAAATTTTTCTCCCCCTGACATTGTTTTAACATCTCGAGTTTGTCCGGTATACGCATCATAGACATCTAATCCAAGACCGCTTTGTTTACCGCGTGCTTCTTGTCGGTCGCTGCGAATCAAATAAAATTGACCATTCGATAAGTTTTTCAACCGTTCATTGGCAGATAAGATGATTTGTTCCAAATACTCGATTTGTAAATAGCGTTCAAACGAAATTTTTAACCCATTTTGTCCACGAATCATATTATGCAAATCTGCAATTCGATTGAGATTTTTCTCTGCTTCAAGTGCTTTTTCAATGACACTTTGAATGCTGTCGATTAATTCATTACCTATCTTCTCGAAATTTCGTGAACGATTCTGTTCTGCGAAAGCATTTTCGTAATCTGTTTTCAGTTCAGACAACTCGATTTCTACTTGACTTAAATCCTTTAACTCTTGATCCGCTAGCAATTCTTTCAATTCACTTACTTGCTGCTTTAACGTATGGCGGCGTTGATTAAACTCTTCAATATCTTTTTTCAACGCTGTAACTGCTGCTTCTGTCATTTTTGCTTGCTGATAAGCTTGTTCAGATCTAAATGCCGATTTTTCCAGAGCCTGTACAAATTGTTGCTGAGCTTTTTCTCTCTTTTGCACTACTTCTATTACTGTATTTGTAGCATGACCGACAGATACTTCCGCACTAGCCAACTGTTCTTTCGAGTTTTGGAATTGTTCTTGAGCCACTTTCCACTGTTGCTCATACTGTTGTTTTTGTAATGTTGTTTGTTGTAATTGTTGCTTCAAGACAGACAGCTCACGAAGTTCTTCTGGAACTGCGGCCAATTCATTTTCAAAAACGGCTGTAGCTGCTTGAAAAGATGAACTATGACCTTGCACTTCTTTAGCCAAGCTCTGTTTCTTTTGTTCTAGTTGTTCAATCTTCTGAGAACAACTAGTCAATTGTTCTTTCCATTTTCGTAACTCGATTTTATGAGCCTGCTGTTGTTTTACTTTTTCAGTTAATAGATGTTTGGATTCTACTATAGCGTTTGAAATTTCTTCTATTTGGTTAATGTCTAATTTTAGTCCAGTTAATTCACCCGCTTTGTTTTCCAACTGCTCTTCTATAGCAATTAGCTTCGCTGACGCATTGCGGTATTCTCCATCTACTTGATCAAAGCTAGATTTTGCCACGTCTACTTGCTCTTTCGTTACGACTTTCTCTGCATCCTTTAAATTCACTCCAGGATGTTCGATACTTCCACAAACAGGACATGCTTCTCCGTCATGCAATTGACCGGCAAGAACATGCGCTTGGTTTGCAAACCACTGCGCTTCTAGTTGGCGATAAGAAGCTGCGGTTTCTTCAAATTTCTCCTTTTTGCCTTGTTGCACGATTTGCAGTTGGCTGTTTCGCTCTTTCAATAAAATATAGTCATTTATTACACGCGATTTTTCAGTTACGACTGTTAACTCTTGTTGTATATTATCAGATGAATCTAGAATTTTTTCTATTTCCATGACTTTTTCATCTAATTGTTGTTTCTCACTTTTTTGTTCGTTAAATTCTTTTTCTGCTTGCTTTAAGCTGTTCTCCGACTGTTTTGCGGTTTCTTCGAGCTGTACAAGTTGTTGTTTTTTTATCGTTAACTCTTCTATAGCTGGCAATAATTTTTGCAAATATACAAGCTGCTCGCCTAATTTATCACGCTCACTTTGTAACTCTTGTTGAGTATAAAATGTCTGTTCTGTTGAACGTTTCTTTTGTTCTGCTTGTTCTTGCTGATTTTGTGCATCTTCAAGCAACTTCTTTTTGCTGATTTCATCTTTTTGCAGTTCATAAAATAAGCTTTCCATTCCAGCAATATAACTGGCTTTCTCCGCCGATTGTAAAACGGCTTCTTTTTCTTCATATTCCGACTGACGTTGCACAAGCTGTTGTAATTGAGCGTTTTTCGCATAGAGTTCTTCAAAACGGTCGTTCCATTTTTTCGCTTCATGATAAGCTGTCGTCTTATCAGCATGAAGTTGATAAGCCTTTACGTATTTTTGCTCATCTAGACTGATTTTTTCTCTGTAATAAGCTGTTTCTTTTTGTAAGCCCTCTAGCACTTGATTGATATTTTTATGTTCGCGGCTCAACACTTCAAAAAGTTCCGATTGGCGTTCTGGCAATGCAGAGCTAATCTGCTGAAGATGAATAGTCAATTTGTTATGCTCGCGGTCAACTATTTTTTCTGCCTCATCTTTCTTTTGCTTTAAGCGCTCACTGATCAATTTATACGGTTCTGTTTTGAATATTTTCCGAAGAATCTCTTCTTTATTGTCTGTTTCCGACGTTAAAAGTTTCCGGAACTCACCTTGTGGCAACATGACAATTTGACTAAACTGATTTTGAGTTAATCCCACAATTTCCTCGATGCGCCGATTAATTTCCGAAACAATTTGGCGTTCGACTGCCGGCTTTTCACCTTCTTCTGTTAACTCGAAAAATTCAAAGCGCTCTCCAGTCGGGCTTTTATTGCCTTTTTTAACATGACTCATTTGGCGCAATACGCGGTATTTTTTTCCGTGAATTTCAAATTCCATTTCTACAGCTGTATGCGTTGCGTCATCTGCAAAATCACTTCTCAATATGCGTGCCTCACTTCGGTCAGAACCACTTGCAGAACCATACAAAGCAAAACAAATCCCGTCAAAAATTGTCGTTTTACCTGAACCTGTACTCCCCGAAATAACAAATAGCTGATTTCCTTGCAAATTAGTAAAATCAATTTCTTCAGTATTTTTATATGGACCGAATGCAGTCATTTTTAGTTTTAATGGTCTCATGACTTCACCTCTACTTTTACAGTTGGTTCCTCACGGAGAAATTCTTCAAGCACATCTTTAAAAATGTCGACCGTTTCTTCTGTCGCCTTTTCCCCTTTTACTTCTTCATAAAAAGCATGGAACAAAGATAAGGAATCCATTTTCCTGCGAGATCCCGTCTCTTGTTGCAACATGCTCCCTGAGAAGTTTTTACGTCCAACATGCATGGCGTTCGGATAAACGGAACGCACTTTTTCCATAGGAAATAGCACCGGTGCCTCGTCTAGTAAAGTAACGAAGACATAATCCTCGCTAATTTCATGGCGTAATATTTCCTCTATCGTTCCTTCGATTGTTCGCATATCACGCATGGGTGACAATAAACGCTTTTCCACAGTAACTTCGCCTTCTGCGTCTAGTTCAACAATATGAAAGCCTTTTTTATGATGTTCTTCTGATATTGAATATTTTAAAGGAGATCCCGAATAGCGAATAGTTTCATTCAATACATAGTGAGCTTTATGTAAATGACCAAGCGCTGTGTAATGAAAGCCGTTGAAATGATGAGCATCTACATGCTCCGCTCCACCAATTGATAATGGTCGTTCTGAGTCGCTGGTATTTTCTTCTTGCTCACCATGAGGCGTCACAAATGCATGACCCACAAACACGTGCCGCGCTTGAGGGTTATATGCGGACTTAATATTTTCTGTAATAGCTTTCATCGCGTCGTTATGTGTACGAATCGTATCATCTTCAAATTCATAACGAATCATTGAAGGATCTGCATAAGGAATTAAATGAAAATGAACTTCACCAAACTGATCATTTAAGACAACCGCTTGATGGTCTTTATGAACATGTCCTGCGATATAGATCCCATTGCCTTTCATTAGACGACTACCAAAATTCAACCTCCCAGGACTATCGTGATTTCCTACTACTGCCACGACGGGCGTATTCAATTCTAAAACGATTTCTGCCAATACTTCATCGAGTAAGTTGACTGCCTCTGTTGGAGGAACTGCACGGTCATAGAGATCACCAGCAATAATGATGGCGTCTGGTTTTTCCTCTTTAATTGCATTAATAAATTGTTCTAGTACATATTGCTGATCTTCTGTCATGTATATGCCTTGCACTAATTTCCCTAAATGCCAGTCGGCTGTATGAAAAAACTTCATTTAATTACCCCTTTCCTTTGTTGCAAAAGAATATATGTTCGTTCTATTATACACGAGATAGACTGCTTGTTTTAATCGGTCTTTTGTTTTATAATAAGAACAAATGTTCTTATTATAGGGAGGGTTAATCATGAAAGCACAAATTCAAAAGGCTTTTAGTTACCAACAGCTAATCGATATGATGTACATCGCTAAAGATGGCAGCATCAGCAAACGTCGTGTTAAAATTTTATCGATGACTGGAGACTCATTTCAAGCCTATTGCTTTCTTCGTCATAAGAAACGCACGTTTAAAATGGATAATGTGCTTTCTGTGATGCCCGTTATTCATAGAGAGCGCCAGATCATATAAGCATCACCTTATCATTATGATACACTTGAAGAAATATCTTTTGGAGGGTGACATGATGAGATTAACTGTTTATCTTGCTGGAGAAATTCATAGTGCGTGGCGCGAGGAAATTAAGAAAAAGTCGGTTGCTTTAGATTTGCCAATCGATTTTGTGGGTCCGATGGAAATTCACGAACGTTCGGATAATATTGGAGAAGACATTTTGGGTGAACAACCCGATGCGGTCGCTAAAGATCATGCAGCTTCTAGTTTTAATAATTTGCGTACTGGCGTTTTGATGCACAAGGCCGATTTGGTGATCGCGCTATTTGGTGAGCAGTACAAGCAATGGAATACGGCAATGGATGCTAGTACAGCAATTGCTTCAGGCAAGCCGGTTATACTCATCCGCCCTGAAAAATTACATCATCCATTAAAAGAGTTATCTCGAAAAGCCAGTGCAACTGTAGAAACTTGCGACCAAGCCATCAAAGCCTTGTCTTATATTCTTGAACAATAAAAAAAGCCCCGAGGGGCTTTTTTTATTGGTACCAGCTTCCGACTATTGGATAGTCAAAATACTCATTGTTGAGAGCTTTAATAATTCCCATGATTGGTACGATGACGCCCATCAATCCAAAGACGATTAACATCGGAATCCCAATTAGGAGAAAGACGAGCCAGCTGGAAACGAAGATTAATGCTCCTATTACTAATTGGAACAATAATGCTTGAATTGACAGCTTTTTAAGTTCTTTGTCTTCTGAAATTAGAAACACAATAACAGGGACAAGAAATGGTGCAAAAAACGCACTGGCATGTACAAGTACTTTCAAACCTGTGTTTTCCATCCTATAAACCTCCAGTCAATTCTTTCTTGTCCTATATATACGGATGACTGTCTGAGAAGTTTCATTTTTATTCACTGATGCGCAAAACAACTTTACCAAATTGATTGCCTGATGCTAAATGGTTGAATGCGTCTTTTGCTTCATCTAATGAAAAAGCCTTGTCAACGACAGGACGCATATTATGAGACTCCATATATTTCAACATCGCACGTAACTCTTCTCGACTTCCCATGGTAGAACCAAACAATTGATATTGTCCGTAGAAAAATTTCCGAAGATTAAAATCAACAATGTCGTCTGTAGTTGCTCCAAAAACAACAATCCGCCCACCTTTTTTCAAAACATCCAGCGAGCGATTAAAAGTAGCTTCTCCTACACTATCGATCACAAGATCAATCGTTTCGCCTTCTAGTTCTTCTACCCATTCACTGTCTGTTGGGATGGCCACATCAGCCCCTATTCTCAAAGCATATTGACGCTTTTCTTCACTACGTGAAGTGACAATTACACGAGCTCCACAGTTTTTAGCAAATTGAATTAAGAATGTTGCCACACCGCTTCCTGCACCTGGGATAAACAAAGTTTCTCCTTTTTTCAATTGTCCTTTAGTAAACAAAGCTCGATATCCCGTTAATGCAGGCAAAGCTAAACTCCCCGCTTCTTCCCAGCTCAAATGGACAGGTTTTTTCTCTAATTGTTCAGCTGAGATCGCAATTTTTTCTGCAAAAGTCCCATGATCAGGCAACCCCAAAATATCAAATTCTGCAGGCGGTGCCTCACTGTTTTTATACCAGCGCAACGCAGGATTAATAATCACTTCGTCTCCATAAGCAAAGTCGACTACACCTTCTCCAACTTCCTCTACTACACCCGCTCCGTCTGACCCAATAATAAGGGCTTCTGGATTATCTCCATAACGGTTGATTAAACCTAAGTCTCTGCGGTTTATGCCCGCCGTTTTTAAAGACACTACCACTTCTCCTGACTTTGGCTTTGGTTCTTCAATATCTGTTAGTTTCCACTCGCCGGATTCTATTACAAATGCTTTCATTTAACTCATCCTTCCTTGAAGTACTCACTGAATAACTCCAGTTGTTCTTTACTAATAATATCCTGTGAAAAAAGCGGTACGTATACCAGCTTTTGTTCCGAGAATGTTTCTTCTATTTGATGCACATATTTCTTTTCATGCTTTTTTCGTTCCATTAAAAATTCGCCGTCTGCTTCTTCTGGTAACACCTTATTAATAATGAGCGTTTTTACGTGTAGTTGATATTTGTTCAATAAATCCAATGCTTTTTTTGTTTCTAAAATAGGCAAACGTTCTGGATTTAGCACAAAGATAAATCCAGTTTCTTTTTCATTTAGTAAAAGATCTCGCGCTTTTGAAAAACGCTCTTGCCGCTCTCTCAACACATCGTAAATGGGATCTTCTCTTGGTTCACCATCATTTAATAGTTGCGAGTAATTTTCATTGGTTTTGCGCCGTTTCTCAAGCAATCCCTCAATCCAAACACCCATGAGTTCAGGCAATGTTAACAAACGAATTGTATGGCCTGTCGGAGCAGTGTCGAACACTAACTTATCAAAGTTCTGACGCTCTTCTAAAATAATGTGAATTAGCTTATCGAATAACGCCGCTTCGTCTGCACCAGGAGAAGCTTTTGCCGTATCCAGTTGTCGATTTACTTCTTCCATCATGCTTGAATGAACAGTTCCTTTAATATTGGATTTTACCGTTTTAATATAATTATCCGTTTCAATTTCCGGATCAATTTCAAGTGCATATAAATTATTCGCAATCTCTTTTGTTTTGCCACCAATGTGTTCGTTAAAAATATCTCCCACATTATGGGCAGGGTCTGTAGAAATCAACAAAGTTTTATATCCTTCTTTAGCAGATTTCCAAGCAATTGCTGCAGCTGATGTCGATTTCCCAACACCCCCTTTTCCTCCTACAAAAATAATACTTTTAGTTAATACATCCATATTTTCTCCTCATTCCTAACAAAACTAACAGCAACGTATACCGGTTAAAGGTGATTTATCCATGCCCATACGCAAATGCCAATCGTGAAATTCTTCAATCATATACGGATACAATTCCAATGTGTAGTAATACACAGGATTTGGAATCCCCAACATTTCCGAATAAAGCATGAGTAAAAATAGATCGTCTTCATCTCGTAATTCACGTGCAATTTCAGTGCGATGTGGCAATTCTAGGACAGCCTCATAAAAAGCAATCAATTGTTTTAATTTATCGAATACCAACATATCAACACCTCTTTCTAAACTAAATGGAAGGGGTCATATAAAATCATGACCCCTTACCCACTTTATATTTTATTCATCTTCCGAAAATCCAGGATCTGTTTTCTTCAACAATGCTTGAACTGCAGTTAAGATAATCCATAGTGTAAAGACAAAGATAATAGCGCCAAATATGAACAACAACATGCTTGGCTGTTTTGCATACCATGCCCACTGCAAGAACACTTGCTGGAACATTGCCCAAAGCGTCATAAACATGAGGAAAATCATTGGAATAATGGTGATCATGTAATTTCGACCAAGTTTCTTCAACCATATGGAAATCAGCAATAAACTGATACCGGCCAGCAACTGATTGGCTGTTCCGAACAATGGCCATAACAAGTATCCACCTGAACCAAAACCGTTCGGTCCTTCAGGAAGTAATACAAGTGCAGCACTTGCTCCAACCGCAAGTGTTGTAGCTACATGTTTTTTCTCGAGAGACGGAATTTTGTATTCGACACCAAGTTCCGAAATGATATAGCGCATTAATCGAACTGAAGTATCTAAAGTTGTCGCTGCAAATGACACAACAATAATCGAAACAATTGTTGAAGCCACCTCTGCAGGAATCGATAAACCTTGCGCTAAACCTGTAGCACCTTCGATAAAGGCACCTAACCCCGCTCCATTAGAAGCTTGGAAGCTGCTGTAAGTTGCAAAGAACGACTCACGGTCAGGGAATAACGTAATAACGGCAATAATCGAAATTAATGCCAAAACCCCTTCTCCAACTGCCCCTAAGTATCCGACAAAACGAGCGTCAGTTTCTTTATCTAGTTGCTTTGAAGTGGTTCCAGATGAAACAAGTCCGTGGAATCCAGAAATCGCACCACAAGCAATTGTAATGAACAGTAATGGGAACCAAGAAATATCGGCATCTGGATTCGTCATAGGTGCTGTGATTTTAGGATTAGTAAACAATAACCCAAGATAAAGAATACCAAGTCCTACAATTAACTGATGCGAGTTGATAAAGTCGCGTGGCTGAAGTAATTTCCAAACCGGTAACGTAGAAGCGATATAAACATAGATCATCAAAATGATAATCCAAATAAAGAACGCTGTGGAAATCGGATCGAGACCGAATATTCCAGTGCCATTTTCTCCACCCATGTATTGAACAAGGTCAATTTGAAGAAAACTCACTTGGCTGGCGACAATAGCGGTTATGTACATAATTGCTAAAGCAAATATAGAAGGAATAAGCATTTTCTTATTCTTCTTATAAACAGCATGACCAATCCAAACAGCTAAAGGAATCTGAATAAATACTGGAACAACACTGGCTGGGTAAGAGATAAACAGTTTAGCAATAACCCAAGCAAATACTGCATTGACCATTAGCACTAAGATCAAAATGATAAACAAGAACAAAACTTTTCCTCGTTGACCGATTAATCGATGAGCAAGCGTTCCAACTGATTGTCCTTTGTTTCGAACAGATAAAACCAATGTTCCGAAATCGTGGACTCCTGCAGCAAACACAGTTCCGAGTACAACCCATAGTACTGCTGGCAACCAGCCCCAATAAACCGCAATGGCTGGACCTAAAATAGGGGCTGCCCCTGCAACTGACGTAAAATGATGCCCCCATAAGACAAACTTATTGGTAGGCACAAAATCAACACCATCTTTAAAGCGGTGCGCAGGAGTAACGTAGTTTGGATCAAGCTTAAAAATCTTTTCTGCTATAAATTTGGAATAAAAGCGGTAACCTAGTATAAAAATAAAAATACCAATAGCAGCTAATGCAATCGCATTCATTCTTCCAACCCCTTTTTCTCATCTTTAGCAAACACCCAAAAAGCATTTGTATGTCCATCATAGATGACTGTCAAAAGAATGTAAATGTTCTGACAAATATTTCTTTTTACTTCCTAAGAATTAAATCAATTGAATGTTTTTACTGGCTTGAGAATTTATTCTCTACTACCTAGTTTCCAACTATTAATCCATCACTTGTTTCTGTTCATACAATTTTAATTTCGTATAAATCGTTTCTAAAATCGGAACTGGAACAGACATTTTTTTAGCTTGAGCAAGTAAATACCCTTGTAAATGCTCAAACTCAGTAGGCTGTCTTTTTTCAATATCTCGTTGCATAGATGACTTCATCTCTGTGGACATGCTATTAATTCGTTTTAATTGAACTTCAGCAATTCCTTGTTGGATGGGGGCATCTATTTTCTCCATGACAGCGACTAGCTCGTCTAGAAATGCTTGAATGGTACGCTGACCTGATTCAAGATCTCTAATCGGCCCTATAGGCGTCTCCATCATCGAAGTAATACCCGACATTACGGTAATAAACAAATATTTATGCCACATGTCTTGATTGATGTTATCGCTCTTAACAAACTCTGCTTTTGTTCCACTAAAGCATTTTTCTAAGGTTTCAATGCGCTGTGTTTTCTCTCCCGTCCGCTCACCGTAAACCAGTTGATGGACTGGACTAGTCTGAACGATTACACCATCTTCTGCCAATGTCGTTTCTACAAAGCACAATCCACCAATCACTCGTTCTTCTCCAAATGCTTCGACTAACGGTTCTAAATGAGAAATGCCATTCAGTAAAGGCAAAATCATTGTTTTTGCGTTAACAAACGGTTGGATATCTTGTATCGCATTTTCAAGTTGATACGATTTCGTTGAGATCAATACGACATCAAACGGCTTGCTTTCATCGTCTTTAGTTAATAACTTGGGTGTCAATTGAAGATCACCATTTTTACTCCTAATTTTCAAACCAGTTTGCTGTAGTTTTTCTTTTCTTTTTTCTCTTACTAAAAAAGTAACGTCTTCTCCTTTTTCGAGTAATCTCCCTCCGAAATATCCACCAATTGCTCCTGCACCCACAACTAAAATTTTCATTGTTTCACTCCTTTTATAAATCTTTCATTATGACCTCATTTTCACCTGATAAATTCTAAGTCATGGTCTCAATACCAATTTCCCAATGGTTTTTCTTCCCTGCAATGAATAATGTGCTTTTGCAGCTTCTGCTAATGGATAAACTCCACCAATCGTTAACACCAATTCGCCACTCTTCATATAGGCAAGTAACTCATCAAAGCTTTGTTGAATCAATTCGGGATAACGCATAATTTGTGGCAGGAAAAATCCAATCACAGACTGATTTTTTCGCATTAACTGCCCTGGACTAAAAGAAGACTGTTCCCCGCTAGCAGCACCAAAAACAACAACCCTACCAAAAGGTGCCAAACATTTTAATGTTTTATTGAATACTTCCCCACCAACCATTTCCAGTGCCAAATCTACCCCTCTACCACCAGTAATATTTTTAACTTTGTCGGTCCAGCCTTCTTCTGTGTAGTTAACTAAATGAGTTGCACCCATTTTCTGTGCATGAAACAACTTCTCTTCCGTACTAGCAGTTGCAATAATTGTTTCGGCCCCAAAAATCCTAGCCAACTGTACGGCAATCGCGCCAACTCCCCCTGCAGCTGCATGAATCAGCACTGTCTCTCCTTTTTGAATACGCCCCATCGTTTTTAATATATGATACGCACTCAAACCTTGGAGTGGCAGTGCAACAGCTTGATCAAAGTCAACACCTTCTGGAATTTTGGTCAAAACACTTTCATCGACCGCAGCAAATTCTGCATATCCTGCAGAACCGATTAAAGCAACAACACGGTCCCCTGCTTTGAAGTTCTCTACATTTTTCCCACTCGCGACAATTACTCCTGCCACTTCGGACCCCGGAATATAAGGCAGTTCGGTTTGTACAACATATTTCCCTTCACGCCTCGCTGTATCTGCATAATTAATGCCAATCGCTTTTACTTCAACAATAACTTCTGTGTCCCCAAAATCAGGCTTTTCAACTTCCACAAGCTGTAAAACATCTGGTCCACCAAACTCCTCGAATTTTATAACCTTCATCAATACTCCTCCTAAGAAATACTTTTCTAGTTTTTCGTTACTCTTCATGATTAACCTGAAGGGTTGAACCACTGATAACTCCAATTCATTACACCTAAAATAGTAAAAGCAACTATTTCAGTTTTAAGTCCATCTTGAAACTCCTTTTGAGCGATTCCTTCTCTTATCATTTCCTCCAAATTTTTCCGGAATAATTCACGGTTCTTTTTTACTTTTATCGCATGTTCGTCCCCATTTATTTTCTTAGGGAACTATAGAACATGCATGCCACCATCCACAATAACAACATCTCCTGTTATGTAATCTGATGCCTTTGAGGCTAAGAATAAAGCAGTTCCTTTTAAATCTTCTTCTGTCCCAAATCGATTTAAAGGCGTTTTAGCTAGCAAACTTTCCTTTCCTCTATCCATTATTGCTTTAGACATTTTTGTCGGAAAAAATCCTGGAGCAATCGCATTTACATTAATATTGTACTGTCCCCATTTTGCAGCTAAGTCTTTTGTAAAAGTGATAACTGCACCTTTGCTGGTATTGTAGCCGATGGTGTCCATTAACGTTGGGTCGATCCCACCCAATCCGGCAACCGATGCAATGTTAATGATTTTCCCGCTGTTTTGTTCAATCATGGTTTTTCCAACTGCGCGACTCATTAAGAACGTGCCTGTGACATTGACATCCATTACTTTTTTCCATGCATCTAACGGCATATCAATAACAGGCGCACCCCAAGTTGCACCAGAATTATTTACTAAAATATCAATCGACCCAAACTTTTCGAGCGTTTTTTGAATCACACTTTCTACATCGCTTTCACTTGTCACATCACAAGCTAACGCTAGTGCTTTTACGCCCATTTTCTCAATTTTATTTGCCGTTTCTTGGCAAGCTTCGACTTTACGTGAACAAACAACAATATTGGCTCCTGCCTCTGCAAAAGCCTCAGCCATCATTGCGCCAAGTCCTCTACCTCCCCCTGTAATAATTGCTGTCTTTCCATCTAAGTTAAATAAATTCATAACGGTCATTTTTCGCCCTCCTTATAGATAAAACTTTTCACGCAAACTAGTCGATATATTCAGAATAATTAAACTCAATGTTAGCCCTTTCAAATTTTTATTGCAACAAGCAAACAAAAAACAAGTAGCTCTATTATTAAAGTAATAGAACTACTTGCTTCTCAACTCCCTTAATATCCTTTGTTTTTATGAAACGTTTCGTACCTAGGTTTTCAAAAGTTTCGAAATTTGATCGAGATCAACATTTCCACCAGATAAAACAACAGCAACTCGCTCGTTTTTCTTACCAGCTTTACCACTCATTACAGCTGCTAGTGCTGTCGCACCTGATGGTTCTACTAACTGTTTTGTGCGTTCTAACAGAAACTTAAACGCTTCTTTTATTTCGTCTTCCGTAACTAAGACCAATTCATCTAAATGCTCTTTTATAATGGGGAACGTCAAATTTCCTGGTTGTGTGGTGCGCAGTCCATCTGCAAGGGTCGATGTTGCTGAAATTGCTGTGATTTCACCATTTTGAAGCGATAAATAAGTATCATTTGCACTTTCTGGCTCTACACCTATAACGCGAACTTCCGGTTTTAAATTTTTTACCGCGCACAAAATTCCACTTATCAATCCACCCCCACCGACCGGTGCAACGATAACATCAATAGTTGGTAGCTGCTCTAAAATTTCTAACGCAATCGTCCCTTGTCCAGCGATTACAGCTTGATGATCATATGGTGGAATATAGACGCCGTTTCTTTCTTTGGCGCGTAGCTTAGCTCTTGGAATCCGTTCGGCAGATGTCAGTCCACAATATTCAACTTCTGCCCCATAATCCTTAATGGCGTCTAGTTTGGCACGGTTCGCATCCTCTGGTACTACAATTACTGCCGGCACACCTAATTGACTCGCAATATAAGCAACAGCCTGTCCATGATTTCCAGACGAAGCAGCTGTGATAAAGCGCGCACCTTCTGCAACTGCCTGCATTACAGCATTTGTTGCTCCCCTTATTTTAAATGATCCTGTTTTCTGTAGATGCTCTGCTTTTAAAAACACTTCCATTTCACATTGCTTATTTAATTGTGAAGAAGTCATTATGGGTGTCACGTGAATACTGCTCTTAATTTTTTCATGCGCTTTTTTTACATCGTTTAAACCAACCACTTTATCTACTCCCTTAAATTTCAATCGTTCGTTTGATTCCCCATATCTTATCACGTTTGATTAGATAAAATTAATTATTCCGTTAACTTTAACGAGTGTAAAAGCTCTCCTCATTCCTGTAAACTAATACTGTGCGAGTTGAAAGGGGTTGATCAATTGTTGAAACGACTGGTAGTTACCGGTTATAAACAGCATGAACTCGGTATATTCGATGAAAAAAATCCAGGTATTCGCTTTATTAAAAAAGCGTTAAAAAACCGATTTCGCACTTTGCTCGATGAAGGCTTGGAGTGGGTTATTTTAAGCGGGCAGTTAGGTGTTGAAACTTGGGCTGCAGAAGTGGTTCTTGATATGAAAGTAGAATTTCCTCAATTGAAATATGCGGTGCTGACGCCTTTTCTTGAACAGGAAAAAAGGTGGAATGAAACAAAGCAGGAAAATTATCGGATGATCATCGAAAATGCCGATTTTCATCGAAGCTTAACGAGCAAACCTTACGAAGCACCTTGGCAATTTATCGAGAAAAATAAATTCTTTTTACGTAACTCTGACGGCATCTTAATTCTTTATGATGAAGAAACTGATGGTTCGCCAAAATTTATTAAAAAAGAAGCCGAGCGTTATGCAGAAAAAAATGAATACCAAGTCTTAACCATTACAGGAGACGACTTGCGTGTGGTAACAGAAGAAGAACAAATGAACGAATGGGATATGTAGCCTTTCCTCTAGTTGACTACAGGAGGGCTTTTAGGTAACCTTAATAACTATGTTAAAAACATTATTACAGGAGGATTTATGAAAAAAGCTTCGAAAGTCTTTTACATCACATTTGCACTGATTATTTTAACAGTTAGTTTCGGTGTCATTGCACCTGAACTCTTTGAAACTACTACAGGAACGATTCGCAACTATATTAATACATCGTTTGGCTGGTATTATTTACTGATCATGGCTTTCTTAATGATTTTTGTTGGTATCATCATGGTTAGCCCATACGGAAAAATCCGACTCGGAAAAGACTCGGATCGCCCGGAGTTTTCTACATTTAGTTGGATATCGATGCTTTTCTCTGCGGGGATGGGTATAGGACTCGTCTTTTACGGCGCTTCCGAACCACTGTCACATTTTGTTAGCCCCCCAACAGCTGACCCAGGGACAGATGAAGCATTTAAAGAGTCTTTGCAACGCACCTATTATCACTGGGGTATTCACATTTGGACCATGTACGGAATGGTTGCTTTGTCGTTAGCCTTTTTCCAATTTAGAAAAGGTCAACCCGCATTAATATCATCAACTTTAAAACCGATTTTTGGTGATAAAATGAATGGACCTTTAGGGACTTTCATCGATGTGCTCGCTGTATTTGCGACAGTATTTGGCGTAGCTACATCACTTGGTTTTGGCGCAGCTCAAATTAACGGCGGCATTGCCTATTTGTTCGGTGCACCTCAGGAAAACTGGGTTCAGATGATCATCATTGGCGCTGTAACAGTTTTGTTCATTATTTCTGCATGGTCTGGACTCAACAAAGGCATTAAATACTTATCCAATGTCAACATGATTGTAGCGGTTACGCTCTTAATATTGGTATTAATACTAGGTCCCACGCTTCTCATCTTGAACATGTTTACCGAAACTTTTGGAGAGTATATCCAGAACTTAATTAGCACAAGTTTCAAATCTGCACCATTGGATACGGAATACCGTAGCTGGTTAGACGGTTGGACAATCTTTTATTGGGCATGGTGGATTTCTTGGGCTCCGTTTGTCAGTATGTTTATTGCACGCGTCTCTAAAGGACGCACGATTCGCGAATTCCTTGCAGGCGTCGTAATTGCCCCAACGCTTTTCGGCTCTATTTGGTTTGCGACTTTCGGAACCACTGCGATCAACCTGCAGAAAACTGGAGTTGATTTGACGGCTTTCCCAACAGAACAAACTTTGTTTGCGATGTTCAATGAGTTGCCTTTCGGATTCTTCTTGTCACTGGTCGCAATTCTACTCGTGACTACATTCTTTATTACATCGGCGGATTCCGCTACTTTCGTATTAGGCATGCAATCGACGCGCGGTTCGTTGTTGCCAAGCAATCAAATCAAGATTCTTTGGGGAATTGCACAGTCGACAATTGCAGCTATTCTTTTGTCGGTAGGTGGATTATCAGCGGTTCAAAACACGATCATCATTGCGGCTCTACCATTCTCTTTCGTCATTATATTGATAGTAATTGCCCTCTTTAAGGCACTTAACGCCGAGTTAGAATTAATGAAAAACAAAAAATGAAAAAAGCACAGCCTGTTTCAATAGGCTGTGCTTTTTATCTTTCTGAAATTCTACGTTGATGAGAAATTTGATACGCATGATGACGGAAATTCAAAATCCGATCTTCTGAACATTCAATTCCATCTGTTACAAGAGTTGGATCAAAGACTATATCTTCTGCTTCTTCTGTAGCTTCCGTGATTGTTAAAGTTCCTAAAGTTATTTTCTCTCGATCTTGGGGCCATTCTTTTGTCGGATCATCGGTGGGATCTTCTGGTTGTCCTAATAGAACATCCAAACGGAATTTCACAGGTCCTTTTGCGACACGTTCTTCTATTTCCTTTTCAAAGGAACCTGTAGACAAGGAAACCACATCAAGCGGTGATAAGGTCTCTACTTCTTCCTCTGGTTCCCAGAGGTATTTAATAGGCTGCCGCTGACCTTTCTCATTAATAAAATAAAAAGCATGAATTGCATGGTATTGACCCGTAGCAAAACTAGAAGGAGCCTGCATTTTTCGGATGTTATTAATCATCGCTCCACTTTCTGGATAATCTGCTAATAAACCACCCAATTCTTTTAAGCTAGGCTTACCTTTTTTAAAAGATTTCACAACACCCAGCATTTCACTAAAAATTTCAGGTGTTTTGGCAAAGAAAATCGGTGAGGTTACTCCTACAATATTCGTCACTTCTCCGCTTGGCAATAGAAATTGAACAGCCATTCCTTTTACAGGAGACATTGCATCGGTCCATTTCGGATCTGGTGAAAAATGTGAAAAACGTACATACGCTTTCGTTTCGCCACCTTGAAAGTGAGCAGCTTTGGTAAAATGGTCAGCAAATCCTGTCGCAGTAAAGTGAGCTAGATAACTTTTCCCTCTAGCATGAGCTCGCCGAAAACCAGCTGGTACGTCAAATACCTTTTCAATTTGATTAATCGTCTTTTTTGCTAATTCATCCATTTTCTTCACCTCTTATGCTCTTCCATACCCCATTCTCGAAATTAAACATCTCTATTTTAAAATTTAATCTAAAAAAAGGCGTCCCCTAAAGGCCGCCTTTTGCTAATTATTGTCTAAATTCACCATCGTTGATGTTATATAAATAACTCCAGTTATCTGCTTTGTACAATTGATGGAAAGTAAGTCGATCTCCAGTCCCTAGAACTACTTCTTCTTCAACAATTGCTACTACCATCGCAGTTCCTGTGTTGTCCAAGTTCAAGTAAACATCTCCGATAGAAGGACGAATTGCACTCTTTTCACGCAATACTTCTTCTAGTTGAGCATCTTTTTCTAACTGTTCAGTCGAAACTTTAGATTTATCAAGATAAATAATATCATTGCTTCCTGCTACTTCATTAGGAGACATAACAAGAAATTCTTTTGATTTCACTGTATTTTGACGCGTTGTGATTACATTTTTACCTTCAACCGATTCTACTTTTTCAAATTCGTTCAACGAATAATGATCCATATAATCCGGGTCTGGTTTCGTGATTAGGATATAACCGCCTTCTTCAGCTGGTTCGTTCTCAAGTAGCGTATACTTAGATCCGAAAAATAAGAAGGAATCCATGTGTTTCGGTTTGTAAAGTGTAATTTCTTCAGCTTTACAGTCTACTTGCTCCATATCTTTAACACGGAACATTAATACTGACTTTTTAGCCAGTGGTTTTACAGAGTACACCTTGTGTAACTCGTTTTGGTAATAAACAAATTGTCCTTTTCTTACTTGAAGTAATTTCATCATTAACCCTCCGATACTATCATTGCCATGGTTTTATTCTAGAGGAAAAGTCGATAGAAGTCCATGCAGGCACTCGAATTGTTTGGTATGCTATTTATCATCAAACTTTTACAGTGGAGGTGCTCTACATGAACAACGATAATCGAGATGAATATATTATCAAAAAATACCAGCAAGATGAACAAATTATGGTACAACTTTTCGTTCAATGGTGTATAAATTACAACCTAGATCCAGCCGAACTTTATCAGCGTGCATACCCTGGCCAATTTCAAAATCCCACTTTGACTGATGCAATTGAGCAAGCAGATGCTGAGGAATTAGATATTGACCACCACACCTTATTGGATGTTCTGCAGCTTTTCGGTAATGACGATTTGGCTTTTGTGGTGTCAGAAGAAATTGAAAAAATGTAAAGGTCTAGTGTAAACACACTTGATCTTTTATTTTGTTCGTTTTCTCAACTCTTTTGCTCTTTGTTCAATGTGGCTTGTACGTAAGTTTTCATATCGATTAGATGCTATATTGCTGTACATCTCATCGACATTTGACTCTTCTTCAACCGGTTCAATTTCAGGTTCAACTACTTCTGTTGCTTCTGTGTGTCCAATTTGTTCTTCTTCATTTTTATTCTCTACCATCATCAAGCACTCCTTCTATGGCTTTTCCAAGTTATTTAGCAAAGGAAGCTGGCATAACGACAGCCGTTACTTCTCCTGTTGCACAAAGTGTATCTCCCGCGTAAACTTCTGTTTTTACTTTAAATTTCTTAGGATGAATTTCTTCTATTTTCCCAACTGCCTTTAACGTAATGCCTTGAGGAGTTGGTTTTAAATAATCAACATGCAAAGAAGCGGTAACAAACCGCGGCGGCGCTACGCCATTACCTGGCTCAAAGCCGTTTTTTCGGTGAAGTGCCAAAGAAGCTGAGCCTGTTCCATGACAATCTACTAAAGAGGCAATCAAGCCACCATAAACAAATCCTGGAATAGCGGTGTGTTCTTTTTTCGGCTCATACAAAGTTACCGTTTCTTCACCATTCCAGACTGTCCGAAATTGATGTCCTTCTTTATTGAGTCGACCGCAACCATAACACCACGCAAAATCTTCTGCATACTCGTCTTGTATCGCGACTACTGAATGTTCTCCCATAACTGATTCCCCTTTTTAACATACTAAAAATTACTATATACAACAGATTACACTAAAAAATCTGATAGTTCAAAATCCAAAGGAAAAAGCATGATCCTTTTCATCAGATCATGCCTCTTCCTTTTTCCATCTCTCGAAAATCCTGAGAGATCTTTTGCACGCGGAAAATCTTATTAAATTCTTTCTACAAACTGAAAATCTCTGACGAATACGAAACTCTCGTCATTGCAGTTTAGTTACACTGACTGTCATTTGCCAATAAGGCAATTAGGTTCACATATACTTCTCAGTGAATTTTTTGGTTCTGCAGTCAGGCTTTCAATTGCACTTCCACAAAAAACTTACAACTTACTGTTTGAAACACTTTCCGGATAGAAACCTGATTAACTATGGTTCCTGACAAGAGTGAATATCGTCAGTAAAGCAAATTTCCCGCCAAGGCTGTGCAGTTTCTCGTTAAAAGGCGATTCTGAATCGAATCCAGTCGTGTCTTTCAACGGTAATTCCGCCTTGTATTTATATAGTACCCAATCTAATAATAAAGTTAAACCTATTTTTTAAATTTTTTTTATATTCACAACTATTATTTTTACATTTCTTCAATTGCCTATTATACTAATAATTAGTTCGAAATCCGTAATACATAGAGGAGAGATTTAGTTGGTTAAAAGTTTACCTGCACGCTCAGCTGTTCCTATAGAAGAAACATGGGATTTATCTAGTTTAATTAGCAGTTCACCTAATTTCGATCAACAATTACAAGACTTAGAACAACAAGCAGAAGCTTTAAACAAAAACTTCCAAGGCACAATTGTTGATACAGAAACAATCATTTTAGTTTTAACAGCGTATATGACTTTTATGGAAAAAATGGTTTTATTGAGTACTCACGCAAATTTAACAGCTAGTACAGATCAAACTAATGATGAAGCCCAATTACAAGCGAGTAAATTCGGATCTACTGCTGCCAAAGTCGGCAGTCAATTGTCTTTTATCACGAGTGAACTTCTCGCCTTGCCAACCGAAATACTCGAGCAAGCTATGGAAGAAACACCCGAATTTCGTGTGTTCTTAAAAAAACTATTGCGTAAAAAACCTTATCAATTGCATCCAGAAGCTGAGAAAAGCTTAGCCGCTTATTCTTCTACTTTTAGCGCACCTTATGGACTTTACAATACAACAAAAATGGGTGATATCGATTTTGAAGACTTTGAAGTAAACGGTCAAAAGTATCCTTTAAGCTATGGCTCTTTTGAAGGTGACTGGGAAGCAGAAACAAATACAGAACTCAGACGTGCAGCCTTTGATACTTTTTCTAAGAAATTAAAAGAGTATCAACAAACTACTGCCAAAACTTATGATATGCAACTGCAGACGGAAAAAACGACTGCTGACTTGCGGGGTTATGACAGTATTTTTGACTATCTTTTATTTAATCAAGAAGTCGACCGTTCTCTTTACGATCGTCAGATTGATTTGATTACAACTGAACTAGCTCCGCATATGAGAAAATACGCAAAATTATTACAGAAGGCTCACGGTTTAGACCGCATGACCTTTGCTGATTTGAAAATTTCCTTAGATCCAAGCTATGAACCCGAAATTACCGTTGCTGAATCCAAACAGTATATTGATGAGGCTCTTTCGATTATGGGACCCGATTATCTCAAAATGATCGATCGTTCTTATGCTGAACGGTGGATTGATTTTGCAC
This sequence comes from Planococcus sp. PAMC 21323, assembly GCF_000785555.1. Classification (NCBI taxonomy): domain Bacteria; kingdom Bacillati; phylum Bacillota; class Bacilli; order Caryophanales; family Caryophanaceae; genus Planococcus; species Planococcus sp. PAMC 21323. Next base: position 247,540 of record NZ_CP009129.1, on the reverse strand, counting down.
AAAACAAAGGAAAATCAACAGGCGCTTTTTGTTCAAGTCCTTACGGTAATCACCCATATATTTTAATTTCTTGGACAGGTCGTATGAATGAGGTTTTTGTTCTAGCTCACGAACTTGGCCACGCCGGACATTTTTATCATGCGCATCAAGAACAAAACATCTTTAATGGAAGACCGTCACTATACTTTATCGAAGCACCCTCGACAATGAATGAAATGCTAGTGGCCAACCACTTATTAAAAAACTCGGAGGATCCGAAATTTAAACGTTGGGTAATCTCATCAATTGTTGCCAGAACTTATTACCATAACTTTGTCACTCACTTGCTTGAAGCAGCATATCAGCGTAAAGTCTATGAGCGCATTGATGCCGGACAAAGCGTCAATGCAGGAATATTGAATTCGATCAAACGCGGCGTTTTAGAAGACTTCTGGGGAGATACTGTAGAAATAAATGATGGTGCCGAGCTGACTTGGATGCGCCAACCGCATTATTACATGGGCTTATATCCGTACACTTATAGTGCTGGTTTAACCATCTCTACTCAAGTATCTAAACGCATTTTAAAAGAAGGTCAACCTGCTGTGGATGAATGGCTTGAAGTTCTGAAAGCAGGAGGCACTAAAGACCCGGTCGAACTTGCAAAAATGGCCGGCGTGGACGTCACGACCGAACAACCACTCCGCGACACCATCGCCTATATCGGCGAACTAATCGACGAATTGGTCAAACTAACAGAAGAAATCGAAGCGGAATAGAAAAGCGTAAGCGCCCGTGTAGCTCTGCCGGGCATAAGACAGATTGGCGAAGCGACGTTCTTTGTCGCACAGCCAAGATGGCTTATGACCCAAAGAGCTGGGCGCTGAAGCTAGACAATTAGAAAAGCACAAGCGGCTGTGTAGTCCCGACAGTCGCTCGCGCTAAAAAATATAAAGGCTGGACGCAATTACTACTCGCGTCCAGCCTCTTTTATGCTGTTTTTTTCCATAACAATAACTGTTCTATAAAAATGGCAATAAGAGTTCCGGTAATCAATCCATTTGATAAAGTAGCTGCGATAACTGAAGGTAAATTCGCCATGCTCTCTGGAGATACAAACATAATACCCACTCCACTCATCAATCCGAAAGCTGCCACTTTATAAGAATGTAGCCTATTTTTTTCATTTTCCAATTCAACAAAAGCCATCTCAACCATTTTCGTAAATATCGCAAAGATAACTGCATAAGCTACTGGAGCTGGAAGAGAAGCAAGTATTGCCATGAGTGTTGGGAAAAAACTAATTAGTACTACAATGAAGCCTCCCAAAATGAACGGTCTAATTGAAGGTGTTCTAGTCGCACTAACAAATCCTGCCGCCCCTGAGATTGGTACAGGTCCAATAGATGAAAATAACCCAGCAACAATATGATTAATACCAGAAGCTGCCGATGCTTGCTTTACTCGATCAGGCACATGAATCGAAAAGGAATTCTTTAGCATACTCTCCATCACGCGAATCGACGCCATCATGTTCGCAAGCAATAAAATTGTTAAAAATAAAGCCGTTACAAACATGCCACTATCCCAAACTAACGGTCCAAAAACGAGCATCTCTGGCAAGGATATTAACTTACCAGTGCTCTCTGCAGTTTCTGGTAATTTACCAAGAATCCAGAAAATGAACCACCCCGTAGCAATCGCAAACAACACCGAATAACGACTAATCCATGGCATTTTATGATTCATGAAAAAGAATGTTAATATGATAACGATAATGCTACCGAGTAAAACCGTTCCATCCACTGGGTCGCCTTCTGAAACAACGCCCAATAAACCCGCAATAATCGACTCACTGATTTGAAGTACTAATAATAAGAGATAAACAAATGTAATGGTTGGGGTAAATAAAACTTTCAGCTTATCGACGAGACCTGTATAGGCAAAAATGATAAATAAAACTCCACTGTACAATAACCCACTCTGCAAGGCTTGAAGAGATTCTTCCATAGTGGCATACATAATGCCGACTAACCCCGCATAAACAATAAATATTCCCCACCATAAACCCGCGGGTCCTTCATTAATCGGCATACGGTGTCCGATAAAGGCTTGCACTAAACAAGCAATTCCTAAAACAAACATCGTGCGCTGTAAGAAAAGAGCCGTATCTGTCGTATCCATGCCGAAAATACTGGCTATTGCGATGGGTGCTGCGATGGAAGAAGCAATTAGAAAAACCGCCCATTGTACTCCTCCGAAAATATTTTTCATAACCAGTGCCTCCATCTCTCAGTTTTCTTTAAGTGATTCTAGTATACACCTAGTGAAAGAACCAAAAAAAGACCTGACGGCTGTCAGGTCTCTTTTTTCTCACGTATTTTCTTTTCGTTTGCGTTATCTGCTGCTTTTTGAGGCTCAAAAATTTCTTCTTCTGACTTTCCATCATCAAAACCATCTTTATAAACAACAGGATAACCTTGATCTTCCAAACTTTTGACTTGCTTACGCGAAGCTTTAACTAATAACCGTACGATCAGCACGGATAATATGAATATAATTACGACAGAAATAATCCCAGGGATGTACTCCGATTTGTCTTCAGGAAAATATAAAAAATCCATTGTGTTAATTCCCACCTTTAAACCTCAAGTTTCATCTTATTATACATGATACAAATCGCTGTTTACTTAAGGAACGTGAACATTTTATGGCAAATGCTGTCCAACGTAGATAAGCTCATGAATAGAAAAGCCAATTCCCTTAGAAATCGGCTCTTCGAAATTATAGATGATTTTCGGACACAACGGTGAACCGTCTGTTTTGATGTTCCCCACTTTCAATTTCGTCGACAACTGCAATAGCATAATCGGCATAGCTAATATAACTCTTCCCTTTACTATTGACGATAAAGCCATCGTCACCTTTTTGATAATGTCCTGTACGATGACCTTTCGGATCGAAAAATGCCGCTGGGCTTAAAAATGTCCACCGGATTCCTTCTGCTTTTTCCAAATCCGCTAAGTTTTGTGATTGGCTATTTGCAATTGATTTGAATGCTTCAGGAAATTCAGGTGTTTCTGCTAAACGAGTCGTTCTTGCTTCATCTACAAACAAACTTCCGGCACCACCGACTACGATCAAGCGAGTATTTGGGGTGTTTTTAAGTGCATCGATCAGAATTCTTCCCGCCTCAACGTGCTGTTTCGCTTTTTCAGGTGGTACCCCAAATGCATTAACGACAACATCAAATGGAGCTAAGTCTTCGGCCGTTATACTAAAAACATCTTTTTCTACAATCGGTACATTTAAGTTTTCTGCTTTTTGTGAATCTCTAATGATTGCCGTTATTTCATGACGCCTTCTTAGCGCTTCTTTTAAGATCAAATTTCCTGCTTTGCCTGTTGCCCCAATTATCCCTATTTTCATCTTATTCTCCTCCAGTCTTTTTTCTCCAGACCGATCATAAAAGAATTAGCTTTTAAAATAATTAGATAGTAACAACATTTTAATTTCTTTACGTGTACTTAAAGAATAGAAGGAACCCATGTGATATACAAACTATCTGCTTAACTTTCCCCATCAAATAGAATAGGTTTTGCCAATTTTCGCAAACTCGACATTGCCGCTGTAACTAGATTTCGCAGCCTCTAAAATATCATTTAGTTCACCGTATTGAGGAAGATGAGTAAGCAATAATTGCTTGGCACCAGCTTGTTCAGCAAGTTTACCCGCTTGGCTACCACTCATGTGTCCCCCAATAATACCAATATATTTTTCGTAAAGGTTCGATTCTGCGACCAAAAGATCTGCTCCTCGTGAAAAGTCGACCAACTCCTCTTTCCAAGCGGTATCTGCAGTAAATACAACTGTCCGATCGTTCGCAGTAAACCTCATAGCTAAACAATAGACAGGGTGAATTGTTTCACAAAACGTAACTTGCCACGGGCCAAGTTCAAGTGTGTCCGATGCTTTTATGACACGACCTTTTGTAACACCTTTATAAGAAAGTTTATTAAACTCTTCTAAATCTTTGTCATGAGCATAGATGTATAGTGGGGTATCCCACTCTTTTAACTGCATTCCAACCATGGCTGCATGTTGCAATACACCGATATCTGCAACATGATCCGGATGATAATGACTGATGATTACTGCATCCAACTCACGTAATTCCGTGTAATTTTGAACAGCACCTAATACACCACTGCCACAATCTACTAAACAACGAAAGCCATCTTGTTCGATTAAAAACGATGAAGTTGCCTCATTTTTATTGGGGTAACCTCCCCAAACACCAATCGGAATAATCTTCAAAAAAACCACTCCCCATTCTACTTTTCTTTAGTATAACTGATTATTGGTCGTTTCTTTGTTTAAGCTTTAAACCACTGTGGTATGTATAGTAATAAGAAATTAATTTGGAGGGATAAAATTGACTTTAAAAATGACAGTCGAAAACGTACTTCAAGCAAAATCAGAAATCGAGAAATTAGAAACACAAGGCTACACGCACGATGATATTTACATTTTTGCACACGATAAAAAACGTGGCAAAGACATCACAAAAGCATTGGACACAGAAGAAGTTGGCATGAAAGAACAAGGCTTCCTAGACAGCATGAAAAACATGACCATTTCACGTGGTGACGAATTGCGTGCTAAAATGGCCGCAGCTGGTTTAACTACACAAGAAGCAGCAGATTATGAAGAAGAGCTCGATAAAGGTAAATTAGTTATTATCGCAAATAAAGAGTTAAACTAATTATTTGCTAAAACATCGCCAGTCTTACTGGCGATGTTTTTTTGTATTCTCTTCTATATTTTATTATTTTTATATCTTTATTTAATCTACTTTAATACATAAATTTCTTAAAACACTTGCAACCTCACTCCCTTATCAATTGTACTACTTTCCTTTTTTTGCTATATTTAAATAAGAATTTTATACTAAAAAAACTCATCTATGCCCCACCCATCACCTAGGAGGAACATCATGAAAAGTTTGAAAATGGGAAGTGCCTTTGTTGGTATCATTGTTGGAGCAGGATTTGCTTCTGGTCAAGAAATTCTCCAATACTTTACAAGCTTCGGCTACATGGGAACTATTGCCGCTATTCTTGCAACCGCTTTATTTGCATATCTAGGAATGAGTTTAACTCGGCTTGGTAGTCGAATGAAAACCACTTCACATAAAGAAGCTGTTTTTGGAATTAGTGGAAAAATAATTGGCTCGATCGTCGACTACATTATTATTTTAACTTTATTTGGCGTAGGTGTTGTGATGATTGCCGGAGCAGGATCAATCTTCTCTCAGCAATTCAATTTACCCGCTCCGCTTGGCAGTACAGTCATGGCGGTTTTAGTTGCTTTGACGATTATGTTAAACGTAAAAAAAGTAATCGCCATTATTGGAAGCATCACACCATTTTTAATCATCGCAGTGATCGGTTTAGCTGCTTACAGTCTTTTCACGATGGATGCTACATTCGCTTCACTAGCTTCAACCGCTAACGAACAAGATTCAGCTTTGTCAAATTGGTTCCTATCGGCTATCAATTATGTGTCGTTTAATATTGCCGTTGGGGCTTCGATGGCGATTGTTATGGGTGGAACTGAAAAAGATGAAAAAGTCGCTGCACGCGGCGGGCTCATTGGTGGTCTCATTCTAGGCGGCCTCATTATTTTGAGTCATTTGGCGATTTTCTCACAAGTGGACAGCGTCGGTAGCTCAGCAATGCCATTACTTCTAATTGCCGATAACCTCTCACCTATTCTTGGTATCTTTATGTCCTTTATTCTTTTTGGAATGATTTACAATACTGCAGTTAGCATGCTCTTTTCATTCTCGGCACGCTTTGTGGTCATGGGCACAACCAAATCTCGAGTTTTCATTACTGCTGTTGTGCTTGTTGCCTATGTATTAAGTTTTGTTGGATTTAAAAACCTCGTCAGTTTGTTTTATCCGACCATTGGTTATCTCGGACTATTTCTTGTCGGAGCTTTAATCGTTGCGGACATACGAAAACCACATAAAAAGAACCTTAACTAACTAATTAAAAAATTCTCTAGCCGTCAAAGCCTGTTCTACTGCTTTGACGTTTTTTTTATGATACGGTGAAAAGAAAAGTAGAGGTAAAATAAGTGACGAAAACAACATTATGGATTGACGATACCGAAATACACGCTTCTAATTTTAAAGAAGAGACAAATGACCAAAGCTGCCCTCATCAACAAAAACGGAAAGTCTCCTTCGACTTTAAAGTAACGAGTGAAGAGTATCACCATATCGCCACACTCTTGTATAAAATGAATTTCTGTATCCGTATACCGACTTTAGAGGCAAAATTTAACGCATCTATTTCTGATTATTCAACATCGATTACAGATTTGTACAAACCTAATCAAGTAGCTGATTACCATTTAGAGTTAGTTGAAAAAGACTAGATTTAAACTAAAAAGCAAAAAGTCGAGATCCTCCTAAGAGAATCTCGACTTTTTCTACTCCCGTTTAAAGCGACTGCCTTTTTTCTGTTTCCTCAGTCTTGCCATTATTTCTTCAGCCTGCTTTGTTTTTATAAAGGATGTTTCATAATCTAAGGTGACGGCTAACTGTCCATCTTCTGCATCTATATTAAACCAGGAATTGATTGTGCTTCCGGCTGGCAGTCGATTAGCGGGTAAGATTAATTCAAGTCCTTCTTCTTCTACTAAAATGACTGCGTATAGGTCATCTTCAATTCGGTCCAAAATCCCTTTCATCCCATTACCCTCCTATACAAGCTAGGCCTTGTTCTTGAATAGCATCCAGCGTTCCTTGGCCAATTCCTTTAATACCGATTAATTGTTCAATATTTTCAAATGGACGCTTGTTTATAATCGCCTTTGCATACGTTTCGCCTATCCCTGAAATCTCCTGTAATTCTGCTGAAGATGCAATGTTTATATCAATGCACCGATTCTGTCCTTCAGTAGGTACACCTTCTTGTTGCGTCTCAACCTTGTAGGTTTTCCCGTCAGTCTCTACTATAATCGTTCCATTTACGTCTGTTCCGAACACTTCTGCTCCTTCATTTTCTACAACTGCAATCACTTCAGCATGCGGATGCCCGTATGAATTATCAGCTCCCGCACTATAAATCGCAACTTCAGGCGTCACAGCCTTTAAAAATGCCAAGCTTGTGGATGTATTAGAGCCGTGATGGCCTAAATGCAATATTTCCGCATTGAGATCGATACCTGTGTCGATCATTTCTTGCTCTTCTTTCACCCCTGCATCTCCCGTAAAAATAAACCCGATATCCCCATATGTCATTTTCAAAGATATTGATTCTTCATTAGGTGACCCGGTGATTTCACTTGGATGGAGCACTTCAATTTGAAGAGAACCAACATCAAAAACTTCCCCTGTTCTAGGTTCTATATATTCTGTCCCACTCGCATCGATTGCCTGCAATGCATTTGTAAAAGTAGCAGAACTGCTCAGATTACCAGACATCCATACCTCGCCAACATCAAACTCTCCAATTACCTGAGCCAGTTGTCCAATATGATCGGCGTCTGGGTGAGTCCCGACAACAATATCGATCTTCTTTATCTCTTGTTGCTTTAAATAATCGACAACTTCGGTTGATTTCCAATTTCCTGCATCAATTAATAGTGAAAACTCCTCGACTTCCAATAAGGTAGCATCGCCTTGACCCACATCGATATAATGCACACGCATTAGCTGTTTATCATCTTCTGCAGCAATCGGCTGCTCTTTCTTTTCTTGGTTTGTTGGATTATCTTTGCCATCTTCTTTTGATTGATCAATCACTTTTGTACAAGCTGTAAGTAATCCAAAACTAAAAATTAGTAGTAGTAAGATCCATACACTCTTTTTCAAAAACTCACTCCCGTTCTTCAGTGAATTTTACCATATAGAAGAATATATGAAAAAGCAGACCAAGATGTTTTCTTGGACTGCTTTTATCAAGTAGACATATAGTCTCCACCGTTCATATGCAGAAATTGTCCCGTCATATATGAATTTTGCGGATCTGCTAAAAATACATATGCTTTTACGAGTTCGTATGGTTGACCAGGACGCCCTGCTGGTACATCTTCACCAAAGTCATCTCCTACATTTGGATTTAAATCTCCAAAAGTTTTAGTAATGAGTGGTGTCCAAATTGGGCCCGGCGCAATGCCGTTCACCGCAATTTCCTCTCGTACTAATCGACGTGCCAACGAGCGAGTCATCGCTACCATCGCACCATTCGCTCCGGAGTAATCAATCAAATCTGAATGCCCACGATAAGCATTAATGGATGCCGTATTAATAATTCGAGATCCTTTTTTCAAATGAGGAAGTGCCGCTCGCGTTAAATAAAACATGGCGAATGCCTTGATCTCAAATGTTTTTAAAAGCTGCTCGTCTGTAATATCGAGTGGTGAGGTTTGCGGATATTGGTACCCGGCGTTATTAACGACGATATCTACTTGGCCGAATTCAGCTAACGTGAATTGAACGAGTGCGTCACAATTCTCTGATTTACCTAAATCACCACTTAACGCTTTTGCCTCGCCACCATAACCCTCGATCAAATCAATGGTTTTTTGGGCACCTTCGTCATCTCCAAGATACCCAATAATCACTCTCGCACCTTCCTTAGCATACGCAATTGCTACAGCTTGACCGATACCACTACTAGCACCAGTGACAATTGCCACTTTGCCGACTAACACGCCACCCGCTTTATAGTTTGTTAAATCGGTATTATCAAATTCGTAATCTGCCATATTGCCACCCTTTCAGCTTCTAATACAAACTAGGAACTTTCGTTAAATGCCAAACATCGTCTGAATATTGCTGGATGGTCCGGTCACTAGAGAAAATACCGGAAGCAGCAATGTTTTTAACGCCCATTTCTGCCCACTTAACCGGATTTGCGTAAGCATCTAAAATTTGCTCATGTGCTCGTGTATAACTCGGAAGATCTTTTAACACAAAATAAGGATCTCGATCATGTACCAACTGTCCCACAATAAAGTCAGCATTCGCTTTTCCTTCTGTCCAATCTCCTTTAATCAGTTCTTCCATTAACTTTCCAATTTCCAAATCCGATTCAATGATTTCTTTTGGATTATAAGATTGATTTTTCTCATATTCCATCACCTGTTCTGCACGCATTCCGAAGACAAATGCATTTTCTTGGCCAACTTGTTCAAATATCTCAACATTTGCTCCATCAAATGTACCAATTGTCAGTGCACCATTCATCATAAATTTCATATTTCCAGTACCTGAAGCCTCTTTGGAAGCAGTTGAAATTTGTTCACTCACGTCAGCCGCAGGTATTAAATATTCCGCTTGTGTGACATTGTAATTTTCAACAAATACAATGTGCAGATGCTGTCTCACTAAAGGATCATTATTCACTTTTTTCGCTACTGTATTGATCATTTTAATCACTTGTTTTGCAAAGTGATAACTTGGCGCGGCTTTACCTCCAAAAAAGAAAGTTCGTGGATATGGTCGATAAGTAGAATCTTGTTTAATTCGGTCGTATAGCATTTGAATATGCAAAATGTTCATCAATTGTCGTTTATAGCCGTGGAATCGTTTAATGTGAATATCAAAAATTGAAGATGGATCGACAATAATATTTTGATCTCGCTGAAGATGATGAATTAACTGCTCTTTTTTCAAGTTTTTAATAGCTTGGAAATCTTGAAGAAACGTTTGATTTTGAGAGTAATAATGCAGTTCACTCAAGCGCTCAGGCTCTTTAACCCACTTCGAACCAATTGTCTCTGTGATCAACCCGGACAACTCTTGATTAGCTTTAATCAACCATCTTCGGTGCGTAATTCCGTTCGTTTTGTTGTGAAATTTGTTTGGAAACTGCTCGTTCAATTCCTTCATTTCACGTTTTTTCAAAATTTCTGTATGCAATTTGGCTACACCGTTTACTTTATAACTTCCCACTACCGCCAATACCGCCATCTTAATAACTCCATTTTCGATGATAGACAATTTCCGAAGAGTTTCATCGTCTTTCCCTTGATTCTCTAAGCTTTCGTTAAAACGGCGATCAATTTCTTCAATGATTAAATAAATTCTTGGCAATAACGATTGAATTAAATGACCGTCCCATTTTTCCATCGCCTCTTCCAAAATTGTATGATTTGTATAAGAAATAGTGCGCGTTGTAATGTCCCATGCTTTTTCCCAATCTAAAGCAAAATCATCAATTAAGATACGCATTAATTCTGGAACAGCTAAAGCTGGATGCGTATCATTTATTTGAATCGCAATATTGGCCGGCAATTGATCTAAAGAGTTTTTATGATTGCTTATAATATTTTGAAGAGAAGCACTACAAAGTAAATACTGCTGTTTTAAACGCAGGATTTTCCCCGTCTCTAGAGAATCGTCAGGATAAAGCCGATCGGTAATATTGGCCGTCTCACGTTCATAAACTGCATAATCTCTATGAGTAGGGAGTGGACGATCTGAAACTTCTGCTTGCCATAACCGAAGTGTATTTACCGTACCACCATTTGCTCCGACAATTGGTATATCATACGGTACAGCTTTGACCCATTCAGGATTTTCTACTTTTGTGCGCATTCCATCAAGACCCATGACTATTTGAACTTCTCCATAATAAGGAATGTTCACTGCCAGATCCTCTCTACGCGTATCGATATTATTCTTATCCTTAATCCATTTTGTAGGTTGTTCTGTCTGATTACCTTCTACAAAATGTTGGGTAAATAAACCGCCTCTATAACGTAAACCATAGCCATGCCCAGGTAATTCCAAGGAGGCAAGAGAATCCATAAAACAGGCCGCTAATCTTCCCAATCCACCATTTCCCAAACCTGGTTCGATTTCAAATTCTTCTATTTCAGAAAGCTCGAGTCCTAGTTCATCAAGTCCTTCTTTGACCAAATTGTAAAAGTTCAAGTTCATAAGGTTTTGCCCCAGCACTCGCCCAATTAAAAATTCAATCGAAATATAATACAGTTGTTTGTCTTGATTTTCTTCATATAATTGGTTGGTACGTTTCCAACTTTCTTGAACCCACTCGCTTGTCATTTCCCATAAAGTTTCATGAGCAAGTTCCAGACTTTTTTCTGGTCCTTTAGATTCTATGCGATTCGTAAAACTTTTCTTGAACTCTTCTTTGGAAGAAAACATATTTGGCACGCCCCTTTAAATTAGCCGTTCATAAAGTTCAGCGTATTCTGCCGCAGAACGTGACCACGAATAATCACCTGTCATGCCGTTTTTCTTGATTGCTTCCCAGTGATCAGACTGTTGGTAAAAAGTCAGGCATCGCTGTAAAGCACTATCAAATGACTTGTCTTTGGAAAAATCACTTAAAAATCCATTTCCAGACTTCTGATTTTCATCGTATTCTATGACTGTATCTTTTAATCCCCCTGTTTTATTGGCTACAGGAACCGTTCCATATCGCATCGAAATTAGTTGACTGAGCCCACACGGTTCAAAATGAGAAGGCATTAGAAAGATATCCGCTCCCGCGTACAATAAATGTGCAAATCCTTCATCAAAGCCTATATTAATTGAAACTTGCCCTGGAAAATCAATGTCTAGTTCTTTGAAAAACATTTCATACTGTTCTTCTCCAGATCCTAATAAAACGAATTGAACGTCTTCATTTGATAGTAAGTCTGGAAGCATTTCCTGTAAAATATCAATACCTTTTTGTCCTGACAATCTTGAAATCATCGTCAATAACGGGACATCCCCTCGCTCTGGCAGCCCCGCTTTCAACTGAATTTCACGTTTGTTCACTTGCTTTCCTTCCATGCTCATCACGTCAAATTCCCGTGCAATGGATAAATCTGAAGCAGGATTATAAACTTCTAAATCGATTCCATTTAAAATCCCAATCAGATCTTGTTCTTTTTCTTGTAAAAAGCTATTCAATTTCTCACCATAAAAATCGGTTAAGATTTCATCTCGGTACGTAGGGCTCACAGTCGTAACTTTATCCGCATAAAAAATACCTGTCTTTAATGAATTAAAATTGCCCTTCCACTCCACAAGACCTTCGTCGTAATAACGTTCATCCATTTCAAAGTTTTCGAGAAATGTTTTTTTCGAATACTTTCCTTGGAATTGCAGATTATGAATGGTTAAAACAGTTTTAGTTGCTTTAATAGATTCATATCGTGAATCTTCTTTCAATAAAAATAAGGTAGCCGCCGCATGCCAATCATGAACATGTATTACATCTGGTTGTAGTTTTCGCTGCTGAACGATTTCAAGTACCGCTCTGTTAAAAAAGGCATACCGTTCCGCATCATCCGACTGGCCATAAATTTGATCTCGTTTAAAATAATCATCATATTCCATAAAGAGATAGTTGACACCAGTTTGTGCATATTCAAAAACTCGAAATGTTTTTTGTTGTCCTTTAAAAGGCATCTCAATAGACTCTTTTTGAACAAATTCTGACGTATATTGATCAGCTATCAAACTATATTTAGGTATAATAACCGTAATTTCATGGCCTAATCTGCTGAGTTCTTTCGGTAATGCTCCTAATACATCAGCTAACCCTCCAGCTTTTGCAAAAGGTGCACATTCTGCTGCTGCCATTACAATCTTCATCATAAATCCTCCTTCGTAACACTCGCCCCTTTGCGTAAAACAATCGGTCGCTCAGAAGTTCCATGTAATACTACCCCTTCGCCAATGTATACATCTTTGTCAGCAATAACATAGGATAAATCGCAATTTTCTTCAATCGTACTTTTTTGCATGATGATACAACTTTCTAAACGTGCACCTTTTTTTATATAAACTCCTCGACTAATGAGACTATCCTTTACTGTCCCCACAATTGTGCTACCGTTCGCAATTAATGCACGCTCGACATGTGAACCACTGACATAGCGTGTTGGCGGCTCATCTTTCACTTTCGTGAAAATTGGTCGACCTTCGAGAAACAATTGCTCTCTTTTTTCTTCATTTAATAAATCCAATGAAGCCTCTAAGTAGCCTTGAATAGAATCGATAACCGCATAGTAACCTTCGTATTCATACTCATTAAATGTATATGGGCTTTTCTTTAAGTTAACAACGTCTTCAACGCTTACCACTTGTTTCTCTAAATAGGTTTGAAGTAATTCGACCAACAAATCTTTAGCCAAAATATAAGTTTTTAATTGCACACCTTTGCTAACAGCTTCTGTGAAGTCTGCTCCGGACTCGATATGCTTTTCCAGCATGTCTTTAAAGTCTAATTGGGTAACAACAAAGCTATTCGTGACTACCACGTAGGGTTGATTGCTTTTTGTAAAAAATTGTAGATGTTCTTCTAATCCAGCAAATGCTCCTACACTCGATATTCCTCCATCTCGCTGTGTAACCGGAAGAAAATATAATCCATTCTTTCTTCTGTCTAAATCCCAGCTCTTACCTACACCAATATGATCTAATAAAGAAGCAAGCGGGTAGGATGGGAAGACACCAACCGTATTAACATCTGAATTAACTAAATTTGATAATACAAAATCGATTAACCGATAACGTCCAGCAAAAGGAACAGACGAAACAGTTCGTTGCATTGTTATATCTTGCAACCCTTCTTTTTTTATAGAAGCATCTACTACTGCAAGTAAATTCATCGTTTGCCACGCTCCTTCCATTTTTCTATTTCTTCATCTGTTAAGAGAACCACTTCGTCCTGCTGATCGAAGATCTCAAATCCTTCTGGCACTTCAAATTCGGGTGGCACAATTACTTTATGAAGTTTGGCACCTTTGTTTATAATTACTCCGCTCATGATGACACTTTCCGAGATGGAAGCTCCTTCACCTATTACAACTTTTTGGAATATAATTGATTTTGTGACTTCTCCTGAGATCACACAACCTTCGTTTACCATAGAAGACTGAACGTTTCCTGTTTTATTGATAACTTGCGGCGGAAGTTGAGGATTCGAAGAATAAATACGCCAGCCGGAATCATGTAAATTTAAGCCGGAATTTAAGTCAAGCAAATCCATATTCGCTTCCCAAAAGCTATCAACAGTTCCCACATCTTTCCAATATCCTTTAAATGGATAGGCAATCATTTTTTCACCTTTTTCCATCATGGACGGAAGAATGTCTTTACCAAAGTCATGAGATGATTCTTCATTCACATTATCAGCTTCCAAATATTCTTTTAGTTTTTTCCAGGTAAACACGTAAACTCCCATGGAAGCCAAGTTGCTTTTTGGATTTTCTGGTTTCTCGTCGAATTCCAGCACTGTCATCTTGTCATCAACATTAATGACTCCGAATCGACTTGCTTCTTCCCATGGCACTTCTAGCACAGAAATAGTTACATCTGCCTCATGTTCTTTGTGATAATCCACTAATACTTCATAATCCATTTTGTAAATATGATCTCCCGATAAAATTAATACGTATTCTGGATCGCACGACTGAAGAAAAGTGATGTTTTGATAAATTGCGCTTGCGGTACCTGCATACCATTTGTTGCCATCAATTTCGGCATAAGGCGGCAACATGGTTACTCCTCCATTACGACGATCCAAATCCCACGGTGTACCAAGTCCAATATAGGCATGCAGAACATGTGGCTGATATTGTGTCAGAACGCCAACCGTATTAATTCCTGAATTGGTGCAATTGGATAAAGGAAAATCAATAATTCGATATTTCCCACCAAATGGAAGTGCCGGTTTAGCTATTGTATGTGTTAATGATTTTAATCGACTTCCTTGTCCGCCCGCTAAAAGCATAGCAACTACTTTATTATTCATTTTTCTTCACTCCCATTCTTTTTTTCCATATATTCATCGTAAATGCAGGCAAATCCATTTGAATAGAATAAGGTAAATCGTCGCTTGAATCGGCTAACGCCTTAACGACAACTTTTCTATTTTCATTACTTGTGGTGAAGATCTTTTCATAATCTGTAAGTTTTGGAACCCCTAACTTAAAATTTTCATAATTACGCTCTGAAAAATTGCAAACGACGATGCATTCGTCCTCTTCCATATGCCCTCTTCGGATAAATGCAGCCACGCTTTGCTGATGATTATCTGCATCGATCCATGAAAAGCCGTCCGGATGATCGTCTAATTCAAAAAAGGCCTTTTCTGTTTTATAAAAACCCAATAACTCTTTTGTGAAATTCGCCATTTTTTTATGATTCTCGGTTTCTAATGATGCCCAATCCAACTCAGGTTTAAATTCCCATTCTTCGAAATGACCAAATTCCTGCCCCATAAACAGCAGTTTTTTACCTGGATGAGCGATCCAGAAACCTAGCAGTAACCTCAGTTGTGAAAATCGGTCGTCGAGTGTGCCAGGAAGCTTATTTAATAAAGAAGCTTCACCATTCACTACTTCGTCATGTGAAAGTGCTAGAAGGTATCGTTCTTCATATTGATACATGAGAGAAAAGTTCATTTTACCGTGTACTTCAGAGCGCTTTGAAGGCTGTACTTCCATATAGTCCAGCGTGTCCCGCATCCATCCAAAATTCCACTTATAATGAAACCCGATTCCTCCATCTGCAACATCGTGTGTCACTTTCGGATAGTTCCAGGCATCTTCAGCAATTAATAACACATGGGGATGAAATTCCTTTAAGTTATTCGTTAATTTTTGCAGAAAATCAGTTCCTTGCTGATTGGGTTGTCTTTCTTCTATGTTCGGAACGAATAATAAACAAATCAGCGCATCCATCCGGAAGCCATCAAATTTAAATTCTTCTAGCCAATAATGACTACTCGATAACAGAAAGCTAACGACTTCTCCTTTTGTCACGTCAAAATTTAAAGTGCCCCAATCGGGATTCATACGTCGTTCCTCTAACTCGCTTTCGTATAAATAATTCCCATTAAATCGTGCTAAAGCATGTTCATCGACACAAAAATGCCCTGGAATCCAATCTAATATTAAACCGATTTTATTTTCCGCACATTGTGCGATAAAGTATTTCAAATCATCGCTGGTCCCATAGCGACTAGTTGGAGCAAAATACCCTGTGGTTTGATAACCCCAGGATTCATCTAGTGGGTGTTCTGTTATCGGCAAAATTTCGATATGAGTAAAACCCATCTCCAGAACGTAAGGAATCAGTTTAGTTGCCAATTCACGATAACTCAAAAAATCTCCTTGGGCATTGCGCTTCCATGTTCCGATATGCAATTCATAAATAGCCATTGGTTTTTCAAAATGATTTTTGTTTTGGATTTTCTTTTGGTTTAACACAGCTTTTGACCACGTATGTTTGGAAGCTCCTGCTACAATCGATTTAGTTTTTGGTCTTTTCTCACTCGATCGAGCATAAGGATCCGATTTCCGTAAAATGTCACTGTTTGGTGTTTCGAGGATGTACTCATAGGCGTATCCAGTAAGCTTTCGCGGAACTTGCACCTGCCAAATTGTCTCATCAAGAGGATGCTGCTCCATTTGGAATATCTCTTCGCTTAAACTGCCCGGTTCTATACAAGCTACCGATACTTTTGTCACTTGTGGAACCCATAAAGTGAAACTTGTTTGATCTCCTATTGTATGCGCACCAAAATAACGATATGCGTCTTTCATCTGTCCAGTATGGAAAGCCTCTAACTCTTTTTGAGTAAGCTGGACTGTTGATTGATTCATTTTCACACCTCCAGGATTTTACGGTTCCGTGTCTCTTTTAATTCTACATAAGCAATGTAAAACCCTTGTTAAGATTCTTGATTATTCAAAAATTTAGTTAAATTCAATTTTTTTCGTAATCCTGTTCGAAATGTCTACACATTTCTTCCCTCTTATACTCTTGTTTGAGAAGAGAATTTCCACTACGCTTAAGGAGGTAACCGTTTATCGAAAGAGAGGTTGACGTTTTTGCGAAATTATAAAAATCTTTTATTAGCTGTATTAGTCAGTATTTTTTTGGGTGCATGTAGCCCAAGTATTGAAGATCCGCTTAATTGGGAAATTGAAGATTTCTCTTTTACAAATCAAAATAATGAAGAATTTGGCTCGGCCGATTTAGAAGGAAAAGTATGGCTTGCCGATTTCGTCTTTACGAACTGCACTACCGTCTGCTTGCCAATGATGGCGAATATGACGGGTTTGCAAGAACAATTAAAAGAACAAGGACTAGATGTTCAAATTGTTTCATTTAGTGTGGATCCTGTGTTTGATAAACCCGAAGTTCTCAAATCCTATGCTGAAAATTACGGTGCAGATTTATCGACTTGGAACTTGCTCACAGGTTATACTCCACAAGAAATTGATGATTTTGCGATGGATAATTTTCGTACTTTAGCTAGAAAGCCTGAAAATGACGATCAAGTTATTCATGGTACTTATTTTTACTTAGTCAACCAAGAAGGGGTCATCATGAAATCTTACGAAGGGCTGAATCCACCGGTAGAAGATATTCTAGCGGATGCGGAAATTTTACTGACGGAGGAATAAGCTGATGAAGAAAAAAGAAATTTGGATGAGCGCTCTGCTTCTAGCTGTTGCTGTGTTGTTGCTGTTATTCTTTTTGCCAAGAGAAAATGAACCCGCACCGGAAAGTCGCGTAATCCTTGAACATACATTCAGAACATATATCGCTCCTTCTTGCTTTGAACAAGCTGATGCTACAAATTTTTTAGAAGAAGCTACTTTAGAAGAGGCTCAAGAGCTTAATTATCCTCCTCACTCCACTTGTACTGAAATAGCCTTTGCAGGAAATCGCGACAGCGGTTTTACGCGTTTGATGAAAGAGCTTGGCATTGTTGAAAAAGAATCAACGGATTGGTAAATAAATTAACACCTAAAGTCAAAGGCTTTCTAGCCTTCGACTTTAGGTGTTTTTTCATACATTTTATTAAATTACTTTTACGCAAACGGGAGCCGTTGTTTGAATAATACTTTCTACTGTGCACGGGGTACCTGCATTTCCCATTTTCAAGACGGTAAGTGTATGAGAATTTTCATTTGCTACTATTAACCAGCCGTTTCCTGGCATTAAAGAAAAATGCCTTGGACCTTCTCCTCCGGATCCTGCTAATCCCAAGTTTTCCAGAGTCCCATTCTCTTGAACTGCGAAAGAAGCAATACTGTCATGCCCCCGATTAGATGCATAAACAAATTTACCATCGCTTGATACTGAAATTTCTGCACTCGTATTTTCTCCTTCGTAACTGTCTGGCACTAAAGGCAATAATTGAAGAAACTCTAATTGCCCTTCATGGCTTATTTTGTAAACCATTAATGTCGAGTTCAATTCATTTACTGAGTAAACAAAAGGCTTTGTCGGATGAAAACTTACATGTCGCGGCCCTGCTCCCGCTTCTGTTTGAGCAGTATATTGAAGTGTTAATTTTCCTTTATCGGGATCTAACTTATAAGTAGCGATTGTATCGGTTCCTAAATCGGATACTAAGAATAAGTTTTTACCCGGCATTTGTATAATAGAATGGGGATGAGCCGCATCTTGTCGCTCTTTATTTGGTCCAGAGCCTTCGTGTTTTATAGAGAACGCTAGCTCTCCAATTGCTCCGTCTGAAAGGAGTGGATGGACATTAATCGTTGCTCCTGAATAAGTAACTGATAATAGCCAGTTTCCTGTTTCATCGATAGTCGCATGAGCTGGGTGATCGCCATTCGAAGATTGTCGGTTGGTTTCCCTAATTTTTTTAGTAGTTGGGTGAACCCAATAGCTAACAAGCTCACCACTCCCCACTTCACTTGTAGCAATAAAGCTCGTTTTGTTTGGATGAACAGCGATAAACGAAGGACGTTCAATATCTCCAATACTTGTTAACTCTGTTAACTTCCCATCGCTTTCTTCAAATTCCCAGAGTTTAATACCTTTCTCTATTTTGGATGCATACGATCCTGTCAGTAAATAACTCGTTGCCATCAAACTACCCCCTAGACTAAATAAGTTTCTATTTGAAAACAGTTCAAAAATCCTCGTCTACATATATTTCAATAGGACTTCACGGATAAAACTTATATATTCAATAAATGCGATGAATTTTCAATACAGATAAGGTAAAGTAGGCTATGAACCCGACCAATCATTTTAAAAAGAAAGAAGGCTGTCCATGAGAAACTTCGGTTTATCTATCCGTGAAAAAAGCATTGTGTGCATTGGCTTTATGGGGGTTGGGAAAACTACTGTCGGAAAGTTACTAGCCCAAAAACTCTATCGGAATTTTGTCGATATCGATGCTGAAATCGAGAAAGAGTTTGATATGCCAATCCCACAAATATTCGAGCTCTATGGCGAACAGGTTTTCCGCGACAAAGAGAGAGAATTGATTGTGAAATACAGTAAACAACCACTCAACATCATTTCTGTTGGAGGTGGTGCCTTTTTACAAAAAGAAATTCAAGACATTTGTATGACCAATTGCATCGTCTTATTTTTCGATATTTCATGGGAATCCTGGAAAGACCGAATCCACATTCTCACGGACAACCGTCCCTTGTTAAAAGGACGTTCTCTTGAAGATATTAAAGCGTTATTTCTTGAACGGCAAAATAGTTATTCACTAAATCACTCTAAATTCCAAATCGATAACTTTAAAGCCGATGAAGCCGCCGATTATTTGGCAGATGCGTTGAAACTGTCTTGGGAAATTCACGCACCTCAACCAAAGTAATACGGAGATCGCCACTTAGACGTGGCGGTTTTTTTATTTAGAGTTTCACTTTTACTCTGCATACATTATTCGTTTTAATATTCAGTCATTTTGAATTATACGCTAAGGATGACAGGCTTTCAATGGCTCTACTTTTGAACTTGAAAATACACGTAAAAGACTAGAAAGACTTTTACGTGCATTACTCATTTAACTATAAATGAATAGCTGTTTGAATAAACAATTGGACCATCACATAAAACGCGATAGCAAACTTTAAATTGAACTGAAGACCATTGCGGATTCCGCTCAATCCATTAACACTACTTAAAATGATGACCGGCATAACAAATGGCGACAAAATAATAGAAATAACACTTCCTGAAGTAACTGCTAACACAACCAATTCCGGTGGATACGGAAACGGGATCGCCTCTAATATCCCTGTTACTAAAACGATAACAGGTAGAGGACCTAACCCAATAAATCCAAGGAAAATCACAATAAACGGCAATAGCAACAATATATTCAATAGCGGTATTATTCCAGTTAAAAAGTTCATGCCATTAATAACATACTCCCCAACATTTGATTGATTTAAAATATAAATCAATAAGCCCGCAGCGACTAATATACTGTATTGTTGAGCTTGCTTTGCGACTCCTTTTGAAAAATAATACTGGCTTTCAACAACAAAGCTCGGCAGTTTCCTTTTAATGAGAAAATAGAGAAAGGTCCAAACAACTATGACTAACGGGATAGTCAATAAAAACTCGAGTCCTGTAATCTCATGAATAAAGAAAATGGTTCCAAACAAAGAGATAAACAAAAAGACAAATTCCGCTACATCTTTATTCCACTTTCCTTGATTCCGAGAATTTTTCATCGCCTTTGCGATTTCATCTCCTAAGATTCCAGAAAAGTCCACTCCGTATTTCTTCTCTTGATAATAAGAAAAGATTACCGATAAAACTGTCCCCGCTAGGGCAAAGACAAATCCTAATGCCATAGACTTCCAAAGTGTCGCATCCAATGCTTCTACCGCAAAAATGAAACTCGGAATACTAATTACCCATAATGTAGAAAGTCCAAAACCACGTAGAATTGCGGTCCCTTTAAAGTTTTCCCATGCTTCCCCTTTATGATCTTTTAAAAAATTATCAATAAAATGATACATCATCGGCACGACACCAAACAATAGAAAATGCGAAATAACTTGTGTCATTGCCATAAGACCAAAATAAAATTTCTGACTTTGATTTAAAAAATTATGAGCATAACTCATAATTTCTTCGATATAAGGTTCTTCTTTTAAAACCCAGCTAATCATTGGCACAACTAATAGCAAACCAACTAGATTTCTCATTTGTTGCAAGCCTTTGATCAAATCTGCGCTAAATGAATCACTCGTGAAAAACAACATAGCTATAGCCATTATCACTAACCACATTTGTAATTGAAACTTCTTAAAAGGCAACAAGATTGCAGCAAATAGTAGCAACACTACACCTAAAACAGAAAGGATTAAAGTTAACACTGCACTTTCATAAAAATAGGTGATAAAATGCACCAAGCCATAGCTCATAACCGAAAATATAAAGCCTTTGGCAGCTTTTTGATTCACTTTATCCCCCCTCACTTATTTTCCATCATTGGTTCTATTCTACACGTTTTTGCACTTTTATATTTTCACATTAGATATATTCCAATTAACCTCAAGAAAGCAAACACGTGATTTTTATAAAGTCATCTATTTCCTCAAGTTTTTAGTTTTCAGTTAATGTATGATATGCTCTGAGTTAACAAAGGATTATTCATCAACTCCCTTGGAATTTAGGCCAATAGGACATTCCTATATAAAATCTTAACTAATCGACAAAGTGCTTTAACAGTATAGGGGGAATCAAACGTGGGTGTAACAAAAAACTTCTTTATTGCATTGTCCAAAAACCAACCATTAAATAGTGCCGCTAAAAAATGGGGACTAAAATTAGGCGCTGGAAAAGTCGTGGCAGGAACTGACATCACCAGTATGATGCAGTCAGTAAAGGAACTGAATGCTAACGGAATTAGCGCTACAATCGATAGTCTTGGTGAATTTGTCCATACGAAAGAAGAAGCAACAAAAGCCAAAGAAGCTATAATAGAAACACTTGAAGCTATTCAAGTTCATGGTGTAAATGCACATATGTCGGTTAAATTAACACAAATTGGCTTAGATGTAGATTTTGACTTTTGTTTGAAAAACATTCAGGAAGTTGTGGCTGAAGCTTCCCGCTACGACATATTCATTAACCTAGATATGGAAGATTACGCTCACTTACAACAAACACTCGATATTCTTGAAGCTTTACGAGCAGAGTATGATAATGTCGGTACAGTTATCCAAGCTTACTTATACCGCTCCGAAAAAGATTTAGAAAATCTACAAAATGTGCGACTACGCCTTGTAAAAGGTGCTTACAAAGAAAGTGCAGAAGTTTCATTCCAGGAAAAGCATGAAGTCGATGAAAATTATTTAAAGCTCATTAAAATCCACCTTCAATGTCCTGGATTTACATCAATCGCAACACATGACCATCATATTATTGAACAAGTAAAAGCATTTGTAAAAGAAGAAAACATTCCGCTAAATCGATTTGAATTTCAGATGTTATACGGTTTCCGTTCTGAAATGCAAAAAGACTTGGCAAAAGAAGGCTTTGCTTTTACAACCTATGTTCCTTTTGGACAAGATTGGTATGCGTACTATATGAGAAGACTCGCCGAAAGACCCCAAAACATCAATTTGTTTTTAAAAAGCATGATTTCGAAATAAACATAAAGAAGCACCTCTGATACAAAATCAGAGGTGCTTCTTCTTTTATTCATCCAAATTCCGTACTTGAATGGGTGGTAATAGACGTTGAATATTTTTTCTATGTTGTTCATACTGTTCCGGTAGCATTAAGGATTCTCCTAAAGATTCTGGTGTTTCATCTATCGCAAATCCAGGTGGATCTGTCGCAATTTCAAATAAGATATCCCCATATTCACGGAAATAGATTGCATTGAAATACTGACGATCTTGAACCGGTGTTACGCCTAAGCCATATGTTTCTACTTTCTCTTTCCAATCCAATTGATCAGCATCATCTTGTGCACGCCATGCAATATGATGAACGGTCCCTACTCCCATTTGCCCTACGCCTACAGGAGTTAGTTTCACATCAATGATATTTCCGATTTCACTCGCTGCACGGAAACGCAACAAGTCATCTTCTTCTCCAACTTTTTCTAGTCCCATAACTATTTCTAATAACTCAGCCGTTTTTTCTGCGTTAGCTGTGTATAGCGTTGCGCCACCAAATCCTTTAATCGCAACTTCCTTTGCCACCTCTTGAGTTTTCCAAGCATTCGGCTCTCCTTCTTGTCTTTCGACTAACTCTAAATGAAGACCATGAGGATCATCAAACGCTAAATACTGTTCTTCAAAACGCGAGACTTTTGAAAAAGGGATATTAAACTTTTCTAATCTTTTTTCCCAGAATGTTAAAGCGCCAACAGGGACCGCAAAAGTCGTGACACCTACTTGGCCATCGCCAATCTTCCCTTTATAAGCGTTGCCCCACGGAAAGAAAGTCATAATGGTGCCTGGTTTTGCACTTTTGTCACCGAAATATAAATGGTACGTTTCTGGATCATCAAAATTCACAGTTTTTTTGACTAAACGTAATCCTAATACCCCGGCATAAAAATCTACATTTTCTTGAGGATCTGCAACAATTGCCGTAATATGATGAATCCCCATTGATTTCTTTGTCATTTAGAGCACTCCTTTTGTTAATAAATCTACATGCTAATCTTAGCATTCTCCTACCTCTAACTAAAATATTTATAGATTTTCTAAAACCATTAATTTCCCAGTATTTTATTTTGGAATATTGTCTTCGTATTCTTCTAATTGTTCTTTCTTTTGATCTTTTATCTCTTCTAAATCTTCTTTACTTTCTTGTTTGTCTTCTTCAATTTCTTCTTTCTTATCTTTTTCTTCCGCCCTAGAGATATTATCTTTTTTCCGTTCTTCTTCTACTTGATCTTTTTGATGTTCTTTAAGCTCTTCTATTTTCTCAACATCCTCGTGATATTGCTCTTCCACTTCTGATGTAGAAGGAAGAAAAGGTTCATTGTTAAAGTCGGTTCTTTTGCCATAACGAAGCATTTCATAAATAATCATTCCATTGTTTGGCATCCCATTTGCTGTTTTCATCGGGATTGCATCAAACAATATATAGTAAAATGCATAAAAAACAAATCGATTGAAAAAAGTTGCCCGTTCTTCAAACATGCCATTAGCTACCATAGCATTTAATGTAACAGCAACAATAACATTCACTAAAATCGGGCTCGCATAAAGTGCAATATAGGCAAACTTTCCTTCTCGTTTTAAAGAATCATACGAGTACCAACTATATAAATGATAATACTTTCGTATATCGAACATTCCTATTTTAAAAATCCTAGTACCCGATCCAATCGTGAGCCTCGGATTTTTTACCCCCAATAGTAAACTCATCAACAAATAACCGGATTCTCTTAAAAACACAACAACTGGTAAAATGATGAATGCTGAAATGATTAATGAGATTAAATCGGATAGTCCAAACACATCTTCACTCCTTTCTCTTTAACTTTCTATACCTACTGTACCCATCTTGTATTGCAAATCCGCTCTTTCATTGTCACAAGTATATTTCAATTTCAAGACTTATACCCATTGGTCATTTTGTTTATTCGTGTTAGCATATCTAATACATATGTTAGACAAAACTGATACGTAATTAACCTATACCCAAAACAACAAGCGTTCAATATAATTTCCTAACGAAAACTCACTTTAAAGGAGACTACCATGGCAGCAAAAAAGAGACATCGAACCAAAAAAGAATGGATTGCCTTTGCTTTTTTCATCTCTCTTCTATGTATAATCGTTGTTTTCGAAGAGACTACTGCTCCTCCTGATGTTTCAGCATCTATTCACATATCAGGTTCTGCTGCTTTTAGCGCGCCGCCAAATATGCATGAGATTACTAAGCGAGTTGCAGTTGTGAAAAACTTGTCTTACCACGATTCTGCTAATAGTCTCTTGGATATTTACTACCCTAAAGATGCTCTTGATTCAATGCCTGTAATCTTATGGATACACGGTGGAGGATACGTCGGTGGATCTAAAGATAGCCGACAAGATTATGCCATGTCACTTGCGAATGCTGGCTACGTCGTGGCGAATATTAATTATTCTTTAGCTCCAGAATCTCTTTACCCGGGTCCTGTTGCGCAGGCAAATGAAGCACTTGCTTATTTAACACTTCACGCGAGTGAATACGGAGGCGATATAGAGCAAGTATTTGTCGGGGGAGATTCTGCAGGTGCCCAGATTGCTAGCCAAGTTGCTGCTCTTGTATCTAATGCAGAACTCGCTACCTCTATGGCGATCGAGCCTGCCATATCCAACACTCAGCTTCAAGGAGCGGTATTACTAGGTGGGATATACAATATGAATACACTAAGAGCTTCTGCGTTTCCAAATATTGATCTTTTTTTAACAGCTTACACAGGAGTAAAACCTTTTGAATCGTTCTCCAAGATTGATGAACTTTCCACAGTTCAACATATTAACTCGGAATTTCCGCCAGTTTTTATAACCGTAGGTGATGCAGACCCTTTCGTTTCTCAATCCACTGAGTTGGTTGATGTTCTACAATCTTACGAGGTTCAAGTGGCTTCTGCCTTCTTTGAAGGCACTCAAAAAAACTTGAAACACCAGTATCAATATGATTTATATACAGACGATGCAAGAGAAACGCTTCAAAAAACACTCGATTTTCTTGCCTTTTATAGCCAATAAAAAATGAGCAAGCCGCGTATGCGACTTGCTCATTTTATTTTATCCTTGGTTGATGGCACTTTCTTTTCCAACTGCTGGAACAGACTTGCGCTTTCTAGAAGGCAACATGTTGAATAAGATATTCAAGACAATAGCAGTCACACTTCCCGCGACAATCCCGTTACTCGTTAAAATTTGAATGCTTGATGGCAATTGAACAAATAATTCCGGTACTACTGTCACACCCAGTCCAATTCCGACAGAGCAAGCAATAATCATGGAGTTGTCTTGCGAATCCGTGATTACCGTACTCAACATTTTAATGCCTTGTGCGATTACCATCCCGAACATCGCAATCATTGCGCCCCCTAAAACTGAAGGTGGAATAATCGTAGTCACAGCAGCAATTTTCGGTACAAATCCTAGTGTGATTAACATCATACCTGTAATAAAGATAATTTTTCGTGATTTCACACCAGACATTTGAATGAGACCAACGTTTTGTGAAAACGCAGTATACGGAAATGAATTGAATATCCCGCCCAGAACAATGGCCAAGCCTTCTGCACGATAGCCTTTCGCCAAGTCTTTTTCTGTAATTTTCTTTTTCGTAATATCTCCGAGTGCAAAGTACACGCCTGTCGATTCAACCAATGACACCATTGCTACTAAAATCATCGTTAAAATAGCGGGCAACTCAAATGTCGGCATGCCGAAATAAAATGGCTCTACCATATGGAAATACGAAGCGTCTGCAATAGGAGAAACATCGACTTTACCTAAGAAAGTCGCTGCTACCGTACCAACAACTAACCCTAATAGAATAGCAATAGCTCTCATAAAACCGCTAGAGAACCTAAAGAGGATTACAATAAACAAAAGTGTTCCGAAAGCCAAACCGATATTGCTAAGCGAACCGAAATCACTAGCGCCTTGTCCGCCTCCCATATTATTGATCGCTACAGGGATTAAGGTAATTCCGATAATTGTAACCACGGTTCCTGTAACCACCGGTGGGAAAAAACGAACCAAACTACCAAAAAATCCACTTATTAAAACAACAAATAGTCCTGATACTAAAATAGCTCCATAAATTGCCGATATCCCGTATTGACCACCAATGGCAATCATTGGTCCAACCGCAGTAAACGTACACCCGAGTACAACCGGAAGTCCAATACCAAAGAAACGGTTGCTGACAATTTGTAGTATTGTTGCAACTCCACAAAGTAAAATATCAATCGCTACGAGATACGTTAATTGTTCTGCTGTCAGTCCAAGTGCTTCGCCAACGATTAACGGTACCAATACTGCTCCCGCATACATCGCTAATACATGTTGAAATCCTAAAGCTGTTTCGCCTAATGCTTTTTTCATTGTATATCAGCCTCCGCCAAAAATGTCACTTGCCCATTTTCTAAAGACGCAATATGTGCCAATGTTTCAACACGGATCCCTTGTTCACGAAGTAAGTCTCCGCCTGGCTGAAATCCTTTTTCAATCACGATGCCAATCCCCGCTAGCGTAGCTCCTGATTGTTTCACGATATCTAATAAACCTAAAGCCGCTTGGCCATTCGCAAGAAAGTCGTCCATTACTAAGACAACATCTTCTTTTTTGATAAAGTCTTTCGATACAGAAATTTCATTGGTTTCATTTTTAGTAAATGAATGAACATTTGCTGTATACATATGATCCACCAATGTCAGTGATTTACGTTTTCTTGCGAATACCGCAGGAACACCTAGAACGAGTCCTGTCATCATGGCCGGCGCAATTCCTGACGATTCGAGCGTCAAAATTCTTGTGATGCCGTTGCCTTTAAACCGCAATGCAAATTCTTCTCCAATTGCTTGCATTAACGGTGGATCTATTTGGTGATTTAAAAATGAATCAACTTTTAATACCGATTCCGACAAGACTTTGCCGTCCGATAAAATTTTGTCCTGTAATTTCTTCATGCTGTCAGCTCCTCTTCTGTCACGACTGAAGGCATGAAAAAAAGCCCTCAGAACGTGCATCCATTCATACCATGAGTGGAGCAATGTCCTTCGAGCTTGAATTCGAAAGGAAACAAAAAGAATTATCACCTAAAAAAGGCAAAATCCCTCTGCTTCGTTGCTTCTCATAGTCAGTTTGTTTACGGCAAACCGGTAGAAACTCGCGGACCCTATTTCCGCTATTATATGAGTGAATCTATTTGAATGGTCTAATTATAGCACGCTGTTAACTCTTTTCAAGAGAGTGGCTTTTTAAAAAAATATTCATTTAATTCAGACACCAAATGTCATTTATTATTACACTAAAATAATAAATAGATGGTGCCGTTTGAGCATCCATCTATTTATTAGGTTTTTTATACGTTTTCATTTCCCAA
The DNA here is from genome assembly GCF_000785555.1 of Planococcus sp. PAMC 21323. Taxonomy (NCBI): domain Bacteria; kingdom Bacillati; phylum Bacillota; class Bacilli; order Caryophanales; family Caryophanaceae; genus Planococcus; species Planococcus sp. PAMC 21323. The sequence goes on along the minus strand of NZ_CP009129.1, from coordinate 219,693 downwards.
AAGCGATTTTCAATTATTGATATATTTTTCAAATACGTCTCCAAAATCTTTTACATGGTATTGGTTGCGAACAGAAGTCATCCATGTAAAACCAAAATCCGTTAGTTTTGAATATTGATCATCGAGCACTACATCACTCGCTCGGGAATTTTGTAAAATAGTCACCGCTTTATTCAAGCTATCACTTGCCATATCTGTAATAATGGCATTTTCATGAGTAATTTCAGCAATTCTCAACAAAGACTTATACAAATCTGTTAAGCGATTGGCCTGCTGTTTTTGAACATCTATTTTAAAAGGTATCGCTCCTACTACAAAAGCAAGTTCGACGTCTAAATCGATCTTCCCTGCCGTTTCAAGCACAACGCTCGAAATGGTATGTTGAGAATAAGGATAGCGCTTTAAGGTCCGTTTAGACGACATCGCACTATCTCCATCTACATGAATAATCGCGAGATTAGTAAAGCAATATTCATCTGCTTTTGTTTTGATCAAAAAATAGATTTTTTCCCCATCTTCATGCATAACGTAATCATCCGAATCTGTTTTATCAAAGTCTTGCGGGTCGATTATTTTCCCAATATCCGATAATCCTAGCGCTTCTGAAGCCATTTTTTTGAACATATCTCTTCTCCTTTATTTTTAAAATACTTCCTCTGACCATCTTATTTTATCAAAACTCATTTAAATTATTCTTCTATCTACTTTATAAGTAAACTCTACCTCTACTTTTTTCCCGGCCGAGATGTGTACACGAAACTCTAACTCGTTAGATTGCTTCAACTCGTAGTCGTGACTAGACGATTCCATCTCCCAGATTTGCTCGAAAACTTCGTGTTTTACGTCTACTCGAATATGCTCTGATTTTTGGTTATGCACTTTATAAATATAAGTAATACAGTCAAAGTGATCGCTTCTTTCTCGTTTTTTCTCCCAACTTTCGCTAATAATATCAAAAGCTTTTCCTATTGATAAACATACCTTTTGCCCTATAGCTGTATTTTGGATGGCATCTTCCCCGACAAACATCATTTCGTCGCCCATGTCTTGTTCGTACACTTTTACAATACCGAGAGGCAGTGGAATCCCTAACTTATTAGCTTCAATATTGTCGAATTCAACCACGATCTTAGCCTGGTGACTGTGAGCATCTACTTTATATAATCTCCGGAAAACAACTTCCTCTATCGTTAAGAAACTAATTTGTTTTATTTGGTTGTTTAAAATAGTCACCGGACGATTCATGCTATACACATGGGAGTCGGCAACACGATGTTTTTGAAAGCTAGAGTCCGGTTCCCCCGCTATTGAAAATAGCTTAGAATGCATTTGCAGAGCGGAACCATCTATATACCGATTTACTTTTCCGGCAGCCAATTTAAACTGACTTCCAGAGAAATTCATGCCACTATTATTAGTGATTTGAAACCATCCGGTAAGGTTGATTGCCGAGCCACAGATTTTTGCAACATAATTTGCTCGCCATTCTAGCCCCTTTGTTAAATAGGAAATTTCCACTTCCGAATCTGCTTCCATCGCGGTTATTTTGCAAACTAATGCTGGTTTTGTGAATAGCCCTTCTGGCAATAATGGAAAAATCAACTGTCCACTTGGACTAATGATGATCTCTCCCGTATCAATTCGTTCAGCAATAATCGGGTCAGCCCCACTTAATAGACGTATTTCCATTTCCTCATTTTGCTTTTCATTTTTCACTAATATGATTTTTTCAATATACTTTTCCAATAATTTTTCTTTACTGACCAAGTTTGAGGTATAGCTTTGTTCTAATACATGGAGTCCTTCTATCAAAATAGAATCTGCTTCAATTTCGGGGGAGATATCTAAAAATCGGATTTTATTCACATCTTTTTTCCCTTGAACTTGCCTTACTTCCTTAACCAATCCAAACCCATCGTTATATACAGTTATTCTTTGAGATAGTAAATGTTGGTTTGTTGATTGGAATTCCATCCAAATCCCCCCTCATTTATCGGTTAAAATAAGTTTTCAAATATGCAATGGTCTCGAGTCGACAAGGTTCTGTTAAAGGAGATTTTTTCTCATGTACCAAATCGCCATATAATAAATCGCCTAAAAATCGAAGCTCTTCTTGATAACGTTGATTTGTTTGTGGGTCATAAAGCTCTACTTTTATATAAATCGCTGTGTTTTGCTCAATAAAATCTGTGACAGCAATTTGGCAGTTCATATTCGTTCCTCCTGTAATATCAACTAGACTGGTATCTTCGTATCGTTCATTGTTAGTCCCTATATTCTACCATCCATCTTCACAACGCGTCTTATTTAACTGATACTTCAACCACATTAATTTATTGTTGACTTTAAAATACATGTCGATGAATAAAAAGAGGTATTGGAATGAATCATTCCAATACCTCTTACTAGTTGACTTGAGATTAATACCAAGTTTTTCTTACTTAAAATAAACCAACTGCGCTTCCATCTGCAGTAACATCCATGCTCAATGCGGCAGGCTTTTTAGGAAGACCAGGCATCGTCATAATATCGCCTGTTAAGCACACCAAAAAACCTGCGCCGAGTTTTGGCATAATCTCTCGGATGGTAATGATGAATCCTTCTGGACGCCCTAATAACTTAGGTTGATCCGATAATGAATACTGCGTTTTCGCCATACAGATTGGCAAAGAATCCCAACCGAATTTTTTCAATTCCACAAGTTGCTTTTGTGCAAGGTCGGATAATTGAATATCTGCTCCTCCATACACTTTTTGAACAATTGTCCGAAGTTTTTCTTCGATTGAATCTTCTTCTTTATAAAGTAGTTGAAAGTTTGTTGGACGTTGTAGTTCTTGCTTTACAAGTTTAGCTAAAGCTACTCCACCTTGCCCGCCTTTTCCCCAAACCTCTGTTAAAGCAATCGCCACACCTTGTTGCTTTGCCCAATCGAGTACTGTGGCTAATTCTTCTTCACTATCACCAGCAAAGCGATTTAATGCAACAACAGGCTCAATACCGAATTGTTGAATCGTATCTACATGCTTGGCCAAATTGACCATTCCGCGTTCTACAGCATTCGCATTTTCTTCTTTCAACTGATCTTTCGCTACCCCACCATGCATTTTAAGTGCTCGAATAGTTGCCACAATAACAACGGCATCTGGATTAAACCCACCTTTTCTCGACTTGATGTGCATAAACTTCTCAGCACCCAAATCAGCCCCAAAGCCTGCTTCTGTTACGACAATATCCGCTATCTGTCTTGCTGTGTTTGTTGCAATTAGCGAGTTACAGCCATGAGCGATATTGGCAAAAGGACCGCCGTGGATGATAGCTGGAGTTCCTTCAATCGTTTGAACTAAATTTGGTTTGAAAGCCTCTTTTAACAATAAAGTTAACGCGCCTTCTGCTTCAAGGTCTCTAACCGTAACTGGCTCTCTGTCATAGGTATAGCCAATAACCATTTGTGCCAATCGTTCTTTCAAATCAGCAAGAGAAGTCGCTAAACATAAAACTGCCATGATTTCCGAAGCTACGGTAATATCAAAGCCATCTTGACGAGGAATCCCTTGTCCAGGACCACCTAGCCCAATCGTTACTTGTCGAAGCGCACGGTCGTTAATATCCAACACTCGTTTCCAAGTAATTCGGCGTGGGTCAATATTTAAAACATTTTTTTGGTGCAAGTGATTGTCTATTAAGGCGGCTAACGCATTATTCGCTGAAGTAATCGCGTGAATATCACCCGTAAAATGCAAATTGATATCTTCCATTGGCAAAACTTGTGCAAAGCCGCCTCCAGTAGCACCGCCTTTTACGCCCATGACAGGACCTAAAGATGGTTCACGAAGCGCTACCGCTACTGATTCTTTCAATTGCTTAAAAGCATCTGCTAATCCTACAGTTACAGTAGACTTACCTTCTCCAGCAGGAGTTGGACTAATTGCCGTTACTAGAACAACTTGTCCCATTTTTTGAACAGGTTTTAATTGATCTACATTAATCTTTGCTTTAAAGTTTCCGTAAAGTTCTAAAGCCTCTTTAGGAATACCTGCTTGTTGTGCAATTTCTAAAATCGGCTGTATAGTCGCTTCGCTCGCAATCGATAAGTCCGTAAAAGCCATGAATAAAATCCCAACTTTCAATTTTTTCTTTAGTATAACCCGATTCTCATTAAAAATCAGCGTTCAATTGTCAGTCACTGTCTAAATAGATCATTAGAACCGCATATCTCCAATAATCGTTAGTTCTGGAAAGTCTTCTTCAATCACTATTAATAAACCATTCTCTTCCAAGTGTTCATACAACTCTTCTTCATCAACTTTGCGAATTGCTTCCAAAGCTTCAGTCGATTTATGAAATTTAATCATGTATTTTCGTTGATCACCTTTTGTCAGGATATAAACATCAAATGGCTCGTATCTTTTCACATTAGCTAACTGTTGATGCTCTATGATCGATGCAGCATCCATTTTATCTAAATGTGTGAAAAGAAACGTTTCAGAACGTCTCTCTTGTGCTGAAATAAAACTCATTTTTCCATGATGCCGATTGATAAAACGCTCGGACAAAGACTGGTGAAACGAGATCGTTTCCCATTCAACGTGATTGCTGTACTTTTCGATAAAGCGTTCAGATAAGACTTGATGACGCGTAACCAAAATCCAGTCTACTTGATGAGCATGACGATAGATTAACGGCATCGGTAAATGCTGATGACGACTAAGTTCAGTCCAGTCTAATTTTTTTTGATGCTTTTCGATAAACATCGGTGACAAGCCTTTAGCATTTGCTAATTGTTGTTTTTTTGAAACAAGCTTCCAATAATATGTTGCCTCAAATGGTCGACTTTCTTTTTCAAAGGTTTTTTGCTGCTTTTTGCTTAATTCTTCAATAGCGATTGGTTGCCATTTCTTTTTATTGGCATATTTCTCAATAAAACTTTCCGAGAGTTTTTGTGTTTGGATCACTTTGTCCCAAAATAAGCGATTTTTATATTTCTGGATAAAACCTTCCGACAACTCTTGGTGACCAGAGATTAACTGCCAATTTACCTGGTCTACATTTTCTTTAATAAATTGCTCGGACAATTGCTCTTCTTGACAAATTTGGTTCCACGGAACTGAACGTTTGTCTTTCAAGTTTTTTGCTTCCATTAATTCAGTTAAAGAATTGAACATATAAACCACTCTCACTTTACATTTCTTTATTGTATATACTAACATGCCTTTAAACGAAAAACTCTCTATAGGCAAAGACAATCCCTTACTCTCCTGAGTAAGGGATTGTCTCAGCTTGTAGACAAAAGGATATTCATGATAGTTAGAGAATGAATATTTTTTTCAACTTGTTTATTCCGTATTCTGCACTCCAGGCGGACGCTTTCCGCGGGCTTGCGCCGAACTAACTCGGGCTAGTCGCCCGAGTGGATTTCGTCGCTTCGCTATCCCACAGGAAAGCAAAGTGGTCAGATCGATTGGAGCTTATACACCACTATTCATCTTATTAAGACTTTGTCTTTTTACACTACTTTTTCTTTTGAACAATAGCTACTGTGCATCTAGAAACACAAATCAATTTATCTTCTTCATCAACAATTTTAACATCCCAGACCATTGTCGTTCTTCCTTTATGAAGAGGTGTACCAATCGCAGTCACGATGCCCTCACTTTTTCCACGTAAATGGTTGGCGTTGATTTCCAAACCTACTGCAGTCTCATTTTCTTGGTCGATTAAATTCCAAGTGCCAAAACTCGCAACTGTTTCTGCCAAAACTACAGATGCTCCTCCATGAAGTTGGCCAAAAACTTGATGCGTAGGTCCATGTACCGGCATAGTAGCTATTGCTTTTTCTGAAGTCATTTCACCTAGTTCAATCCCCAATATGCCAATAATAGTTTCATCCATCGGCTTCATTTCCATGTTAACATTCTCCTTCTCAACACATACCTTCAATTTTCGTCATTTTCTTTAAGCTTTTGATCTGCGTATAACTCGCGCAATAAAAATTTCTGTATTTTTCCACTAGCATTTCGAGGTAACTCTTCAACAAAGTGATACGTTCTAGGTCTTTTGAATCGCGCTAAGTTTTCGTTGTTCAAGCAATATTCCTCTAACTGATCTTTAGTCAATAACTCATTTTTCACGACGACAAATGCTATTACCGACTCTCCCCACTTTTCGTCGGGTATGCCTAATACAGCAACATCTTGAACCAACTCATGTCCATGCAGTGCATCTTCTACTTCACGCGGATAAATATTTTCCCCACCACTAATAATCATGTCATCGACTCGGTCGGACACATATAAATAGCCTTCTTCATCCATATATCCTAAGTCGCTAGTATGATACCAATCTTTATACATGACCCGAGCTGTAGCTTGCGCACGATGAAAATATCCTAACATCATACTCGGACCCCGAACAATGATTTCACCCACTTCAAATGGTTCTAGTTGATCATCTGGTTCTGAAGGTCCATGGTCTTGTGGCCGAACAATTCGAATCTCATGATTATAAGCAGGTTTACCTGCAGATCCCGCTTTAGTTAGCTGCTCATCCTCAGTTAGAAAAGTTATAGCTGGTCCCATTTCCGTTTGGCCATACGCTTGGATTAATTCAATTCCAAGAATGTCTTTAACTCGTTTAACGAGAACAGGTGCCATTGGAGCTGCTCCATATAATCCACGCTTCAAGGTTTGCACTTTCGAATTTGCACCAGCTATTTCTGTCATCATGCTCCACATTGTTGGTACTGCGAACATAACTGTAACCTTTGCACTTTCGACGGTATCGACTGCTAATTGAGGATTAAACTGGTGCATAATAATGCTTGAAGCACCTGCTTGGACACGCGGAATGATGCAACAATGCAGTTCGGCACAGTGGAACATCGGCGCAATCACTAGACCTACGTCATTTTTAGTATATTTTAGCATCGCAATACATGCCATACTTTGTTCTGCCATGTTGCGGTGAGAGTGGATAACTCCTTTAGGCCGCCCGGTAGTTCCGCTCGTATACATGATTGCATAAATATCTGTTTCTTCTACTTCTACAAGAGGATCTATCAGTGTGGCTGCATTAACCTGTTCTTGATAACTTACTGCATATTCTGGAACATCTTCGTCTATAAACCAAAACTGGATACTTGGAAATTGGTCAGCCACTTTTTCAACCGTCTCTTTTAATGCTTCTTCAAAAAGGACAATTTCGGGTGTTGCATCGTTTAATATATAGATCAACTCCTCGGGCTTTAAACGGAAGTTGATAGGATTAAATACAGCTCCGATTTTTGCGCAGGCGAACAGCGCAGTTGGCAATTCACTATTATTGAAAAGAAAACTTGAAACCCGATCTCCTTTGCAGACACCTGCTGCAATGAGTGCATTCGCTAAACGATGAACTTCGTCACTCCATTGAGAATAAGTCCATCTTTGTCCTCTTCTTATATCAACTAGCGCTTCCTTGTTCGGATACATGCTCACTGTCTGATCGAAGATACTTCCAAGTGTTGCATACATTCTTTGCTCCGCCTCCTTCTAACTTTATGCATCATATCTCTTCATAATGTCAGAAAAAAGGTAATATTGCAATAATTATTAATCTCGTAAGAAAAATAGTATTCTCCTAAAAAGTTCTCTGTATTTTTAAATAAACAATTTTTTAATAAAAACTATTAACTTTTATCAAAAACAGTCGATATAGTATTTGTGAAAGTATATAATTCATTAATTTTCCATTATCGTGTTACTTTAAAATTCATAATTCCTATTTTCATTACTTTCATCTTTGTAACACAATTGTAATATTGAATCGTATTGCCTATATTGCATTAATTATATAGAATTAAGTAACTCACAAAAAAAGACCAAATTATTGATAAATAAAACAACAAAAAGGGGTTTGAGGATGAGAAAGATTTTTTTCACTTTATTTGCAGCTACAGCGTTATCAATGGCGATTGGGACTTCAAGTACAGAGGCAAGTACTTATACAGTAAAACCAGGAGATACATTATGGAAAATCGCAACAAGCAATAACACCTCCGTCAATCAATTGCTTCAGTGGAATAACCTATCATCAAATTCCATTTTTCCAAATCAGTCGATCAAAGTTTCAGCTGCTTCAACGACAGTCGCTACTTCGCCAAAAACTACTGTCTCAACTACCTCAGTAAGCTCGACAAATACATATACAGTAAAGTCAGGAGATACATTGTCACATATAGCTCGACTTCACAGTACGAGTGTTAGCTCAATCCAACAATTAAACAAACTATCCGGAAGTAATATTTTTCCTAATCAAAAACTAGTAGTTAGCGGTAAAGCAGTCACTTCCGCTCCAACACCGACAATTAAAGTTCCTGCAACTGCACCTACAGTCTCTAGCACGAGCACGTATCGCGTAGTTAGTGGCGATACATTAACCAATATCGCTAAACGTTATAATACATCTGTTTCTCAATTGATGAGCTCAAACAGCTTAAAATCTAGCTCAATCCGTGTTGGTCAAGTTTTAAAGGTAGATGTAAAATCAGCAACTGGTTCATTGGTACCTGTTTCGAATCCAGTGGTAACTCCTCCTGTTAATTCTGGAGCGATTTCTACACTAATAGCATCAGCAAATTCTTTCCTAGGTACTCCTTACAAATGGGGTGGCTCTGCTCCAGGCGGATTTGATTGCAGTGGTTATATTTACTATGTTTATAATCAAGCTGGATTTAAAGTTCCAAGAACAAACACAACCGGTTTTTACGCGTTATCTTCGCCTGTAAGCTCTCCTGAAATCGGCGACTTAGTTTTCTTTAAGAATACTTATCGCCCGGGTATCTCACATATGGGAATTTTCATTGGAAATAACAGCTTTATTCACGCCGGTGGTGATCGCGTTCAAATTACAAGTTTGAATGATAAATACTGGGGTTCAAAATTCGATAGTTATCAACGTTTAAATGTCATGAAATAAAACTACTTATAAAACAAAAACCGGTGACCTAGTTGAGTTCTAGGTTGCTGGTTTTTTTCATTTAAATTTTTTGAATATTCCTTTGTTAATAATGATTATCTCTTAAAATTGATTTTAATCTGAAAGATGATATCATTAGTAGTGTAGTGTTTTATATAAAATAAAAAAGAGGTGTTCGATTAATGAGTACAGACAAAACAGGTTTAACAACTAGTTGGGGAGCCCCAGTCGGAGACAACCAAAATTCACAAACGGCCGGACAACGTGGGCCAGTCCTTTTACAAGACGTACATCTTCTTGAAAAGCTTGCTCATTTCAATAGAGAACGTATTCCTGAACGTGTCGTACATGCTAAAGGTGGCGGTGCACATGGTTATTTCGAAGTAACTCAAGACGTGACAAAATATACGAAAGCCGCTTTCTTATCTGAAGTTGGCAAGAAAACGGATATGTTCGCACGCTTCTCTACAGTCGCTGGTGAACTTGGATCAGCGGATACACTTCGCGACCCACGTGGTTTTTCGTTAAAATTTTATACTGAAGAAGGTAACTATGATTTAGTAGGTAACAACACGCCTATCTTCTTTATTCAAGATGCGCTTAAATTTCCTGACTTTATCCATACACAAAAACGCGATCCACGTACGCATTTGAAAAATCCTAACGCAGTATGGGACTTCTGGTCATTGTCACCAGAATCATTACACCAAGTTACTTATTTGATGGGCGACCGCGGAATTCCTGCTACATGGCGTCATATGCACGGTTTCGGTAGCCATACATTTAAATGGACAAATGCTGAAGGCGAATCTGTGTGGGTAAAATACCATATGTTAACAGATCAAGGCATTAAAAATATCACTCAAGAAGTGGCAGATAAAATTGCTGGGGAAAACCCTGATTACCATACAGAAGATTTGTTTAATGCAATTGAACAAGGCGACTTCCCAGCCTGGACGATGTATGTTCAAATTATGCCTTTAGAAGATGCCAATACGTATCGCTTCGACCCATTTGATGTGACAAAAACATGGTCTCATAAAGACTATCCGTTAATGGAAGTTGGACGCATGGTACTAAATCGCAATCCCGAAAACTACTTTGCTGAAGTAGAACAAGCAACGTTCTCTCCAGGTACTTTGGTTCCAGGAATCGATGTTTCACCAGATAAAATGCTTCAAGGCCGTTTGTTCGCATACCATGACGCTCATCGCTACCGTGTAGGCGCTAACCACCATATGCTGCCAATTAACGCAGCAAAAAACCAAGTAAACAATTACCAGCGTGATGGTCAAATGAACTTTGGCAATAACGGTGGCGGTTCTGTTTATTACGAGCCAAACAGTTACGGTGGCCCTACTGAAACGGCAGCTGCAAAACCCGCTCCACTTGAAGTATCGGGTGTAACTGATTCAGTTTCTTACTTTAAAGATGATCATTATACACAACCAGGCGATCTTTACCGTTTGCAAAGTGCCGAAGAACAAGAACGTCTTGTGGCAACTTTTGTCGGTAACTTAAGCGCTGTAGATAAAGAAGACATCAAACTTCGTCAAATCAGCCATTTGTATAAAGCAGATCCTGATTTTGGTACGCGTGTTGCAGAAGGTCTTGGCTTAGCTGTTCCAGATCTTACTGAAACAAAATAGTTTTTAGTAAGCCTTTTATCCAATTGGATAAAAGGCTTTTTCTATTTGTACGAAAAAAAGAGACTCTAATAAGTCTCTTTTTACGCTTCATTTCTTTCAGCTAGGTTATTCGTAATAATCTTCGCCAAATCAGCACCGTTTTGAATGCATGCGCCAACTCCTACCCCAAAGTAAGAAGAACCTGCCAGCTTAATACGAGGCACCATTTCTTCCATCTTCAACTCTAATGCATTAATCGCCTTTTTATGATCCATATGATAATTAGGCATTAAGTTTTTCCACCCTGTTACTTCAGCAGTTAATGGTCTCTCACTAATACCCAAACTTTTTTGGATATCCTCCATGGCCACTTCCACTAATTCTTCTTCAGACAAATCTTTCAACTGGCCATATGATGGGTGTGAGCTTTTGTAAAATAACCGAACTAATAGTTTTTGGCTTTTGGATGTATGCTGCCATTTTCGACTTGTCCATGTGCATGCATTGCAGTGCAAATCACTTTCTTGCGATACGATAAATCCGGTACCATCTTCTGGCAAGCGTTCGTCTGGAATGTCATAACCAAGATAAACACTGATCAACGAAGAATTTAAAAACTGATCAAATTCAGCATCTAGTTCAGGCAAATCCAACAACTCTTGTGCCACTTGATGAGGGGTTGCCAAAATCACATAATCTGCTTCTAAGGTCTTACCATTTTCAAGCTCTACAAGATAGCCATCTTTGTCTTTTTTAATAGACCTGGTACCAATACCTTTGATGATTTGATTTTTCTTTAGTTTGTCTTCTAATGTATCAATCAATACTTCCATACCGTTATCAAATGAAATGAATTTTTTATTTGCGGCACCTTGGAAAAATTCTTTGTTTTCTTCAAAACCTTTGATGATACTGCCATATTTGTTTTTATAATCAACTAAATAAGGCAAAGTCGATGATAGGGTTAATTCATAAAGATTTCCCGAGTACACTCCAGACAGGACAGGGGCAATTTGATTTTCAACCAATTCTTTCCCTAAGAAAGCTTCAAGAAACTCTCCAATTGAACTATCACGTGTATAGGTTTCGTTTGGGCTAGTAAAATCTTTCAATGCTGCCTGTTTGCCTTCTTCAGAAACCAGCGTTGAACTAAATAGCGACTCTTTGCTCATGGGAATACCAAAAACACTGTCTTTTGGAATGGCATGCAGCACATTATTCGCGTATAAATAAGAAATTCCCGTACCGTTATAAACCATCTTCTGTTTTAATCCCAACTCTTCAATTAGCGGCATGACACTGGCATGACGGGCAACAATTGAGTCTGCCCCAACTTCCATAACGAATTCTTCGTTCGTTACTGTCTTAATCTTGCCGCCTAATTGATGCGAACGTTCGATCAGAACCAACTCTAGTCCGAGGTTTTCCTGCATGTTTAGTTTTTGCAAATAATACATGGTAGAAAGGCCTGTAATGCCTCCTCCGATGACTACAATCTTCTTCAACTCGATCCACTCCTTGCTTATGCTTCTATTCTACCAATATTTCCGCCTATCCACATTGTTCTTTTTGTCTGTTTTAATACGTTTTGTTTGTGAGCCATGTTAGGATTAAAGACACGTACTTGTAATTTTTATACGAAAAGGAGAGCTGTTTACTAATGAATCTTATCGACCAAAACATTATAGAGAGACGTTCAATCAAGAAGTTCAAAGTTGATGCCGTCAATACAGAAGAAATTATTGAGCTGTTAAATGTCGCCAAATGGGCGCCTAACCATAAAGTCAATGAACCTTGGCGTTTCCAGCTTTATACTGGTGCCGGAAAAGAAAAGTTCGTTCAAGCATTTCTTAAAGCTATGCAAACACCTGATGGAGAAACGCCTGCAAAAGCATTTAATAAAGCGGATTATTTCCGCAGCATTCCGCTTCATTTAGTAGTGATTATGCCTGAAGATCCGAGACAAAGAAGATGGGACGAAGATTACGGCGCCATTTCTTCTATGCTTCAAAATTTCCAACTCGCTGCTTGGGAACGTGGCATCGGCATGATTTGGCGCTCTAACGACTGGATATACAACCCCGTATTCCGCGAAGCAATTGGTGTAAACCCGGGCGAAAAAATTGTCGCGACCATGATGATCGGCTATCCTGCTCATATCCCTGCAAAACAACAACGTACCGATATTCGCGAAAAATTGACGATTATTAATGAATAGTTTTTATTTTAAAAGATGTCGCATTCAGCGATATCTTTTTTTCGTATTAAAGGAACTAATTGGCACTATTCCAGTCTAATCATGCAAGAGGTGAAGTGTGATGAAAACAGCTTGGTTAGCTCTTGTATACTTACTAATTTTCGGATTGTCTGTCTACGTGTACGCTACACAACTAAATCGTCCCGACAACGACCTGCATGAACGACTTTTACCTGTAGAAATAAAAACCATAACGTCTGGTATGACGGACGACGCACTTCAGAAAATTGTTACTGATGCTAAGAACAATGGAGATGTGCTTTCAATTGCCGGTATGCAACATAGTCAAGGCGGTCAAACCGTTTACCCCAATGGCGTTATGATTGATATGAAACCTTATAATCAAGTTTTGGAAGTCGATTCACATGCCAAAACCGTGACAGTACAAAGCGGTGCGACATGGGCAGACATTCAAGAAGCCATTAATCCACACGGTTTGTCGTTAAAAGTCAGTCAGTCGCAAAACATCTTCACAGTAGGCGGTTCGCTCAGTGTGAATGCACATGGATTAGACATTCGGCATGGAGGAATGACAGATACGGTTTTATCGATGCGTTTTTTGAATGCTCAAGGCGACATTCTCCAACTAAGTGCTACAGAAAATAACAAATTGTTTTATGCTGTTCTTGGTGGTTATGGATTGTTTGGCATTATTTTAGATGTCACGTTTCAGTTGACGGATGATGAATTGCTCCAAACTGAAACAGCGAGCATGTCGTATAGTGACTATCCATCTTACTTTGCTGAGCAAGTTAAAGAAAACCCTCAGGCTAAAATGCATTTAGCACGCATATCCATTGCCCCCGATTCTTTTATGGAAGACATGTATGCGATTACGTACAAATCAGAGGAAGATCAAAGTGAACTTGCACGTTACCAAACATTAAAAACAGAAAACCTGGTTGCCGTGCCCAAATTTTTTCTAGGTCTTTCACGCATTAATGATGCGGGGAAAGATCGTTTTTGGAATGCACAAAAAGTATATACGCAACAAATCGACGGAAACCTTGTATCTCGGAACAATGTCATGCGTTCAGATTCAGAATTTATGGAGTACGAAAATAGTCGAAAAACGGAAATCTTACAAGAGTATTTTGTTCCCGTAAATCAGTTCGAGAACTATATTCCAGAGTTAAAAAAGGTACTCGAAGACCATCCGGACTTTAATTTGTTAAATGTGACCATTCGGTATGTTGAACGAAATGAAGATGCCGTTTTATCGTATGCAAAACAAGATATGTTCTCACTCGTTTTACTAATTAATCAAGGAACCGATAAAAAAAGTGTCCAAGCCACACAAGATGTGGTGCGCGAAATGATTGATGTCACCCTTGCACATGACGGCAGTTATTACCTTCCTTATTTCGGCTATCCGACCAAAAAACAAATGCAAAAAGCTTATCCTAAAACCGATGAATTCTTCGCGTTAAAAGAACATTATGATCCAGAGCATCGTTTTATGAATCTTTTTTATGAGGAGTACCGGCCATGAATTATAGACGCTTTATCTACTATCAAGGCATTGTAGGAATGTCCTCAAGCATGATTTTTCCATTTTACATTTTACTAATTCGGAATGTTGGAGATAGTTACGCTCAGTTTGGATGGGCTTATGGTTTATTTGCATTGACAGCGGCACTTTGTTATCCGGTAGTTGGGAAATACGCAGATCGCGTCGGAGATAAATCCCTACTCGCGATTTATTCTTGGGGCATGGCCATACTGTTATTATTTTTCCCACTCGCTTCTGAAGTGTGGCATGTTTATATTTTGCAAGTACTTATGGGGATATTAGGCGCGGTACAAAAAAATTCAGAAAAAACAATATTGGCACGCTACGTCACAAAAGAAATTGCCGGAGCCCAAATTGGCCGTTATCACGTTTGGACATCTGTTGCTGCAGCGATCGCCGTAATTGCTACCGGCTATCTCATTGACTTTTTAACGATTGCTAGTATTTTTTATGTCGCTTCACTCGTCTTTGCTGGGAGTGGAATACTGGCATTAAAATTAAAAACAGCTAAAGAATAAAAGTAATCATAAAAGAGCCTTACTCGATCGGTATACCGATCGAGTAAGGCTCTTTGAAGTACTAAATCATACTGTTTTTTTAGTCAAAGCCGTCATCGCGCCCATTGCCCCTGAAAATTCTCCGTTTTCAGGAAATACAGGAACAGAGCCGCGCAAAATAGTATAGCTTGTCACTACTTCTTTGAGTAAGGGATTATCGATAAACGACGAACCGATATAAACAATAGTAGAACTTCTGCATTGGCGAGCTGCTTGAACACTTACTGTGCTAACTGTTTCACCAACTAAGCCTATAACTGCCGCTAACAACTCTTCCTTCGACAAATCATCTGAAACTGCAAACAAATTTTGTCCAAAGTTACTGGCTGTGAGTTCCCCTGAAATCGGTGGCTCTTTGTCTTCGTATATATGTTTAACTTTTAAATCAAGGCGATCACGCGAACCTTGGCTTGCCAACTCCACAATTTCATCGTACCGAGTAACGCCAGTCAATAAATGGCTTAAGCCGATTAATGTACCACCACCGACACCTGTACCCCCTAACCGCTCTTGCATATTATCTTGTATACAATGAATTGATGTGCCGGTTCCAACATTAGTCACTAAATAAGCGTCTTCCAAAGTCCCGCTCTTCTCTAAAAGAACTTGTACTCCCAGATGCGTAGCTTCAAATTCCACCATTTCTTGTGCGGGTTGATTGAGTAATGAAACAAGAACTCCCGACCTTCCTCCTGTTACACAAACTTTGCAGTCACCCAAATTATTTATCCAGTTGGCAACCTGCTCGATTTCAGCAATTGGATACTTATCAAAATGGACCTCCCCTTTTTTGGTATACGCCACTTTAATCAATGTACCGCCTGCATCTATTCCGACAATCATTTTTGCACCTGCTCTTTCTCACATTTTAAAAAATGCCAGATAATTTATACATATGTGATAAAATTCTACCATACTCGTTTATATTATGGGAGTTGTTTGTAGATTAGCAAACTTCAAAGATCTATTGCTTCTATTATGTTAATCATACAAGCTTTGCGGGTATAGCATATTCAAGACATCCATATAAAAGAGGAGGAAATCAAATGGACTCTACAACGTGGCTATACATAGCACTCGTCATCTTTTTAGCAGGTATTATTATTGCAATAATTGGCGTTGTTATGCTCATAGTAGGAATTAAAGAACCCATGAAAGAAATAAAAGGTTCTGTAAACAAATTGAAAGAGCGCACAGATAAACTTCAATTTGAAGCAACAAGCTTGTCTCACCGCGCCAACGAACTTAAAGAAGATGTTCAAATAAAATCTGAAAAAGTTACTGTGCTCGTTGATGCTGCAAAAGGAACGCTGAATTCAGTCATCGACTTGAATGCTTCAGTTCGTGCAATTACAGGGAATATTTCATCAAGGGTTGATCATGATCGAGAAAACATTGCACAAGTTAACGAATGGAGCAATGGTGCTGTTAACCTTCTCACGTTATGGGAAAACCAAAGACGTACCGAGAGTAATCGCTCTACTTACTCTTCAAGCTCTGTACATGAGAATAAACAATGGTAGAACAAAAAGGCAGCCTAATTGGCTGCCTTTTTATGTTCAGTTATTTAGTAAATGATTAACTTTCTAAAACACCTACATTTTTTTGAATATTAACTTGGTGCGGGAATGGAATTTCAATTCCTTTTGCATCAAGTGCTTCTTTGATAGCTTTACGCAATTGTCGCTCTACGGCCCATTGCTCGCCATTTTCCGCTCTTGCAATCACTCGTAACGTAACATCTGACGCACCAAATGCTTGTACCCCAATTACATCTGGTCCTTCAACAATACCAATGTCTTTTGCCGCCATTTGCGTACAAGCATCTTGTATAACCGCCATGGCTTCATCAATATTTTCATCGTAAGAGATCCCGATATCTACAAGTGCACGCATATTCCCACGCGAATGATTGCTCACTGTTAAAATGTCCCGGTTCGGAATGTAATTCAATGTACCATCAAAACTGCGGATTTGAGTTGTTCTCAAACCAACTGCTTCTACAATGCCATCAATGCTTCCAACCGTTACATAGTCGTTCACATCCAACTGTTTTTCTAGGAGTAAGAAGAAACCAGTTACGACGTCACTCACTAAGCCTTGTGCCCCAAAACCTATTGCCAATCCGATAATTCCAGCGCCTGCAATCAAGCTTGCTACGGACAAACCAAATATATTAAAAATTGTTGTGATCAGGATAAAGATCAAAACATAAGATAAAATATTTTCCGATAAGCTTTGAAGTGTTAAAGCACGCCCCTTCGTAACGTCCTTCTTCTCCAATAACCTTTCAAAAAAGCGATTGATCAATTTTTTCCCAATTGCTCTTACTAAAAGAAAAGCGATTAAAATTCCAATTATTTGTGCAGCAATGACTCCTGCTCCAATAAGAAGCTTTTCCCATTCAAAATTTCCTAAGTCTAACAAAAAATCATCCTTCCCATTTTCTCTTGCAATTAAGACATATCTATTCCTTTTCCTTTATAACATATATGCGGCTACAATTTCATCAATAATACGTCTTTCTACTTCTGAGAATAAAAAAAGAGAAACACTTCCTCAGAAGTCTTCTCTTTCAATAATAACCTTATTTCTTCTTCATCAATCTGAAGACAACAAATCCAATAACCACAACTGCTAAAATAAGAAGGATGGTGGTTAGCATATTGCCGCCAGCTTCTTCAGTGCTTTCTGTAGCTTGAACAGATTGTTCTTCTGTAGCTAATTCTTCTTCAACAACAGGCTCTTCTTCAGTTTCGACTACTGTTTCTTCTACTGGTTCTTCTTCAACTACTTCTACAGCTACTTCAAATGGAACTTCTCCTTCAATTGGATGGCCGTCTACTCCAATGATTTTCCACTGAATTGTATACGAGCCATTTGGCAGCTTTTCTTTTATAACTCCAGTCATAATTTCGCTTGAAAGAGTGACTTCTTCAAAATCATAAGTTTCTCCTGCACTTTCCAAAGTCATTGTACTTCCTTGTTCTATAACCGTTCCGAAAGTCAGAACTATTTCTTCTAAACTCTCAGTAACAACAGAACCTTGTGCAGGTGTTGAGGAAGATAATGTCGTGTGTGCTTGTCCAACTACTGGTAATGCAAAAATAGCCAATACGAATAAAATCATTATTTTTTTCATACAATTCATCTCCATTTCTTTTTTCTATCTTACAATAACTTCAGGTATATTTTTCTTTAACTTATTTCTAAATCCAAAACTATTACTTATTTCGGAGTTTCCGACACAATATAGTAAAAACTAAACGTCTCTTATCCATTATTTAGACAAACAAAAAGCTAGCCAAAAAGGCTAGCTTTTTTGTTATCTGTCTAATTATTGTTTGCGTGTACGAACTGCTACAACTGTTGTCAATGTCGCAAGCATTAAGCCGATTAGTACCCACATGATTGGGAATGAACCTTCGTCAGCCATTCCGCCCATGCCTGTTTTTGGCATTTCAGATGGCATTTCAGTTGCACCGAATTGGTCTGGGAACTGATCTACGATTGCTGCTGACAAGCCAGCTGCTGGCATTTGCATATGTGCGTATGCTTCGCGAATCGAGCTGTACGCTGCATCAAAATCGCCGGCTACGTATGAGTCAAATGCGGCTAGGAGTTGGCCAACATGTGCTGTCAAGCCTTCTTCAAGTGCATCGGCTGGTACGCGTCCTTCTGTTGCTGCATCTAAGAATGCGGCTTGGTCGACGATGTATTGGTCAAGTTCTGCACGTGCTTGTTCTTGCCCTTCTTTGTTGCCTTCACCTGTTGCTGTTACGTAATCCACAAAGTAGCCAATGTGCGACTTCCATGTTTCGTCAAATTGTGCACCGGCTTCTTCGCCGTATACCGAACCAACAGCTGCCGACAAGTCGTCAGCGTTCGCTAGTAACGCGCCTGCTGCTTGGTCAAAACTTTCTGCGCCGTCAGCGCCGTCTTGCATTGCCATTACCGCAAGTCCTGCATGTTCAGTGAACGTTTGGTTCAAGGTCGCACGCAAGTCAATTGCCGGTGTATCCGCACTTGTGTTTTCAAATTTGTCTGGGAATTGAGTTGTGATCGCAATAGACAAGCTTTCTGCGAACATGCTCATGTGTTGAATTCCTTCACGCTCTAATGAGTAAGCTTTTTCGAAATCGCCCGCCACGTATGCGTCAAATGCCATGATCAACTGATCAACGTGCATGTCCAATCCTTCTTGAACAGCTGCCGCTGGCAGTAAGCCACCTGTTGCTGTGTCAAAAAACTCAGATTGTTCAACTTTGTATTTTTCCAGTTCTGCTAGTGCTTGGTCTTTGCCTTCTTGGTTGTCTTCAGCAGTTGCTGTTACGTAATCCACGAAATACCCGATATGTGATTTCCATACTTCGTCAAATTGCGCTGCGCCTTCTTCGCCATAAACCGATCCAACTGCTGCTGATAAGTCGTCAGCGTTCGCTAGTAACGCGCCTGCTGCTTGGTCAAAATCTTCTGCGCCGTCGACGCCTTTACGCATCGCTTCGATTGCAAGGAATGCATGCTCGGTTAACGTCGTATCAAGGGCGATGCGTAGTTCTCCAGCCGGTGTTGCTGTGGCCATTTCCATTGAAGCTTCGCTCGCTGTTGAATGTCCTCCGTGGCTGTCGGCAAGTGCCGCCGTTGGTACCAATAATGCTAGGCTGAGTGGTAAGGCTAAAAGTACTTTGTTTAATTTCATCTAAAATCGCTCCCTTTGTTTTGTTTTTTTTTCGTTATACAGGCATAACGCAAAGGGATTCACTTTAGATCACTTTTTTGAAATTAATTTGAATTCATTATTTCATATTGCTTAATCGTTATTTAAAACTACCAATAGAAAAACCGAATGCCTTGTGGGCACTCGGTTTTTCTCCATTCTATTCATGTATCTAAAAAGTTTTTCCCTTTTAATTTTTTTGAAGCAAAAATAAATGCTTCTACTAAAAGAACCGTATTTTCAAGATCTTCTAAGTCGATAATTTCAGTTGGTGTATGTGTATAACGCGAAGGAATAGATACGACTCCAGTTGACACTCCGGTTGATGTCATATGAATAGCTCCGGCGTCTGTACCAATGCCCATAAAAATTTCTTGTTGGTATGGAATGCTTTGTTCAATTGCAACTTCTTCCAAAAGGCCTGTCACAAGTGGATGCGAAATCAATGACTTATCTGCAATCTTAATACAGGGTCCTTCACCGAGTTTCCTAGTTCCTGTCATCAATACATCGTAAGTATCGCTTGTTGGTGTTGTATCTACGGCTAATGCAAAATCTGGTTTAATGCCTTGCGACAATACAGAAGCTCCTCGTAATCCTACTTCTTCTTGGACTGTGAAAACACAGTAAATCTCACCATGTTGTGCTTTTGGGTTAGCCTGAAGCTTATTAATCAGACTGATTAAGACAGCGCAACCGGCGCGATCATCTAATGCTTTTCCGATTACTCGATTGCGTTTTTTGTCACCTGCCAACTTTAGGCCACTCCCATAACTTATCGGTTGACCAACCTTGATCCCCATCTCAAGAACTTCTGTGGCCGAGCTTGCACCGACATCAATATACAAATCACGATGCGAAGCAATTCTGCTCGGATCATCCCATTTTACGTAATGGACAGCTAAAGCACCAATGACACCTTCGATATAACCTTCAGAGCTTTTAATCGTAACAGGTTGTGCTAGCAAGATTCGATTATCAAATCCCCCAAGCTGTTCAAAGCGTAATGTGCCATTCGGTTCAATTTTTTTGACGATAAAACCAATTTCATCTGCATGTGCTGCTAGTAAAATTGATGGCATCTGTGGATCAGTCGCTTTTATAGCAGCGATTAGATTTCCTAAAGCATCTACTTCAATTTTATCCACTTTGTCTTGTATTTCATTTTTGATAAAACGTTGAACGTCCTGTTCAAATCCACTTGGTCCTACCAGTTCACATAGCTTTTTCAATAAATTGTACAAAGACCATCCACCTCAACTTATTAGTTTGTTAAATACACATCTGTCATTAAGTCGTTACTCATTGGATGCGGCTTGTAGCCTTTTACATAATCACTTTGCGCAAGTGGAGGCGTTGTATATGCCAACATCACCCAAGGTGCATCTTCTTGAAATAGCTGCTGTGCTTTCTTATAAAGCTCTGTCCGCTTTTCATGATCAATTGTTTCACGCGCTTCTGTAATTAAAGAAGTAAACTCATCACTCTTATAGAAGGCAATATTTTGTGCTGGAACTTCCGCGTTTGTTTTGCTTAAGTTGGGATATAGGAAATTATCAGGATCAGCCATTACACCCGTCCACCCATACATCGCCATACTGTGCTTGCCATTTTTCGTATCATCTAAATATGTTGCCCATTCTGAGGAAACAATTTTTGCTGTGACGCCAATTTCGGCTAAGTCCGATTGAATCGCTTCAGCTATTTTAACGGGTTCGGGCAAATAAGGACGCGGATTGCTCATTGTGTATAATTCTGTCTCAAAGCCATCCTCTAAGCCGGCTTCAGCTAATAGCTTTTTCGCTTCTTCGACATTATAATCATATTTTTTTAACGTATCATCATGGCTCCATAACGATGGCGGCAATGGACTTGTTGCCGAATCAGCCATGCCGTTATAAAATGCATCGACAATTTCTTCTTTGTTAATGGCCAAATTAATCGCTTTACGTACCAATGGATTATCAAAAGGTTTTTTCTCCATATTAAAAGCCATATAACCAATATTGAAACTTGGACGCTTTTGCAATTCTAATCCTTGTGCTTCTTCTACAATAGTAGTGTCCCCTGCATTCATGCCATCTAAAACATCAATTTCGCCTGTTTGCAATGCGTTTAAACGCGCTGAATTTTCAGGGATGACTTGATAAACAAGTTTGTCTAGATACGGCTTTCCATCCATCCAATATTCTGGATTTTTCGCCAATGTAATGGTGCTGTTGCGACTCCATTCTTCAAACATGAATGGCCCTGTTCCTACAGGGTGTTCATATAATTCCGCTCCATACTGCTCAATCGCAGCTGGACTCGCAATCCCGAACATGGAAATTGCTAAATAACTAAGAAATGGTGCTGTTTTTCGTTTCAATTTAATCTCAAGCTCATGATCGCCTGTCGCTAGGACATGTTCGATTAAATGATTTTCATCTCCTTTAAACCCACCGTAAAGAAATGGGTAATAAGGAAAATCTCCTTGGTGATATTTGTTTTCTGGGTCCATCCAACGGTCAAAATTAAAAACAACAGCTTCTGCATTAAAATCAGTTCCATCATGGAATTTAACGCCTTCACGTAATTGGAATGTCCAAGTCAAACCATCTTCACTCGAACTGTATTCTGTTGCTAGTTTTGGTTGTAATTCTAAATTGTGGTCGTATTCCAATAAAGTTTCAAAGATATTATGCGTAACACGAATCGATTCACCGTCTGTGACATTGATCGGGTCTAATCCAACAGAATCCGCTCCACGCCCATAAATTAATGTACCTCCGTGCTTATCTTCTTCCGTCATTTCTTTTCCATTGTTTTCTGTAGTTGTCGTTTCGGTATTTCCGGAACACGCTGACAACAATAAAACAAAAACAAGTAAAAAATACAACAAAGTATGTAATTTTTTCTGCACATTATTCCCTCCTCTATAATCTCCTCGAACTTATGTTTAAAGAACGAACAAAAGTAATATAGATTCAATTATAAACGCTTGTATACAATATATCAAACAGTTATTAGTTTTTTTACGCAAATCAAATAATTACAAACATTCGAATCAGAATTGACATTAAGTAATTTCTTTTGAATCAAAAAAACCACCCTTTTTGCTTAAGTTGGGTGGCTTCTCTGATTAAAATTTTCTTGGGTCCATTTTTTCATCGGTATTATACGATTGGTTGATCACTTTAAATAATTGTTCGATTTTATTCAATATATCTAATGCCAATAAACCATTGCCTTCTGCGGTTTTCGGGTAGCCGATAGACATGGTACGCCGAACGAGTTGTGCATATAGTTCAGCTTCTGTCAGTTCACGAGCAAATTCTTTTTCGGCAATGTTCTTAATTAGTGCCAACGCTCCTGAAACATGCGGTGTCGCCATTGAAGTTCCTGAAAGGCTAGCATACTTGCCACCCGGAAATGTTGAATAAATATCGACACCTGGAGCTACCAAATCGATTTCATCATTCGTATTGCTGAAGTTGGCAATCTTACGGTTAAAATCTGCAGCCCCTACTTGAATCACTTCCCCGTAAGCTCCAGGATAAGCGTATTCATTTGTATCGTATTTGTCATCGCCTTCGTTTCCTGCTGCACAAACGACGGGAATTCCTGCATCTACGGCCCGCTTCACTACTGCGTGTAATTCTTTAACATCTTCTGGACCACCTAAAGACATGGAAATCACATGCACACGTTCGTCGTTGGGACCTCTCCAATCAATTGCAAATTGAATACCGTCGATAATTCCTTGATACTCCCCGCCACCTTCACCAGACAATACCTTTAAAACGAGTAACTGCGCTTCTGGAGCGACACCTGCTATGCCTCCGCTTTCTCGATAAGAAGCAGCAACTGTCCCTGCGACATGTGTGCCGTGGCCATTATTATCATCAAAGTTCGTCGTATCTCCATTGTAATCAGGCGTGAAGTTTTTGCCGTCTATAATTTGACCATCTAAATCGGGATGATCTGGCTGGCATCCCGTATCTAGAATGGCAATAACCTTCCCTTTTCCTTTCTCTGCCCATTGCCATACTTCTGGCGCTTGAATCATCCGTACCCCTCTAGGAATTCGCGGTGCTTGATCGGCTATTTCTTCTACTCGGTAAGGAATTAACTTTAGCTTTGCCATTTAACTCGCTCCCTTTAGTTTCCGATTTTATTCTTCCTTTCCTAATTCGATCTATTTTCGCTGAATCCTTTTTTCTCCCAGTAATTGTCTGCATCATTATTAAACAAAGGATTTTAATCTTTCTTATTGAATGAAGTAAGATAGAGAAATACAAGGAGTCGATAAAATGAAAAAATGGATGATTTATGGAGCAAATGGCTATACAGGAGAATTGATTGCTAGAGAAGCTGTAAAGAGAGGATTGTCACCTATACTTGCAGGACGCAATGCCAATAAAGTTAAGCACTTAGCTGAGGAACTGTCTCTAGCATTCCAAGTATTCCCGTTAGATGAACAGGCCGTAGATCAATTAAAGGACATTGAATTGGTGCTTCACTGTGCAGGCCCTTTTGAACAGACGAGTAACCCAATGATTAGAGCGTGCTTACAAGCTAAGACGCATTACCTAGATATTACAGGTGAAATTTCTGTGTTTGAATATACACATTCCCAGCATGCTCAAGCAGTAGAAAAAGATATTATTCTTTGTTCTGGCGTCGGTTTTGACGTTATTCCAACAGACTGTACCGCTTTAAAGTTAAAAGAAGAATTGCCCGATGCGATTGAATTATCTCTTGGGTTCGATTCAGATTCTGGTGTTTCACCGGGTACGTTTAAAACAATGATCCAAGGTCTCGGCTCAAGCGGCATGCATCGAAAAAATGGCGTACTTGAACCTGTCGCACTTGGCAGCCAACACCGAACCGTTGATTTTGGGCGTGGTTCGCGTTCTGCTATGGGAATTCCTTGGGGGGATGTTTCGACCGCTTTCTATACAACTGGTATCCCAACCATTTCCACTTGGATTCCGATGAGCAAATCAAAAGTTCGAAGCGCTCGTTTAATGGGAGTAGCCGGTCCTTTGTTTGCGTCCGATTGGATGAAAGAAAAACTGCAGAAACAAGTAACAAAACGAGTAAAAGGTCCGGATAATGAATTCCGGGCTAACACACCTGCTTATATTTGGGGTGAGGCCAGAAATGCGGAGGGTATTGTGAAAGTCGCTCGTATTCAAACCGCTAATGTTTATGATTTAACCGTATATGGTTCACTTGATATCGTTCGTCGTCTGTTGAGTGAAAAAATCGATGGCGGCTATTATACGCCCGCCGGTCTTTTCGGTTCAAGTTTAGTAGAAAAATTACCTGGTTCAGGAGCGTTTGAAATCGATACGTTTTATCCTTAATAAAAAAAGCCAAATTCGAGTAATTCGAATTTGGCTTTTTTCGTTAAATTTATTTATCTTTTATTAATTGCATTCGCTGATTAAATAAAGTCGGATACGATAAAAACCCAAGCATGACACTCGTCACGGCAGCAGTTGTTAAGAGTAAGAACATAATGAGCAACTGAAATTGAACTGCTTGAATCGGGTCTGCCCCAGCAATAATTTGACCACTCATCATCCCCGGTAACTGAACAAGTCCTACCGTTTTCTGACTTTCAATCGTCGGAATCATACTCGCTTTGATCGATGTGATTAATTGTCTATGGATCGCCTGTTTAGGTGTTCCACCGAGAGACAAGATCAACTCTGTTTGATCTTGGTTTGACTCGACTTCAGCTGTAAAACGATTTAAGAACAAAATCGACAGCACCATTGAGTTACCAATGACCATGCCGCTGATTGGGATAATGTATTGTGCAGTCGCTGGCGTAATATTAAAGCCAAGTAAAATACTTTGCGTAAGCACCTCTACAGAGATTAAAGTAACAGCAACTTTCGTTGTAATGCCTTGAATTGCCGCTCCTTTTTTCTGCGCGTTATGCGTAGCTGCTGCGACCATCAAACCAACCATCATAAAGATATAAAGCAAGCTGTCTGAGTCAAATACAAATTTCAATACATAACCAACGGCCAATAATTGAACAATCGAACGTAGCGTTGCGATAATGGTGTCTTTCTCTAATCCAAGCTTTAAAGTTTTAGATAATAGCAGCGGGATCAACACAAAAATTAAGGTAATCGATAACGTCAAATAGCTCATTCAGATTCCCCCCTGACAAACCGTTTGACCTTGTCATTTACCGGATCTTTAAGCAATTCACTTTCACCGGTTTCTACTACTTCGCCGTCCATCATGACCCATGTGTAATCACCAATTTCAAGCGCTTGCTGCAAGTTATGGGTAATCCAAATAATGGTCGTGTGGTATTTCCGATTGATTTTAACAATTAATTCTTCGATTTCTCTTAAAGAAGTACGGTCTAAAGAAGAAGTAATTTCATCAAGCAGCAAAACTTCAGGCTTATTAACAAGGGTTCTAGCAATGGAAACTTTTTGACGTTGACCACCGGATAAATCTTTCACTTTCCGCTCCAGAAGTTCTTTTTCCAATCCAACATCATGTAGTAATTCAAGCGCATCGTCTTTCGACAGCGATTCTCCTTGAAGTTCTAAAGGCAAAGTTAAGTTTTCATACACGCTACCTGTAATCATAGGAGCACTTTGAAGTGCGATACCGACTAAACGACGCAATTCAACTGGCTCGTAGCTTTCAATAGCGCGGTCTTTAATATAGACTTCCCCGGATTGTGCCGATAATAATCCGTTGCACAATTTCAATAAAGTTGTTTTCCCTGCTCCCGATGGACCAACTAACGTAGTTATTTTTCCTTCTGGAAAAGAACCGGTAATACCATTTAATACAGGCGTTGTTCCAAATGAAAAATCCACATGATTAAAATGAATAGCCGGTTTATATTTTACAGACATACAGTTCACTTCCTTTCAGGCAGAAAAACAGCACACGTTTTATGGTGTGCTGCTTTGTTGCTATTAAGCTTCTAACTTACGTTGTGAAAATTCATCATCCATTTTCAAGAAGTACTCTCCGCCTTCTTCAATGGCTTTTACTCTCGCGATAATATCACGGAACGATTTTTCTTCTTCCATTTGTTCTTCGATAAACCAATCGAGGAACGATAATGTCGCATGCTCTTCTAATTCGCTAGCCAATGTGACCAATGCGTAAATATTGCTCGTCACACTTTTCTCTTGAGCCAATGAATTCTCAAGAACGTCTAATGCACTGTTAAAATGGTTTTTCGGTTCAGTCAATCCCTGTAATACTGGTTTTTTATCCATCGTCACTAAGTACTGATAAAACTTCATGGCATGAAAATGCTCTTCTTTTGATTGGATTAAATAGAAGTTTGCAAAACCATGATATCCTTTTTCCGAAAAATAGGCTGCCATTGCGGTATACGCATGTGCCGCTTGCAATTCATTGTTGAGTTGGTCGTTCAATGCATTTGTTAGTTTTTCTGATAACATGTTTATTCCTCCTATTTCTTATTTAGAATTATTATAATGTAGTTAATATAACACAGCTTTAATGAACATTCAAGTCAAATGAGAATTTATCTTTCTAATTGATAACTAATATCAACTATAACAGTGAACACCCTTTTCTAAACAATAATTATTATCATTAAAAACAGGCCGAGCTTAATGAATTACTTATAGTAACCAGATGTAGTACGATATTAACTAGATAGTCATATAGGGGGCAACTGGAATGACAGATATGAAATTAGATCCAAAAGTTTTCGCGATTTTAAAAGAAAAAATTAAAATGATTAAAACTGACGAGAGTGCCGTTTACTTAGTAGGTCCAATTCGGTTGCCTGTGAATTTATACGAAGAAACCTTTGTATTCAATTGGTATTGCTGGTTGAGTCTTGACGAGGTTACGGAAGATTACGAGAGCATTATCGAAAAACTTAACTCAGCAAACCTTGCTGAATACCAGCAATCGAGTGTTCTTGTTTACGGAGATTTTCAAAATGATGAAGAAGCATTGGTTCGCATGCACTCTATTTGTCATACCGGTGATATTTTTGGCAGTAAACGGTGCGATTGCGGCTATCAATTAAAACAATCAATGAAGCGAATTACCGACCACGGCACAGGCGCATTGTTTTATTTAGCAAATCATGAAGGACGCGGCATCGGTTTATTCAGTAAAGCAATGGCATACGTGCTACAAGAAAATGGCTATGATACAGTCGAAGCAAATGAACAATTGGGCTACGTGGATGACTCTAGAAATTACGGGGACGCGATTGCTGTCTTACAAGCACTCCGTACTAAGCCTGTAACGTTGATGACGAACAACCCTAAAAAAGTCGCGGCTATCGAAAAAGCAGGGTTACAAATTGCTTCAAGAATCTCTCTTTGGGGAGATGAATCCAAATACAATAAAGACTACTTAAAAACAAAAATAGAACGCTCTGGACACCTAAAGGACGAGGAGGATATTTTGCATGTCAAACCATGACTTTTATATGGACCTTGCACTTACGAATGCGAAAACCTTAAAAGGACAAACAGATCCGAACCCTCTCGTTGGTTCCGTGATTGTTAACGACAATAGAATAGTCGGCATCGGAACTCACCTAAAAGCTGGTGAACCACACGCTGAAATTCATGCGATTCGCATGGCAGGTGCTATGAGTCGTGGCGCTACAATTTACGTAACACTTGAACCTTGCTCTCATTTTGGTCGTACTGGTCCTTGCGCACAAGCCATTATCGATGCAGGAATTGAAAAAGTAGTAATCGCCACTTTAGATCCTAATCCAATTGTTGCAGGAAATGGTGTTCGGATGTTGAAAGAAGCAGGCATCGAAGTAATTGTTGGCGTTCGCGAAGAAGAATCACAACAGATGAATGAAGTTTTTAATAAATTCATCGTAAGCAAAACTCCTTTTGTGACATTAAAAGCAGCATCTACACTTGATGGCAAAATTGCTACACACTCTCTGGACAGTAAATGGATTACAGCAGAAGAAGCAAGATTAGATGTTCACTTGATGCGTAGTCAAAACATGGCCATTCTAGTTGGCGTCGGTACGGTTATTGAAGACGACCCTGAATTGACGGCACGCATTTCAAATGGCCGCAATCCAATACGCATCGTACTAGATTCCACATTGCGTATCCCCCTCGTTTCCAAACTCGTTACAGATGGCATTGTTGACACGTGGATTTTTACCAGTAAAAATTATGATACCGATAAACGACAAGCATTAGAGAAGTTAGGTGTTTCTATTTTCGAAACAAGTCACGACACGCAAGTCGATGTTTTAGATGTTGTTCGGACACTTGGTGAAAAAGGCATTTCTTCTCTGTTTATCGAAGGTGGCGGTACGATCAACGCCGCATTCTTAGAAAATGACTTAATCGATAAAGTCGTGTTTTACTTTGCCCCTAAAATAGTGGGTGGGAAAATGGCTCCTACCTTTATTGAAGGAACAGGTGTGGAATGGATGAAAGATGCCATTGATTTGCGTGATGGTGAGTTTAGTAAAGTAGGCAAAGACTTTAAATTTACAGGCTATCCTGAAAAGCGAGGCAGCAGCAAATGAAATTCGGTTTTGATATAGATGATACATTGATTAATTTGCGTGAATACGCGTTTCATTATTACCAAAAGCAATTTGGTCAACAAGTAGATAGCGCGATTTTCCATGAGTTAAATCGTGTAGAAATACATGAGGCATTCGGTTTGAGTGACGAAGAAGGTAAGGATATGTGGAATCGCTCTTTAGATTTTTTGTATTTCACTGAATGCCCGCTGTATTCCGGGGCACTTGAGTTATTAAAGCAGCTCGAATCGGATGGTCATGAAATCTTCTATATCACATCGCGTCCAATCGCGTACACGGAAGATACATTCAGCTGGATGGTTAAACAAGGTTTCCCGATCATAAGGGAAAACTTTTTCTGCGGCATGAAAGATTCGGAAAAAGTGGATATCATTAAAGATTTACAACTAGACTATTATTTCGATGACAAGCCTGCCGTTTTAAATACGTTAGTACATGAACCTGTGAATGTAATTGTTAAAGATCAATCTTATAACCGTCATTTAGAATTACCACGCGTTAAAAATTGGGATGAGCTAGGCGATTTGATGAATAGTGAAATAAAGTAATTTTATGTTCAGACTGTAGGATATTCGTTTAAATCGAGTTTCTACAGTCTTTTTTTGGTGATAACAAAAACAAAGGGGTGTTGGAATAAATTCCAACACCCCTTTGTACAGTCACTAAAATACTGTTATTATACTCCTGAGTAAGCTAAAAATCCGCCGTCTACAGGAACTGTAATTCCTGTTACAAAA
This sequence comes from Planococcus sp. PAMC 21323, assembly GCF_000785555.1. Lineage (NCBI taxonomy): Bacteria > Bacillati > Bacillota > Bacilli > Caryophanales > Caryophanaceae > Planococcus > Planococcus sp. PAMC 21323. The sequence continues at coordinate 189,773 of NZ_CP009129.1, read as the reverse complement.
CCGGAATAATTTTCATCGATTAGCCATAGCATCGTTCCTATTAAATCTTCAGGTTTGCCAAAGCGCTTCATAGGCGTACTCGCCATGATTTTTCCAGAACGCGGCGTTAATGATCCATCCGGATGGGTCAATAAGTCTTTGTTCTGTTTTGTCAGGAAGAAACCAGGTGCAATTGCGTTGACGCGTAAGTTTTCTTCTGCAAAATGAACAGCCATCCACATCGTAAAGTTGTTGACCGCTGATTTAGCAGCACTATATGCCGGTACCTTTGTCATCGGTGCATAAGCACTCATTGAAGAAACATTTAAAATGACGGGTGAAGTTTGCTTCAATAATTCTTTACCGAAAACTTGACTAGCTAAGAACGTACCCGTGAAGTTACTTGCGAATACGCGCGAAAACCCATCTTCTTCTAGTTCAAAAAATGATTTTCCTGATGCTTCCTCTTCATGAATTTCAATATCTGTCACAGCGTCTGGATGATTGCCTCCCGCACCATTAATAAGGATATCGATTCGACCATAAGCTTCAAGAATTTTCTTTTTTGCCGCTTCTAAAGATTCTCGGTTCAACACATCAGCAGCTACAGCAATTGCTTGTCCGCCCGCTTTATTGATTTCATCTGCTACGTCTTGACCTTTTTCAACAGTCCGGTTCAAAATCGCCACATTTACTTTTTGGTTAGCGAGCTGACGCGCCATTTCTGAACAAAGGACGCCACTCCCTCCTGTAATTACGGCTGTTCGTCCTGCGATATTTTCATGAGATGAAAACATGATATCCCTCCTCTACTTTGTTTGGTATGCATCCCATAAGCCTAGAAGATACATAATTCCAAGTGCCCGGTCATACAAACCATATCCCGGTCTGCATTCTTCGTTCCAAATATGACGCCCATGATCTGGACGCGCATAGCCGGTATAGTTTTGTTTCGACAATTCACGAACCACACCATTCAAATCAATTGAGCCGTCTTGTGTATAATGGGAGGTTTCGATAAAGTCGCCATTATCGAAAATTTTAACGTTCCGCAAATGTGCAAATGGTGAATGTTTAGCATATTTTGAAGCCAAATCGACCATATTATTATCTGGATTCGCACCCATCGATCCTGTACAGAATGTGATGCCATTAGCAGGAGAATCCGAAATAGAAATCAGTCGTTCCCAACTTTTTTCTCCTGTCATAATGCGTGGTAATCCAAAAATCGACCATGGTGGATCGTCCGGATGAATCGCCATTTGAATACCACTCGCTTCCGCTATTGGTAAAATCGCTTTTAGGAAATATGCGAGATTTTCCCACAACTTTTCTTCATCCATTCCTTCATATGCAGCAAAAAGTTCTTGAATCCGTGCCATTTTTTCTGGTTCCCAGCCTGGAAGTGTTAAATCAGAAGCAGAAGCAACTGTTTCAATCAGTTCTGCTGGCTCTAGAGATTCAATCTTTTCTTTTTCAAAAAACAAAGCCGTTGATCCATCAGGTAGTGGATGATACAAAGAAGTACGTGTCCAGTCGAATATTGGCATGAAATTATAGCAGATGACTTTAACGCCAGCATCGCCTAAATTGCGGATCGTTTCTTTGTAATTTTCAATATACTGATCGCGTTCTTCATTGCCCAATTTAATGGATTCATGAACATTAACGCTTTCCACAACATCCGCATGAAAGCCGTGAGACTTAATATAGTCTACTTCTGAAGCTATTTCCTCTTTCGTCCAAACTTCTCCAGCAGGCTTTTGATGAAGTGCCCAAACAATGCCGTTCGTTCCTGGAATTTGTTTAATTTGTTCTAGTTGCACGCTATCATTATCGCGTCCATACCAACGAAATGTAATATCCATGAGTGCCCTCCTCTGTTAAGTTAGCTCGTTTAAATAATCTTTAACTAATGTAGTTACACCTTGTTCTCCAGTTGAACGATAGGCTTTTGTTAAATCACTACCGATTCCAACTGCTACCGCACCTGCATCCAGCCAAGCATTCATATTGTTAATATTGATGCCTCCTGTCGGCATGATGCGAACTTTAGGTAATGGGCCGTTGACTGAACCGACAAAAGATGGCTCAAATCCGTTAGCGGGAAACAGTTTGAGAATATCGCAGCCCCACTCAGTAGCCTGTACCATTTCTTTAATCGTCATGCAGCCTGGTAAGTAAGGCACATTATAACGATTGCAGACTTTAGCAATTTCCGGATTAAAATTTGGACTTACAATAAATTCTGCTCCGTGTAACAATGCATGTCGAGCTGTTTCAGCATCTAGTACTGTCCCTGCACCAATTAATGCAGATGAAGAACCCGCTAGTTTATCAAAAACGCGAGCAACATTAGGCGTTGTATACGTTAGTTCGATTGCTTTTAACCCACCATTAACAGCAGCTTCTGCAATCGCAATTGCCTCGTCTGCGTCTTTTCCGCGTATGACCGCAACGATTTTTGCATCTAAAAGTTGTTGGTACACTTCCATTTTAGGTATCATCTACATTTCTCCTCACTCAAATACGATTAATGCTTTTCTTACTTTATCCGGATTATTTTCAACAAATGTAAATGCTTCTTGTACGTCATCTAATGAAAACTTATGCGTGATTAATCCATCTGACTTTAATGCACCACTGTTCATCAAGCTTACGACTTTTCCAAATTGGTTGGTTTGTAACCTTGAACCAACGATGTTAATTTCTTTTTTGGTAATTGGTAATTGTGCAATTGCAGAAGGTCGCTCGTCAAACCCAAGAATGACCACACTACCTGCTGGCGAAACTACATCAATGCTCAGTTCTACTGTAGTCGGAATCCCAACTGCATCAATTACGACATTGACTCCTTCATCAGAAGTTAATTCGAGAAGACGATCTTTTATCGATTCATTGCCCGCATGAATGACTTCATCTGCTCCACTCTTTTTCGCAAAAGCTAAACGCTCTTCATTTAAATCCGTCATGTAAACGGTCGCTCCTGCTATTTTCGCAAGCTTCAAGATACAAATTCCGATTGGGCCGCATCCTTGAATAAATACGGTGTCGTCTTTTTCAACATTTCCACGCCATACTGCTTGAGCCCCGATTGTAAACGGCTCTGCCAAAACAGCTTCGTCCCAATCCAATTCTTTGTCCACAGCGTGCAATTGTTTTTCAGGTAAGACGATAAATTCACGCATGCCTCCGTCTTCATGAACACCAAAAACAGATAATTTCCCACAAACATTTGGACGACCTTTTTTACAAGCGTAGCACTCGCCGCAATAATTTATCGGCTCTACTACGACATGATCGCCCACTTTCAACTGTTCAACAGCATTACCAACTTCTACTACTTCACCAGTTACTTCATGTCCAACAACGCGTGGCAAAGTCGCGAGTGGGTTCGTACCGTGGTAAATATGCATATCTGAACCACATATACCTACGCGTTTCACTTTCACTAAAACCTCATTACTTTGCTGAATTTCCGGTTTTTTTTGTTCAATAATTTGTATTTTATGTGCTTCTGGAACTTGCACTGCTTTCATATTTACAACCGCCTATTCAAATAAATTTGGTAAGAACAACGTAATTTGAGGTACAAATGCGACTAGCATCAGCACCGCTAAACTGACTCCTAAAAATGGCAACAATTCTTTTGAGGTTTTCCCGATAGATACTTTCCCAATTTGAGAAGCCACAAAGAGACACACACCTACCGGCGGAGTTACCAATCCAATCACCAAATTCAAGACCATCATAACGCCGAATTGAATAGGATCCATCCCAACTGTTAGCGCAACTGGCAACAAGACAGGGAACAAAATAACTAAAGCCGCAATCGTTTCCATAAACGTCCCAACAAACAATAACAAGAGGTTGATCAATAAGATAACAATAATCGCATTTGTTGAAATGCCCAAAATCGATTCTGCAACCAATTGTGGAATTTGTTCACGCACCATAATCCAGCCAAATAAATTAGCAAAGCCGACTAACAACATAATCGACGCTGTCGCTGTCATAGAAGACAACATAATTTCTGGTATTTTCTTAATTGGCAATTCTTTGTATACGAAAATACCAATAACAAATGCATAAAGAACAGCAATAATAGATGCTTCTGTTGGTGTAAAGAAACCGCCTAAAATTCCGTAAAGAATGATAAACGTCATTAATAATGCCCAAAAAGCTCCCGTGAAGCTTTTCCAAATGACTTTAATCGGCTGACGATCACCTTTCGGATAGTTTCGTTTAACCGAAATAAGGTAAGTAGGAATCATTAAGCCTATACCAAGGAGCAGTCCCGGAAGTGCTCCGGCTAAAAACAGATCTCCAATCGACAACGATGCCAAGGTTCCAACAATAATCATCGGAAGAGACGGTGGAATAATTGGACCAACAGTTGAAGAAGATGCAGTTACAGCTGCTGAAAATCCTGAACCATAACCTTCTTTTTTCATCGCTGGTATTAAAATAGAACCAATGCTTGCTGTATCTGCAAGTGCTGTACCTGATATCCCAGCAAAGCCCATCGAAGCTCCTACGTTTGCAAGCCCTAATCCACCGCGGATATGACCAAAAAGATCGTTAGCAAATTTAATAATTCTTTGCGTGATACCACCCGCATTCATCAAATTTCCCGCCAAGATAAATCCTGGAATACATAACAACACAAATGAATTTAATCCCCCAAACATTCGCTGTGGAATAATATTGAGTGGAATGCCTGCTATCATTAGGTAGATAAACGATGCCAATCCTAAACTAAAAGCAACCGGTACACCTAGAAAAATCAAAGCGATAAAGGATACAAAGAGAAGTGTAGCCATTAGTTATCGTCACCTCCGTAATTCTGACTATAGTCTTGTTTATTTTTTATGAGGTCGATAATTTTTATAACGGCATAAAACACTAGGAATACACTCATGATCAATAACGATGCATGGATTACGGACATTTGGAAAGGCATCGTAGCTGAACTTTGCTTGTCACCAAGCAGTGTAAAATTATATCCTTGAACAACCATTACCGAACTCAATAATATAACAGCCATGTATATGACGACTTCATAATATCTACGGAAATTGTCTGGCATTCTGTTAAGAATCATATCTACATTGATAAATTCATTGCGCATTAAAGCCAATGGTGCACCAAAACTAATACCGTACAAGAAAAGATAACGCGTCAATTCTTCTGTCCAAATAAAGGACATTGGAGTAAAGCGTGAAATGATTTGAATGGTAACAATGATGATAACGCCCGCAAAACTGAGGACTGTCAAAAAAGCGAGCGTTTGGTCGATTAATTTCCGGAATTGTGACATCCGAACTCATTCCTTCCTCAATGGAAAAGCATATTTGGCTATCGCAGCCAAATATGCCCTACTCACATATTATTCAACTGCAAGGATCTGTTTGTATAATTCTAATTGCTCTTCTGATAACGAAGCTTCAACAGCTGGTGTCATGACTTCACGGAAAGCATCTTGGTCAACGTCTACAAATTCCATACCTGCATCCATCAAGTCTTGCTCGACTGCAGCAATTTCCGTTTCGTAAAGATCATCACCGAAAGTTTGTGCTTCTGCAGCAGCATCTTGAACCACTTGCTTCAACTCATCAGAAAGTGCATCGTATTGATCGTTTCCTACTAAAATGTAAATCCATGAGTAAACGTGCTCAGTACGGTTCACGAAGTCTTGAACTTCAGCTAACCCACCACTTTTGATTAAATCTACTGGATTTTCTTGGCCATCAATTACACCTTGTTGTAATCCAGTAAATACTTCGTTAAAATCCATTACTTGTGGAGATGCACCAGCAGCTTGCCATACATCTAAGAACAATGGAACGTTTGGCACGCGCATATTAAATCCTTTCAAGTCATCTGGAGAAGTAATCGCTTTGTTCGATGTTAAGTTACGCGGAGCACGCGTATGGTAGTAAAGAGCTTTCAATCCCGCTTCTTCACCAATTTCTTGTTTGATTTGTTCGCCAATCTCACCTTCAACCACAGACTTTACATGATCTAAATCACGGAAAGCATAAGGTACTGCCATCAAAGCCGCATTAGGAGCCCAGTTTTGCAATGTTTCACCTGAAATAACCATGTCCGCTGTCCCTGCTTGAATCGAGTTGATTGTATCTGTTTCGCCACCAAGCGAGTTATTCGGGTAAATGGTAATTTCCATTTGACCATCTGATTTTTCTTCTACTAGCTCTTCAAATTTCAAAGCTGTTTTATGCCAAATGTGATTTTCATCAGCTAAATGTCCAAAACGCCATTCAACTTTATCGCCTGACTCTGAACCGCCTTCTTCTTCTGCTCCCTCATTTGAACCACAAGCTCCCAATACCAATACAGATGCAAAAATTCCTGTTAACCATTTCTTTTTCATTTTCTATTCTCCCCTTTTGTGTTTAATATTTTTTAAATACGCATACGTAGTTGCAGCAATCTGAACGCCTTCTTGTCTATTACGCTCTTCGTTCCTTTGTTCGATTTCCCCTGGTACGAGAACGCTTTCAAACCCTTCTGCAGCTGGCACCTCTCGGATTTCCTTCATCATCTTGTCGACTTGCTCCAAAAAGACTTCCGTATTCGTGAAGTAAGAAGGATTAACCATACAGAAATAATGGCCCAACTTTCTTTTTTTCTCGAATTCTTGGTACATTGGAGTAATATGAGGACCGAACGCCATACCTGCCAGCAGTCCTGAAAAAATATCAATAACCATAGACAAGCCAGAACCTTTCGGACCACCAAACGGCGTTAAAGAAACTACTTTTGCCGGATCGGTGACGGATGCACCTGTTTCATCGACTCCCCATCCGTTGGGAATTTCTTTGCCTTCTTCCTTATGTTGAAGGACTTTACCTAACGCAACATTTGAAGTAGCCATATCCAAAATAAACGGCTTTTCACGCTTTCCAGGTATTCCATAAGCTATTGGGTTTGTACCGAGGAAGGATTCTTTTCCTCCGAATGGAACTACAATTTTATCGGTATGGGTCATTGCTATGCCAATTAGTTTATGTTTTGTCGCAGTTTCTACAAAATAACTAAGTGCTCCACAATGACTGCTGTTCATCACCGTTACCATGCCTACCCCATTTTCCTTAGCCATTTCGATCGCATGTTTTATCGCATAGTCGGCTACAACATGACCAAACCCATCATCTCCATCGACTACACCCGTTGCTGGACCGGTTTGGTTAAATAGAATAGTCGGATTAGGATTGATCCCACCTGCATTGAGACGCTTCATGTAATGCTCTGTCCGAAGTGCGCCATGCGAGTTCACACCTCGTAAATCTGCATGAATAAGAATTTCAGCAACTTTAGCAGCATGTGCTGAGCTAACGCCAGCGCTTTTTAGCTTTTCTTCGATTAATTCTTGAACTTCTTGAAACGGTACAGTTACTGTCGCCACAGCGTTCCTCCTTTTCCAAGAAAATCTACTCTCAGTATGTTTAGGTTAGCGTTCAATCACTTTGCTGCCGTTAAGAAAGTTTTCCACTTCCGCTAAATAAGGCAGCCCTTCATTATCTCCCGTGACGGTAGTGACAAGTCCGCCTACACAGTTTGCAAAACGCAATAAGGTTTCTTCATCAAAATGATTTAAAACCCCATATATGTATCCTGCGTCAAATCCATCTCCAGCACCGACAGTATCAACAGGCGTTACCGAAAATCCGGGTGCCGCAATCCATTGTCCGTTTCGATACAGTTTCGATCCTTTTTCTCCGTCTTTAATGACAAGATCTTGTATAGCAAACTTGGCAGTGTATGCTACAAGTTCGTCCAAACTTTCTTTGCCTGAAATCATTTGAATTTCATCTAAACCAGTTAATAAAATATCAACTTCTGGAAAAATCGTTTCATAAGCTGTACGTGCTTTTTCAATACTCCATAGTTTCAAGCGAATATTCGGATCAAAAGACACCGTAATTCCTTTTTGTTTCGCTATCGTTAGTATTTTTTTAGCAATCGTTAAGTTTCGTTCCCCGAGGGCTAAGTAAACCCCTGTTAAATGAACAACTTGAATGCCGTCGAACATTTCTTCTGTGATGTCTTCTTCTGTAAGCGACTCGATAGGAGATGGACTCCGGTAATAATAGGTTTTCCCCGAGCCACTTGCATGGATTTCTTTAAAGTTCACTGAAGTTGCAACGCCTTCAACAAAGCCGACTGATGATACATCAATGCCTTCTCCGCGAGCAAAATTATAAATAACTTGCCCGAATTCATCTTTGCCCAACCTACTGATCCATTTGCTAGTAAGCCCTAATCGTGCACAGCCAATCGCGAAATTCATCTCAGCACCACCGACTTTACGCTCAAACTGCGTTACATACTTTAGTGGTCCAGTCGTCATAGGATTCATCGTAATCATGGCATCTCCAATTGTTAATACGCCAAACTCTTTAAGCAAAATCTCACCTCCCTTTTTTATATGGATTCTCTTTCTATCAAAATCGGCTGATACCGTCGTTCTTCATATTGGTTTTTGAAATCTTTACTGACAATTAGTTGCAGCAAGGTCTCGGCTGCATTTTGCCCTATTTCAAAAGTTGGCTGCTTAATAACTGAAATCGGGGTTGTGGCAATTTCTAGAAACGGTGAGTCATCAATCGCTATTACACCGATATCTTCAGGAATGGCCAAGTTATTGCTTTTGATAAACTTTAATAACTCAATTAAAGCTAAATCATTTGTAGCAAAAAATGCTTCTGGCCGATTGCCAGAGTCCCATAGCTCTTGAAGCTTACTTCCAATCTCTTGCCGCTTCGCAGCTATAATCCAATCTTCTTTTATGCTCAAGCTATGCGAAGCTATGGTCTTTCTAAAACCTTTGATTCGCTCGACACGAGGTGTTACGTTTTCCGCAATAGAAGTTGATACTAAACCGATTTTGCTTCGCCCTTTTTTCACCAATAAATCCACCGCAATCTGTGAAGCGCTTTCATTGTCTAGCAATAATGTGGGGAAAATTGGCTCATTGATGACTCGGTCAACAAACACAATCGGGAATTCTGCAGTTTTTAATTGTTTATAATAATCGTTATTACCGTTTGTTGGAAAAATGATTAATCCATCAACTTGTTTCGCCACTAACATATCGATATACAAACGTTCTTTTGCTGGTTGATCGTCTGCGTTACAAACAAACAAGTGGAAACCATTTTTTTCGCATTCATCTTCGATTGCTCGAATAATTTCTGTAGAAAATGTATGAAGGATATTGGCTACGATTACACCAATTGTTCCCGTTTTTTTCTGTTTTAAGCTTTTAGCTATATGATTGGGAATATAACCTAATTCCTTAATCGCTTCTTCAACTCGAAGTTTGGTCGCCACACTCATAAACTCAAAACGGCTATTTATATACTGGGAAACAGTGCTTTTGGAAACACCCGCTTTTAGCGCTACATCTTGCATTGTTATTTTCTTCATGTTTCCTCCTATTACTAAACCGGTTTAGTAAGCTGTTTAGGAAAGTATAATTGAAATAATTTTATAAATCAATAGTTTTTTCAGATAATTTATATAAATTGTCGAAACACTCTAAAAGTCTCAATTCCTTGGAAATAAAAAGCTATCACCAAATATCAGTTGTACTGACCTTTGGTAATAGCCTCTTTTTATTTAACTAAATCCTCTTCACTTAACAGACATTGTCCGAAGGCATCATCCAATGTATCGTATCTCCCTAAGCGATGAACTTTCTTATTTCTTATTTGCATATACGTATATATCGTCACATGACCACTTTGGTTTTCCCATGTGGCTTTTTGAACGCAAATCACTTCTTCATCTTTAGCGTAATAATCTTGAGTCTCCATATGAATGCCCGACTGTTCAATCCACTTCTGCAAAATATCATGGCCTTCTGCGACACCTCTTGGTCCGACCAATTCAATATGAGGATCTGAAACTTCTAGCACGGCTTTAATGTCTTTATCGTTAACTCTTGCAATCCATTGATTTGCAATATCGATGGTGTTCTCCATGTTCTTTTCTCCTTTCCTATAAATTGCATCCACGCTTCCCATGCAGCTCTATAAAGTCAAAAAAGAAGACAGGAAAAACCTATCTTCTTTAGTAATTCTCGTTTTTCAATTTTTTAAACGTTTTTACAAATTTATCTGGATCCGTGTAGATCATATAGGTCAATACACCACGGTGCGTATGAAGATACAGCAATCTGGCTTCTGAAGAAAAAGATTTGTAAGAGATATCCCATACATTTTCAACATGAAATTGTGTACCTGGTGTTATCAATGTATCTTTATATAAATCTATATTGCGTTCAGTTTCAACAACCTTCATTTCACCAGCCTCAATGGAACGCTCTGTGTCAATGTAAGTGATGGATGACAATAACTTTAAGTGATCCACGTTGGCATTCCTCCTAAAGAACTTTTAAAGCAGTTTATCGTAAAAAGCATACTTAAAGCAAAACATCTGTTTATAGAGGCTATAAGACAAAGTCCGCTTCTACAGTGTTTAAAGTAATAAAACCACACTAGTGACTATTGTGTATAGGCATATATAAGACTACTAAATGTCTATGTAAAAATAAATATCTTCAAGTAACTTAAACACACTATTAATGTTAAACTATTCTCACAATATCTTCTGGATAAAGGAGAGGTGTTATGGAAAGCTGGTTTGGTGCGACATCTACTCATTATTTTAATCTTTTTTCTACGAGTCATTTAATCGTACTCACTATTGCTCTTATCGGAACTATTCTTCTTTTTTTGTTTAAAAATAAGTTGAGAGATAGTAGCAAAGGGAGGAATTGGTTACGCTGGATCCTATTAGCTTTACTCGTCCTATCGGAATTCTCTTTTCATTATTGGGCGATCGTTAATGACGTGTGGCGCTTCCATAACCAAATGCCTTTTCATTTATGCGGGGTCGCTTCTGTGGTTTCCATAATTGGGTTAATAACTATGCGCCCTTTCTGGATTCAACTTGCTTTTTTCATCGGCATACTACCTGCTTTTTTAGCGCTATTCACTCCTGAATTGCCTTATGATTATCAACATTTTCGTTTCTGGAAATTCTTTATTCACCATATGGCTATAACATGGGCTTGTCTGTTTCTTGCTTTAAGTCGACCACAAGTTATTACGATTCGCTCTTTTTTCGGAGTCTATAGTTTACTTCTTGTTTACGCTGCTTTGGTTGGCTTTTTTATCAATCCATGGACTGATTCTAATTTTCTTTTTCTAATGCAGCGTCCTACAACTACTTCTCCGTTAGACTTTTTTGGGGAAGGTATCTGGTATTACATTAATCTTTGCTTAACCACTTTTGCGTTATTTTTCATCCAATACGTACTGTTTCATAAATTCGTTAAGCGTTCGTGAACCCACTATGCGATTCACCAAGAATGACGTAATGTAATAGTAAGCACAAAAAAAGCTTCCCATTACGGAAGCTTTTTTTTCTTTATGCTTGTTTAACTAATAAGCTCGTTAACGCATCAATGAAGAATTGGTTTTCTTCTCCTGTCCCAACGGAAACACGCACGTAATCAGGTAATCCCCAAATCTTTCCGTGACGGACGATAACACCTTTTGCCATTAGTTGTTTGTATAGGTTTTCACCATCTTCACCTATTTGCACCAATACAAAATTGGCCATACTTTCAATATACGGCAATTCTAGCTCGTCAAAAGCTTTATATAATTGTTGACGACCCGCTTTATTGGTTTCTTGAGAAGTTTCTACGTGCTCCGTATCGCCAATAGCTGCAACTGCTGCAGTTTGCGCTAATGTATTGACGTTAAAAGGCTCTTTTACTTTCAAAATCGATTGGATAATCGATTCAGGAGCAATTCCGAAACCTACGCGTACGCCAGCAATACCGTATATTTTCGAAAAAGTTTCTAATGTGACAACCGGGTACCCGGCATTAACGTATTCAACACCATTTGTGTAATCTGCTGCATCTGCGAAATGATCATATGCTGCATCAATCACTACTAATACATCACCAATTGATTCTACCAATTTATCCAAATCTGATTTCGGCATATACGTACCTGTTGGATTGTTCGGCGTACAAATATAGATAATTTTAGTTTTCTCTGTAACTGCAGAAATTAATGCGTCTACATCATACTCAAAGTCTTCTTTAAATTTAACGGGTACAACTGTAGCACCCATGATATGTGCGCCAAAATCGTATTCACTAAACGATGGTGATGGAACGATGACTTCATCTCCTGCTTCTAGAAAAGCCTCAGAGATTAACGTGATCAATTCATCCGCACCATTTGTGGTAATAATTTGTTTTGGCGTTACTTGATATTTTTCCGCTATCGCTTTCTTTAATGCGCTAGCATCCGCATCAGGATAACGGTTTAACTCTGCTAATCCATTTTGGATGGCGGCTACTGCTTTAGGTGAAGGTCCTAACGGATTTTCGTTAGACGCCAACTTAACAACACGGTCTAATCCTAATTCTTTTTGCACTTCCCAAATTGGTTTTCCAGGTGAGTAAGGTTGGATTTTCTCCAAGGTTTTACGTGCTGTAATTTTGCTTGAGCTTGTCATAGGGATTCCTCCAAAAGTATAAAAAATGTATTTTTATCTATGTATTTTTATAATCATACCATTGTCATAAAACATTTCAAATCCAATTGTCTTTACGTTATTCCAAGTATAAATGTATCTAGCTTCTTCCCACTCCCATTATACAGAATTGCAACATTATTTGCACAAACATACACAGTATTTGTATCGGATAAAATAATGTGGTTAACTGTTAAACAGACAGATTAATGGAAGAAATGGAACCAACAATCCGCCAATCTTTAGAAGATCAAAAAACACAAGACGCGGCATTTAATGAAATTGATGTTCAAATATAAACGAAAACATCCTGCTCGTATTGAGCAGGATGTTTTTTGTTAAGCTAATTTTTCTGAACAGTAAGCAAGGATTTCTTCTTCTTCCTCATCTTCAAGTCCAAATTCAAGTGCGCCTCTTGTTTGCTTATCGATAAAGTTATAATGTGCGATGCGGGTACCAGCTTCTTCTGCAGCGATAATAACGCGCAGCTCTAAGCCGCCTTCCGTATATAGTTCATCATCTTCGTCCACTTCGACGTTTAACAAGAATTCATAGCGATCTCCCACCATAATACCTGTTGGGTCATTAATTTTGTGAAATACGTAATCTGTAATTTGCATTGTAACACCTCCGTTCTTCTATTCTAGCTTGTCTCACGCTTTTTGGACAGTTACATGTTGAAATAAAACGTTTACTCTACTACTAAAAGGGAACATAAAGAAAGTGAAGACAATAAAAGGAGTGGAATCGAATGAACGTATTAGTTATTGGAGCAAACGGTCAAGTCGGCCGCAACATTGTCAAAGAACTAGCTGAAACAAACCACAAAGCAACTGCAATGGTTCGTAAAGAAGAACAAATAGATGAAATGAAAAAACTAGGCGCTACCAATGTGGTATTGGGAGATCTAGAAAAAGATTTTAGCGGCGCATACGATGGCGTAGATGCCGTTATTTTCGCAGCAGGGTCAGGGCCAAAAACAGGCGCAGACAAAACTTTAACCATTGATTTATGGGGTTCTGTAAAAGCAGCTCAATACGCACAAGAAAAAGGTGTAAAACGCTTTGTTCAACTCGGATCAGTCGGATCAGACAATCCAGATGCCGGTGGCGAAGCAATGAAACCGTATCTTGTCGCTAAACGCACAGCTGATGATTTGTTGAAAACAACTGATTTAGATTATACAATTGTCCGCCCAGGTGCACTTTCTGATGAAGAAAAATCTGGCAAGATTGAAGTCTCTCTCGATGGCTTTAGTTCATTGGAAGGAAGATCGATTCCAAGAGCCGATGTTGCACATGTGCTAGTAGATGTACTAGATCGCAACAACACTTATCGCAAAGTATTTGAAGTGCTGCAAGGCGATCAACCTGCAAGCGACCAATTAAATTCCTTATAGGAAAGACTCGAATCTAAAGTATAAAAGAGCGAATGGATTTTCGCTCTTTTTTATGTTAAAATAGGCAATACGATAATTAGAGGACGTGATAAGCATGATTAATATTCAACCACCAAAAGCTGATGTGACGATTACACAGCGCAAACAAGAAATTACAGGTGACGAAGCTGTCATCAAACCATTATTCGGCTTTATCGATTTGCACGATATTCCACGCGATAAAGGCGGCATCATCCAATTCTTTAACCATAGCGGTGAGCTATTGTTTGTCGGAAAAGCCCGCAAGCTACGCCAACGTGTGAAAAAGCATTTCGAAGATTCGGTATCACCATTGAAAAACCACCGCGACGAAGTTTACCGCATTACGGTTTCTTTTGTTGAAGATCCAATGGAACGAGAAATTTACGAAACGTATTTGATCAACGCAGAAAAAGCACTCTACAATGTAGATAAAGTGTTTTATAAAGATCAAGAATAATAAAAAAAGAAAGCCCGCGGGCTTTCTTTTTTTATTGCCCTGTTATTATTTAAAATAAATTTAGTCGCGTTACTTAAAATGTTTTAATTCTCCAATCAAAAGGAATAGTGAAGTACCAACTATGTTCTTTGGAGGAAATCATATGTCTTCAATAATAAAAGAAAGTTTATCTGCTCATAGCCAAAGTGAATACGATCCGCTTCGACGGGTTTTGTTATGTCCTCCACGCTTTATGGAGATCAAAGACGTCATCAATGACGTTCAAAAAAGATACAAAGATGAAAATATTGATGTCGACAAAGCACTTGATCAACACAATAAATTTGTTCAGGCGTTAATCTCTCACGGTGTTCAGACAGATTTAATCGAGCCTTCAGAAAATTACCCAGAACAAGTTTTCACACGCGACATTGGATTTACCATCGGTGACACGGTATTCATTAGTGAAATGGCTTCTGATGTTCGACAAGGCGAAGAACAAGAACTTCAGAAGTGGATGGAAGCACATCACGTCAGTTTCAAGCGACTAGCCGGTCATCGCATTGAAGGTGGCGACGTTATCATCGATCGCGACACCGTCTTTGTTGGAATCAGTAGCCGGACTTCTAAGCAAGCAATCCGTGATTTGCAGCTTGAATTACCTAATTTCGAAGTCATCCCTGTTTCTTTTAATGAAAAATACTTACACTTAGATTGTGTGTTCAATATTTTATCTCCAACTGAGGCTTTAATTTTCCCTGAAGCACTCGATGCAGCTACGATTCGCCTGCTTGCCGAACGCTATACGTTAATACGCGTTAACGAGAAAGAACAGTTTGCACTAGGTACAAATGTGTTGTCGATTGGCGATCGAAAAGTATTTAGCCAACCACAAAATGTGCAAGTGAATAAGCATTTGATCGCTCGCGGTTTTAACGTTATCGAAGTCGATTATTCTGAAATCATTAAATCGGGCGGCGCTTTTCGTTGCTGTACAATGCCATTAATTCGATCTTAAAAAATACCCCTCAAGCCTATTTGGCTTGAGGGATATTTATGTTCTATCGCTGATTCGTCGCTTCTTGACAACTTTGTACAACAAATTCTCTCATTAACTCGACTCCATCTGGCGTACCGATCGACTCCGGATGAAATTGGATACCATAAACTGGATACTCTTTATGCTTCACTGCCATAATCGTATCGTCATCAAGTGCTCGTGATTGTACTTCTAAACAATCAGCTAATGTTTCAGGTTCTAACACCAATGAGTGATAGCGCATGACCGGCAACGGCAACGGCATGTGTTTAAACAGCCCCTGCTGACTATGTGTTACATCTGATACTTTGCCATGGCGAATAAACGGCGCTTCAACAATATTCCCACCAAATGCTTCTCCAATTAATTGTTGGCCCAGACAAATACCCAAAATTGGAACAGATTTATGCAGCTGTTGAATCAACGCGATCGATTCTGGCAGCTCTCTTGGATGACCAGGTCCAGGTGAAAGAATAATTGCTTGCGGGTTTTTTTCTTTAATTTCTTCGAGTGTTAAAACACCGTAACGCACCACTTCGACTTCGACGTCCATTGCCGCGATAGCTTGATAAATATTATACGTAAATGAGTCATAATGATCGATTAGTAAAATCATCCGAACACCTCCGTAAGCGAACGTGCTTTATGAAGCGTTTCTTCGTATTCTGCTTGCGGGTCCGAATCAAACACGATACCCGCTCCTGCTTGAACATGAACCATATCATCTTTAACAACAAAAGTCCGGATAGCTAGTGCAACGTCAAGATTGCCATTAAAGCCTAAATAACCAATGGCTCCCCCATATACGCCTCTTCGTTCTTCTTCAAACTCTTGGATCAATTGCATGGCGCGAACTTTAGGTGCCCCCGAAACCGTTCCAGCAGGTAAGCACGATACCAACGCATCTAATGGATGCATTTTTTGATTGAGCTCTCCTGTTACTTCTGACACCAGGTGCATGACATGTTGATACTTCTCAATGACCATATACTTTGGCACTTCTACTGTTCCAATTTGTGCAACTCGCCCCACATCGTTACGACTAAGATCGACAAGCATTTTATGTTCCGCTTGTTCTTTTTCATCGCCAGCTAGTTCTTCTGCCAAACGGTTGTCTTCACTATCTGTTTTTCCACGTTTACGAGTACCAGCTATTGGATTGGTTATCATATGATTATCACGTATCGTCAAAAGACTCTCTGGCGAAGCTCCGACAACTGCGTAGCCATCAAAATCAATGAAAAATTGGTAAGGCGATGGGTTTTGCTTGCGCAATTTACGGTACAGAGTAAATGCGTCTCCTTTATAACTAGCAGATAAACGCTGAGACAAGACCAATTGGAACACATCACCTTTACGGATGTGGTCTTTTGCTTGCTCTACTTGGTTGCGGAAAAAGGCATCACTTGTTTTGGAATGGAATTGGAGTGATTGTTGATCGGTTACCGCTGACTTTTCAGGAATTGCTAATTGCTGTTCAATTTCATCTAATTTGTCTTCAAACGACAAAATGGTGACATCATTTTTTACATGATCAAATACGACAATTGTTTCGTAAATTTGCAGATGAATATCCGGCATTTGAAGACTATCTACTTTTGGTGCTTTAATTGGTTCGTAAACCTGAATCGCATCATACCCAATATAGCCAAGAGCTCCACCCGTAAAGGGAAGTCCCTCTACTTCTGCATCATACCGCGGCATTAACTTCTTGATGAGTTCTAACGGTTTTCCTTCATGTATGGTTTCCGTACCGGTCCGGAAATCTATTTCTCGCAATTGATGGCCATGGCCGATATAACCGGCCGTTGGGTTCGCGCCAATAAAAGAATAACGACCTGTCATACTAGTCTTTAATGAACTTTCAAGTAGAAATTTGCGCTCTCCTGCTAATCGATTAAACACCGCGATGGGTGTTAACGAATCTCCATCAATTTTTCTCGTCTTCATCTTTTTACTCATCTCAACTCATCTCCATTTCTGAAAAATGCTACGAATACCGTATTTTTCCGCACCTATTAAAAAACAAAAAAGTCCCCTGCAAGAAACAGACATGTTCCTTACAGAGGACGGATTGACCGTGGTACCACCTCATGTTAAAGCTATTACAGCTTTTACTCTATCCCTGATAACGTGGGGGAACGGATTCTTCTACTTGCGGTTCAAAGAATCACTCATAAGCCCATTCACTCAGATACCCCACCAGTTTCCACCTGCCACTGGCTCTCTTTGAGAGGTACACCTGCGCTACTTTTCTTATTCATCGATTTAGCTCTGCTATGCTCTTCTCAACTAGAATTCGGCGGCATCGCTCCCGACACCTGCTACCGTAATCCGTACAAAAAGGTTGTGCCCATCGTATTAAATCCAGAGACATTTGTCAACTCTAAGAGCGTTGATAGCTTTTCTTTAACACAAAAAAGACGACTCTATAGAGCCGTCCGATTTATTACCACAACATTGGCTTATCTACCATAAACCACATCATCAGCAATAATAAAAAGATATAAATCCATAAAGAACGATTTAACTTTTTAACCAATGATAAATGGTCAAATTTTTCATCATTAAATTTCCGAAGAGTCGGGGTAAATGCACGTGCTAAGAAAAACACAGATCCCACCATGACTCCTATAGTGCCTACTATCCACGAAGTTCCCCATCCCCATGGGCCTTGCCAAATCAACAAAGCACCTGTTGTCACTAATACATGACCTGCATGTTTGACAAGACGTGTTGCCGATTTAAACGTAATGATATGTGACAGAAGAACATCGCCGGAGGCAGTCTCCATTCGCTTGACTAAAGGAAGGAGCACAAAGAACGGTCCAATCGATAAAACCGCACTTAGGATATGAGCAAACAAAATGATTGTGTACATCTTGTATTTACTGTTCCATTAAATGAAATTCGTGAACCCAAACAGTCATCTGTGGCAACCAAGGCATACCCGCGTGAGTAGACAAGATCGCTTGTTTGTATTCCTCAACCGTCGCATAACCTTCTCCTGCTACGATTTCATCCGTTAACTCCCCAAGTGTTTGTTGGTACACCCGATCTACTATGAATTTTTTATCTTCAAGTACCATAATTTCTCCAACATCTGCATAACGTCCATTTCGACGTGTCGCTACTTTCTTACCGAGTAACACTTTCTCCACGTCTTGTTTATTCGTTACTAGTCTTTCGATACTACATGTTTTTGGCGGCAATTGCTGCGCATTATTTTCAGTCATTATTATTCCACCTTTCCTTATTCTGTTTCAGTATAACCTTATTCCTTACTACTATTCACGTATTAAAAGAATCGTCCTTTAAAAACAGGACGATTCAAGAAGTTATTTTGCAAATACATGTTTGCCGATTTTTGTAATTGTTGTACGTGAGAAAATCCAAGTATCTGTAACGCCTCTTGGATTGTAGTAATAAGTCGCTCCAAGAGAAGGGTCTGACCCTTTAAAAGCAGCTTTTACAGCTTGATAAGCCGAAGCATTCGGCTCGTAATTGTATTGTCCGTCATTTACTGCAGTAAATGCATTACGCTGAAAAATAACATTGTATGTACTGTTTGGAAATTTAGACGATTCGATACGGTTCAAAATGACAGCCGCTACTGCTACTTGTCCTGTATAGCTTTCTCCTCGCGCTTCTCCATTGACAACATGAGCCATCATATCAACTTCTGCAAGTCTCCCACGTGTTAATGGACCGGTAAAACCTGTATCCACTACATTAAAATCACGTTGAAACTGGATAACTGCTTTTTCCGTGATGGGACCATAATAGCCTGTAGCAGTTGTATTGAAATAACCTAGTTTTTTCAATTTAAGTTGAAGCTCTTTTACATCTTCCCCAGAAACACCTACATGCAAATTTGGAGAATGTGCTTCAGCAGAGGTTTGAGAAAAACCTAAGAATAAAATAGTAAATAAGGCAAATAACAAAACTTTAAACTTCTTCATGCTCTCTCTCCCTTCTTTTCCAAGAATCAACCAAAGATTCTTATTCCTAGTATATAATTGGAACTATATGAATTCAATCCTTCATAACTACTTTTAACTTGCAGAAAAATAGCTGATTTCAATATTTTATTGATATTTTGCAAAAAATACGGTTTTTATTTTTCTAAATAACAGGTCTTTTCACACACAAGACTGCAGGCTTAAGCTCTTTTATACTGCTGACGAAAAACTAGAGTTAGATTTCGACCTTGAGGATTTTATTTGGTAAAGTGAAAGAAAGAGACTGGAGGCGTTTAGATGAAGAACATTGTTATTGTTTCAGATACTCACATTCCATTCCGCGCCAAAAAACTGCCGAAACAATTAATAGAAGCATGTGAAAAAGCAGATTTCATTATCCATGCGGGGGATTGGCAAACAATGGACGTTTATCACGAACTTGCTGCATATGCGGAAATCGACGGTGTTACTGGCAACGTTGATCCATGGGATATACTAGATAAGTTTGGACGTACAAAGATTTTAACATTTGGTGAGTTGAAAATTGGTGTTGTTCATGGGGATAGTAACCAAAAACCTACTGAACAACATGCGTATGATACATTTGCTAGTGATAATGTTGATATTATTGTCTTCGGACATTCTCATACACCCGTCATGAAAAAAGTTGACGGTGTCACATTATTCAATCCAGGATCGCCCACTGATAAAAGACGACAAGCACAATTTTCGTTTGGTGTGTTGGAGATTGGTGACTCTTGGGAACTCAAACATGTTTTTTTTGATAAAGAAAGCTAGTAGAGTAAAAGGTTGAATCGTTTTATACATTTGACAAAAAACCAGACTTTCTCAACGAAAGTCTGGTTTTTTTATGTCTTCTGTTACTAATATAAGCCCTAGCTTTTTTAAAGCTACCTCTACATTAACTTCGATCATTACGTCTTTCAATTCAGCTGCAAAATGAGGAACTTTTATGGCCATAAGAGGTTGAATTCCTGTAATTGCCGGTGTAACACCAACCACTTTTAAAATATTTACTAGTTTTAATAAATATTCTGCGACTACCGCATTGATTTCTAAAACCCCAGAGAGATCAATAATCAAATGATCCATTGTTTCAGCGCTACATTTTTCAAGTACATGCTTGATAATCATTTGTGCGCGAGAAGCTGTAATATCGCCAATCACAGGAACGATAGCTATCCCCTTAGCAACAGGAACAATAGGAGCAGTCAATGTTTGTATTTGTTGATTTGCTTTTTCGAGCTCAAGTACGTAAGTTAATAATGTCGACATTGTTTCAAAAGTGGACAGATCTTCTTCTGTAAGCTTATAGAACTGATCATCCAGTCCACAAATTGTTCCATAAATCGTATTATCACTATAATAAACCGGTACGCCAACGAACGTTCCTTGGCCAAAACTTTTAGTAATCTCCATAGATTGTGTTAGCTCATTTCGGGATAAATCCTCGATCACTAAAGGTTTAGGACCGTGGTTAAGACTCAAACTGCAGTAGGACTGAGGAAGAGGCATGGCACTTCCTTCTTCTACTAGCTTTGCTTTCGTATTACGTGCCTTAATGATATTGTTTGTCTTTCCATCGTTTTTAGCAATAAACAAAGTACTAATATCAATATGTTTTCCTAGCAATTCTAATATATAGGCAGCTGCTTCATCAAAATCAGCAAAACGTTTTATTTGATGCGTATTTTCCACTACTATTCCTCCACTTTTATCTACTCTCTTTTTCACTATTTTAATTATACAGTTAAATTTCTAACTTCCTAATTGTCAGCTTTGAAAAGAGCTTTTTTAAATTTCTCACGATTTATTAATCTTGCAAAAGGATGTTCATTTTTCTGTGCAAAAGGGTATATCTCTAACAGTAGAAACGGGAGGTGTGGAAATGACTGTGTTAGATATACTTCTTTTGGAGCAATCCAATTCAATGATTTCCTTTACATGGACAGCTACAGAAGACGTTTGCCGAGTCAAACGAGACGAGCAAATTATTTATACTGGCACCCAAAACCTTCTTAAAGATGAAGAAGTTGATGAAGGTGAGTTATACACGTATACCCTTGAACGTCTGGATTCTTCAGGCAATTGGACAGATAAAATTAAGTTGCAAACCGGTACAGAAAATAGGAAAACAAATAGTGAAAACCTTTTAGCAGAAATCGTTTTGACGACAATTGTTTCCGATAGTCGGATCTCTTTAGCATGGGGGAAAATTGAAGGCATTACTGCATTTGATATTTACCGCAATGGTCAATTTATTGAGTCCGTTGAAAAAAATCAGTATACAGATTACGGAGTTCCAAACGAGCAACCATGCACGTACTGGATTCGTGGCAAACGTCCCGTTTCACGGGCAGGCAGAAAGTTTAGCAAACAAAACTTGTCGTTGCATAAGCTTTTTGGTGCATTGCAACATAACTCTTCTAAAGAAAAAGCAGCAATGGAAGATTTTTGGATTACACAAAAACTAGCTCCTTTGCACTCACTTTTAGCTGATCAAAATACAAAAGAGATTCAACCTGTATGGCATTTCCGCTATAATACTTTTTTACCGGATACTTTGTTGAAAAATCCAAACCTGCTCTCTCCTTTTCATTATTTCAAAGGCGATGATCGAGCATTTGACCCCGATTCACTCGAGTACCGAACTCATGTGAATTTCACAGTGTCGTTTAATGACAACGAGCCCCCACTATCTTGGGACAAACAAGTGGGTCCGACGATTGGTTACAATTGGCTTAAAAAATTCAGCAAATCAGACGTTGCTTCAGCGGAAAAAATTGAGTTAACAAAAACTGTCGAGTCCGACCAGAAAATTTCTGTCGCGCTAACACATTGCGTAGGAAATCCACTCACCACTTCACCGAATATCGACTATAATCTTTCGGCTGATTTTTACCGTGATGGCACCTACACTATTATGGGCATGCATGATCAATCACCAAATCATGAAGTTTATTTAAAGTACGGGGAAGATCATCAATGGACAGAAATTCATCAATCTGAAAGTGAAGGTCTTACTTTTATGGCTGGGCCAACCGCCAATAAGTATTGGCGACTATCTAACTTTTATTAGTTTTAAAATAGTTACAAAAAAACCCGAACTGGTGCACTTCCAGATTCGGGTTTTTGCATTTACTTATCTAAAAATCGTTTGCGTATGTGGGGCGGTGGCAACATGCAACTGTCTAATTTCCCAAACACTTTATAACGGTTTTTAGCGATGACATCATATGCCCCGTCTCGCAGTGCACGAGGAAAAGGCTTCAAATAATGCGCTAATTTCCAAAGACCTGTTAAATGGTGTGAAATCATTAAGGCACCTTCAGATTTTACATAGGCTTGACCATCTTCTATCAATACTAAGCTGTCTACATCATCCGGTACATTGTGCTTTTTAGAGAGTTCTTGGCCAATTTCACTTTGCAGTGATGCAAATTGATAATAACCCGCCGAATCATGGTTTATGATAAATTGAACGCTCGAATCACAAAAATTGCAATCTCCATCAAATAATACGATGGCATGTTCCATATCGTTTCCTCCTTCACCAATAAATAGTACTGTTATGTGAATAGCCTATTCACCGCTTATTCAAACACCTCGCTGTTTGAAACGGTTCCTTGATGAAAAAACAACTTCCATCCATTTTGCCTTTTCTTCCACACTGAACTCCGATTCGTCAGCCTTCCTGTTTTATGATTATGTACTTGATAAGTCGTCAACACAGCTTCCGGCCCTAATGGATGCATAGTAAAGAACTTAATCTCCATTGGGTCTGGATTTAACGCATGATCGCCATTATAATTTGAACGTTTGATGACGCCACCAGAACTACCAAATTCAAAAAATTCATCATCCAACACTTTAGCAAGTTTTTGGGCTGACACCCGAACATCCGGCTTTAAATGACTGCATTCTAAGACATAAATTTCTTTTTCTAACGTATCCATTAGCACTCTCCTCCGTTCGTATTTCCCGGGAAATACGAACATTATCTAAAACCCCTCCATACCTATAGGCAGGAGGGGATTGCTATTACTTTTCGTCTTTGAAAAATTTCTGTGGGTCTTCATTTGGCTGATCTTGCGGCGTATCTGATGAGCCGAAATCTTCAACATCTTCAAAGCTATCTTCGTAATCTCGTATAGCACCGTCTTCTTTTTCAACGGGCTGTTTTGTAGAGGCTTGCAGTACATCCTCTTCCGATGGGCGGCTTTCCAAATCAGGCTCTTGGTCTGCGTGATCGATGCACGTAAGCGCTGTTGGCAATGCCTCTAAGCGCTCGAACGGAATATCCTTACCGCAAACTGCACATTTTCCGTAAGTACCGTCTTCAATTGCAGCCAGTGCTGCTTTTGTTTTTTCCAGTTCGCCTTCTTTAAACTGCGCCATCGCTAAATCACGCTCTTGGTCATATAGCTCTGTTGCATTATCACCTGGATGATTGTCATAATTTGAAAGCTCTGTTGACTCATATTCTTCTGTTTGTTCAACGCGTTCTTCTAAAGATGCCGCTTGTTCTTCTAATTGTTTTTTTAATTGATCTAATTGACCATCTGTCATTTGATTTCCTCCTCAAAAACTCACTTATTGTTGTATATTGCCTTTATTGGAGAAATCAAACCTAGAATTTTAATGAACACCTTTAGAGAACGACTTAAAAATCATCAAATCGGTCTAGTAAACTCAATAAATAATCATCTAATCGGTGGCGTACTAACTCATTAGATAAACCTTTCATCCCGAAAGCTTTCCATCCGGGGTAAACAGTAGGCGATCCATCTAAAATATCTGTCAACGAGACAAGATCCCAATAAGGATCATACGTAAAGTTACTGCCTGCATAACGTTCGTAAGCCGCTAAAAAATCATTGGCCACAGAAATACCGTACATTTGTGCCAAGTTAACGCGACAATGTCCTACATCAATTCCCGCTGGTCCTCGACAAGCATTTACCCAATCGACGATGGCGCTCACTTGTCGATTTTCCCATAGCACATTAGCCGGATGAAAATCGCGGTGGATTAAACATTCTCGGGATACTGCGCGGCTACCAGAAACGATGTAAAAAGCACGCATCCAATCATTTTGAACTTTAGACCATGTCGGTTTTTCTAAAAGAAACGCATCATTATAAGGAGAGTATTCATAAGGAAATTCGGTTGCATCTTTTTGATGCAGCATAGCTAAAGCAGCAGCTAATTGGTCTAACCAGATTTCATCATTCGAAGGTTGAAGAACGACAGACCCAGGCATTTTAGACATCAATACAGAAGGAATCCCACTTTTTTCTCCAGTTTCGTCATAAGCTATTAAATGTGGAGTAGGTAGACCCATTTTTTCTGCGTATTGAAGGCTAGTTGCTTCATGCTTTGCCAAATCAGGTTCTTTTGCCAACCAATCTGCTTTGTGAAAAAGTCGTAATACATAAGAACACTCTAAACTTTCCTTACTAACAACTAATTCATACAGCGTTGAGGAAGTTGCACCTGTCAGCGGCTTAACGTTCTTAACTTCTACTGGTTCGTCAAATTGTGCTTTTACCCATTCAACGGATTGCTCCTGCAATCCATGCCCATCGTTTTCTGCCATCCTTGTCGCTCCTTTCTGCGTTGCTTTTAGCTTTAGTTTACCATGAAAAAATAGAGGTTCCATCATTTCTCAAATAAGCCAAAACCGCGTACTTTTCTTTGTATAAAAGTCTTCTTTATGACAACTTTACACCTTTAATGAAGCGTGGTCAGTGCCTGGTTTTTCAATTTGTATCGTGGCATGTTCTATGTCACAAATCTCATGTACCAATTTTATTGCCTGTTGCAAAACTTGTTGTTCGTTGACGTTCTCATCTATATCAATATGACACGTAAATTGATCCAAGCCGGACGTAATGGTCCAAATGTGCAGGTCATGAACATCCACCACCCCATCAATTTTGAGGAGATGGGTTGTTATTTCTTCTAAATCAAGATCTCTCGGTGTTCCTTCCATCAAAATGTGCAAACTGTTTTGGAGAATACTCCATGCACTTCGCAAAATCAACAAAGCAACTACGACAGAAATAATCGGATCGGCGATCGTCCAGTCAAATAGCAGGATTAATAGTCCGGCTACTATGGCTCCGACTGAACCTAACGCATCACCAATAATATGCATATAAGCACTTTTCATGTTCAAGTTACCATGAACATCCGCTCCCCGATTCAACACCCAAGCGCTCAATACATTGGCGATGAGACCTATTGCTGCAATAACGAGCATCCAGCCTCCCTGAACTTCCGAAGGTTCATATAATCGCTGGATAGCTTCATAAATAATAAAACCTGCCATAATAAATAAAGTAATGCCGTTAAAAAAAGCAGTGAGGATTTCAAAGCGGTAATAACCGTACGTTTTTTGAGTAGACACTGCTTTTCCAGCAAACCAAATTGCGGACAAGCTGAGTACGAGCGATACCGTATCCGACAGCATATGACCGCTATCTGCGATCAAAGCAAGGCTGTTCGTGAAAATTCCACCAAAAAATTCTAGGAACATAATTCCAGCTGTTATGCCAAGCGCGATTGTTAATGCTTTTCTATTATTGTTCCGCGTGATTTCAAAATGATCGTGATCGTGACTCATGCTATCAGCTCCTTATATTCATGCTGTTATTTTAACAAATTTGACTGATTGACAACGAATAGGATGTCTTATAAGATAAATTAGTAAAAAAATTAATAACCCGGCAACGGGAGAGGTTCATAGCATTTCACCCTCTATAAAAAACTATGGATTGTCGAAACTCAGCCAAATCCACATGCGATTTGGCTTTTTCTTTTGTCCGTTTTTTTATAGTCCTCTTCCCAGTCGCTCATCTAAAAGGAGGCCGTTTTTTATGGCAGGAAGAAACGAAGATACATTAGATCATTTATCATTGCTCGGCAACCAAAACACAAAGTATAAATTTGAATACGATCCAGGCGTGTTAGAGCCCATTGATAATCTACACACTCGCGATTATTTTGTGAAATTTAATTGCCCTGAATTTACTTCACTGTGTCCCCAAACTGGGCAACCTGATTTTGCGACCATCTACTTAAGCTTTATCCCTGATAAAACATTAGTAGAAAGTAAATCACTTAAGCTTTATTTATTCAGCTTCCGTAACCACGGCGATTTTCATGAAGATGTCGTCAATATCATCATGAACGATTTAATCAAATTGATGGATCCTCGTTATATTGAAGTATGGGGGAAATTCACGCCACGCGGTGGTCTTTCAATTGACCCTTACACAAATTACGGCAAGCCCGGAACAAAATACGAAGAAATGGCATCGTACCGGATGATGAATCATGATTTAAATCCTGAAACGATTACTAATCGCTAAAGGAGCCCGCACATGTTACTTTACTTAAACGGCGCATTTGTCGGTCTCTTAATCCTTTCAAATATTTTAGCAGTCAAATTATTTAGCATTGGTGAATGGGCTGTGTTACCGGCCGCTGTTATCGTTTATGTCTTCACGTTCCCGATAACAGATACAATTGCAGAAGTGTACGGCAAAAAAGCCGCGCGTCAAACCGTTACCGCTGGCTTTGTCACACAACTTTGCGCATTGGCTTTTATTTTCTTTGCGATTCATTTGCCCGCTGCACCTTTTTTCGCAAATCAAGAGTCATTTGAAACCATCTTCTCAGCAGGTTTCCGAGTAACTTTAGCTAGCCTCATTTCTTATTTTATTAGCCAAAACCTTGATGTCAGTATTTTTCACAAACTGAAAAATAAACATGGCAACTCTCGATTATGGTTACGCAATAACGCTTCAACAATGGCAAGCCAATTGGTCGATACGAGTCTTTTTATCACCATCGCCTTTTACGGTACGATGCCAACAAGTGTATTGCTAGGCATGATTTTAACGCAGTACATCTTTAAATGGATTGTTGCAGTTGCCGACACACCTATTGTTTATTTACTCGTAAAGTTGTGCAGACGCCAACAAGAAGACCCAAAACTGTATGGATATCAAAAACCGGAAGCTCTCCTATAGAGCTTCCGATTCAGATTGTCGAATAAGTTAATCTCCTACTATATTTCACAAAAAATATGAACTTTTACTACGAAAAAAGAAAACTATCTGCGTATTTGTAGAAGCGTTCGCTCGATTCCCGCCCCACGGAAAGCGAGCGATAAGCTTCGGAAAATACAATTATTCAGGACTTTTTCGATAGTTCAAAAACCGGAAGCTCTCCTATAGAGCTTCCGGTTTTTTAGTTATTTGAATAAACCTATATAGTTACACGCGCTTTGCGAGCATGAACTTTATCGGGCGCTTTAACATCCGATAAGATCATATCAACCGCTATCGGCAAATGGTCAGAAACCGCCGTTTCGATAATCGCCGCTTGTACGACATCTAAATGATAATCAGCAAAAATATAATCAATACGCGTAGCAGGTCGGTAAACTTCACCCGTTTCTTTATTTACATAAGGAGCAGGATACGTGTAGGCATCCCCTCTTTTCATTTTAAGAAAAGCATCTCGAAAATGTGGGTTGAGCTTTTGGACATATCTATTTGAAGGAGGCGCATTAAAGTCACCTGTTAGAATACGCGGGAAATGGCTTTTCCCAGTAATGGCTAAAATTTCATCGATGCTCACTTCTAATTCTTCATCTTTGAGCGCCAAATGCGTATTAAAGATACTTACATAACTGCCGTCCACTTCGATGACCGTTTCCAATATGCCTCGTTGTTCATTATTGCCGAACGGACAATGCACCTGTGTTAACAAATGATTTTCGCTGTACTTGATTGGATATTTGCTCAAAATCACATTGCCGTATTGCTGATTCGGACGTTCAGAATCAAGAGGTGCAACATCCATATTGGCTCCATATGCTGCATACATACCTAGTCTTTCACTGAGCCAGCCCACTTGGTCAACAAACGAACTACGGATTGAAAAATGACGATCGACTTCTTGCAAGGCGACGATGGTTGCACACGAATCTTCAATCACTTGTGCTGTTTTCTCTAAATCGACTTTCCCATTCATCCCTAATCCATGAGCTATATTGAACGACATGACCTTTACAATTGGCGATTTCTTATTCTTTCCGTTCATGCAAACCTCTCCTTTTCGACTAAAACGAATCGTTGGCAGTTGCTTAATTGGCTTTAGTATAACAAGTGTTTATGAAGTTGCTGTGACATGCGTGTAAACATTTGTTAAAGGTTTGTAAACATGAAAAACAGACGCCTCCCGTACTATTTTCTGTAGAATTTTAGGCTTACGCGCGTTGGTCGAAATTTATGCGCGTTCCAGAAAATTTATGCTCACTTGACGAAATATACGCGCGCTCCACAGAATTTATGCGCGGTAAAAAAAGTTTACGCGCGCACAGTACAAATTTCCACAAAAAAACAGGCAGCCCGAAACAACGGACTACCTGCTAAAAAAGCTCATTCTACGACGTATACACCCTAATCGCATCTCGTAAAAATTGAGAAGCACCTAGTTGGACTTTGTCATAATACGCAGCAAACCGCTCGTCTGCTACATACATTTCCGCTAAGCCTCGGTGCGCTTCCTTACTATAAGTTGGCCATGTAAAACTCAACCATTGACGATGCAAATCCACCGTTTTTTGCGCGGCCTCACTCGTTGGATCACCGGTTTTCATCGCCTCAACCAAACTACTCAAAATTTCTTGCTCGAGACGCATAAACTCCTGGTAGTCTTCCTCGCTGAGATTTAACATTTTCGCATTGGATCGATCGACTAACTCGTCTCCATACTTACCGCGGGTTTCATTGCCATATTGCTTTTCGTTATCGTCTACTAGCTTTTGCTTAAAGCCTTGGAATTTCTCGTTGTCTGCCATGATGCTCACTCCCTTTTTTGCGGAAATGGTATTTTCCACATTAGTAATCAAGAGGTCTAGTTGCATTCGCTTATCGAGAAGCTTTTCTCGGTGTTCTACTAAAGCATGTGCGCTGTCGAATTTAGGATCATTGACGATGTGTTTGATTTGTTCGAGCTCAAGTCCCAGTTCACGGTAAAACAAAATTTGCTGCAGCTTATCGACTTCTGACTCGCCATATAGTCGGTAGCCCGAGGAATTTTTCCGAGCTGGCTTTAACAACTCAAGTTCATCGTAATAACGCAATGTTCTCGTACTGATTCCAGATAGATTCGCGAGTTTTTTCACGGTGTACTCCATTTCTCCACCCCCTGATAAACACAGCTTACACCTTGACGTTGCGTCAAGGTCAAGTTAATTGCTGTGCTGCAAAATCCCGGTAAAGTGAATGCGTGGCGATCAATTCTTGGTGCGTACCGATTCCGGTAACCCGTCCTTTTTCAATAAAGACTATTTTGTCTGCATCTACAATTGTCGATAAGCGGTGCGCAATCACTAAAGTAGTACGCCCTTCCATCAAGCGACTTAATGCTTGTTGCACAATGCCTTCTGACTGACTGTCTAAACTCGCAGTCGCTTCGTCCATCATCAAAATTTTAGGGTCTCGTAAAAAAGCACGCGCAATAGCAATTCGTTGGCGCTGTCCACCTGATAACTTAACCCCACGTTCTCCAACTTCTGTATCTAGCCCATCTGGAAATTCACGAATAAACTCTTCGGCATATGCCATACGCGCAACACGCCATAGTTCTTCCGTTTGAATCGTCTCAGTTTTTGACAAACCATACGTTAAGTTTTCTCGAACTGTTCCACCCATCATGGCACTTTCTTGTGACACATAGCCGATTTGATCTCTCCAAGAAGCGATAGAAATGTCTTGAATCGGAATCTCACCAATCCAAATCGTTCCTGATGTTGGTTCATAAAACCGCTCAAGTAAACCAAAAACGGTCGTTTTCCCGCCTCCGCTTGGCCCTGCAAAAGCGATCATTTCACCAGGCTTTGCTTTAAACGATACGTCTTGTAGTACAGGCTCTCCTTGATCATACGAAAAGCTCAGATTTTCTACACGTAATGTTTTTCCTGAAATGTCTATGGCTGCTTGTTTCGTCTGCTCTTCAAGTGGCAATTCTAAAATGCCAATAATGCGTTCTGTTGCTCCTTTGGCTTTTTGCAGTTCTGTAAAAAACCGTGCAAATGTTGCCATTGGAACGATGATTTGAAATAAATACAATAGAAAAGCAACGAGCGATCCCGTTGACATTTCACCGTTCGCAACACGAATTCCGCCATAGCCAATAATCGACACGATAACCACCATAACGACTAAGTACATGAGCGGTGCAATCAACGCATAAATTTTTGCTTCTTTCATACCCAGCTTAAATAGTTTACCAATGCCTTCTACGCCTCTAGCTTCTTCTGTATCTTCTGCTGTCGAAGATTTCATTAATCGAATTTCACCTAAGGTTTGCTGAACGTGACCTGTAAAATGAGCCGTCTCATCTTGTAAATTCCGAGAAATTTTCGCCATTTTGCGTCCTAAAGGAAACATAACCGCCATCGTCAACGGAACAGAAATCATCATGAAGAGCGTCATCTTCCAATCCAAAACAACTAAAATGATCACTGCACCAATTATCGAGATAATCCCGGTAATAAACGATGGAAAATGATCCGTAATCAAATTCCGTACAATCCCCGTGTCATTTACAACACGGCTTACTGTTTCTCCACTCGAATGTTGATCAAAATAGCCAACACGTAATCGGATTAACATAGCCCACATTCGTTCTCTTAACCCTGCAACGACACGCTGACCTACCATGCTGAGTAAGTAAATCGAAACACCATTAATTACAGCTTGTACAATAAAAGCCACAGCAATTCCCACCATTAACGGCACACTTAAAGATTCTAATGAAAACCCGTCAACTAAGTTTTTCGTCAGCAATGGAACGACCAAGCCAACAAGCGTCGTGATCAAACTTGCAACTAACCCAATAGCTAGTGCCCATTTCGGAATCTTTAATGTTAATAATAAGGACAAAAACGGTTTCAAACCGACTTCTTTGTTTTTCATGTTAAAAACTCCTGTTCATTATATCTATATACTTTTCAATACAGATTTATTCTTTTTATAACTTCATTATAATTAAATTCCTTATGGTTCCATAAAAAAAACACTTGCAGAAAATTCCACAAGTGTTAGGTCATGCAGCAGAAGTGTTAACCTGTTGCCATTGTTCGAGACGTTTATCTAAAACGAAGTTTCCAAATGGTAAGAACGCAGAAACAACAGCTCCTACTGAGAAACGAAATGGCCATTTAAAGACAAATGTCATATAAATTGTGATTAAAATATAAAGACTAAACAAAGCACCGTGAATCGGTCCAATTACACTAACTGCTTCTGGAAAGTCAAAAAAGTATTTTAGCGGCATTGCTAAGAAAAGTAAGATTAACAATGAACTTCCTTCAAGAAGTCCCATAAAACGAAACGTACGTAATGGGTCTTTAAACATCAATTATCCCTCTCAATCTGCTATCAATTATAGAAGTCATAACGAACACTGTACAGAGATTGGGAAGGCGATTCGATTGTTTTTATAAGCACACAAAACATTTCGTCACAAACTAGTCGTTTTTATTTCGAATTAACCCAATTTCACAAAAAGCACTTTCAAATAATCCCCTTCTTTAAATTCTTTTTGCACACGAAAATCACTTGGCAATGTAAATTCTTCAACGATGCTGTACTTTCCTCCAATTTCTTTAAAAGCTTTATCAATAAACCCTTTAAACTTTTTCATTCCGAAAGAAGCACTATTTGTTGAAGCTACAATGACGCCATTTTTTTCTGTAATGGCAATCGCTTCTTTCATCAAGTTTGTGTAGTCTTTTGATGTGCTAAACGTGTATTTTTTCGAGCGTGCAAAGCTTGGAGGATCCAAAACAACTAAATCGAATTTCAATTCTTTTCGTTTGGCGTACTTAAAGTAATTGAAGACATCCATAACCAAAATATCTTGGCTCTCGAAATCGATACCATTCACGCTAAACTGCTCAATGGTTTTGCTCGAGCTTCTTTTCGCCAAGTCAACGCTCGTCGTTTTCGTCGCTCCACCAAGTGCCGCAGCTACTGAAAATGCACCCGTATAGGAAAACGTATTGAGTACAGTTTTTCCTTTAGCATACTTTTGCTTAATGGTATTTCGCACTTCGCGCTGATCTAAAAAGATGCCCGTCATTGCCCCATCATTCAAGTAAACGGCAAAGTTTACGCCGTTCTCTTTAACGACCAATGGAAATTCACCACGTTCGCCCGCAACAAAGTCGTCCTCTTCAATATATTGACCTTTTGTATCAAAGCGTTTTTTCTGGTAAATGCCTTTGCATTTCGTAACGTTTTGAAGTGCATCAATCACATGATCTTTAAACGTATATACCCCTTCGCTATACCAGCTCAACAAATAAAAGCCATCGTAATAATCAATGATCAATCCGCCAAACCCATCACCTTCTCCGTTAAATACTCGGAAAGCCGTTGTCTCTGGGTTATTAAAAAATGCTTGGCGACGAGAAATCGCAGTCGCTAGCTTTTGTTCAATAAAGCCCTGATCAATCGTGTCACTTTCATTGTTTGTTAAAACCCATCCGTATCCTTTGTTTTGACGACCATAGTAACCCTTTGCTAAGAATCGACCTTGCTTATCTACTAGTTTTAGAATGCTACCTTCCGAATTCAACGTATCTGGATTTTCTAACGCTTCTTTTGTGATCAACGGATAGCCTTTAGCATAATCCGCTTTAAACTTATCATTTATTTTTATAGACATTTCCGATTTCATCGTCTCTCATCCTATCTGTAAAACATCGTTTTGCTTTATAATTAGTGTATACGATAGCCGAACAGATGCCCACCCTTGTCATGTGAATTTCCTTACACGATTCTGTAGAGAATTATTGTAAAAAACGATGAGCTGGTAGACAAAAGAGGTAATGGAACAGATCTGTTCCATTACCTCTTCTTTTCGAATGGTTTTCTACTCTTGAATCCATTCCCATGCATCGTTCATTTCATCAAGCGTAAAGTATTTCACTTCGATGTTCGGTAATAACCTTTTCATCTCGACCAATTGTTCTTCTCCGTGATTCGAGCTAATAACAGCAAACTTGTGAAAGTGATCCCAAGCCTCTGTATGCATGCGCATACTTTCTTCAAGCCCTTCAAAAGAAGCACCTTTTTCTTCACTTATAATTGCATAAATATTAAACTGTCCTTTATCCACATATTTGTCCTGAATGATTTTATCAACTTTCATGGCATCTTCATGTGTTACAGCACCTTCAAATTCAATTGCAATAGTTTCAACGTCCTTGCTTGGAACAATTGATAGCATTCTTATTCCCCCTCAGTGTATTAATCTATTCATACTTTTATTATTCCCAATTTGAACGACGACAAACAGCCAAATGCAGACTGTTTTTAGGTAAATACCGATATATTGCATAATATATTTTGTCGGAAACTTAAAATACTGTATAATAGGAGGAATAAAGCAGTAGAAAAGGAGAGTTCGCAATGCCTATTCCAGTGAATTACACGAAGCCTGTCCGCGTCTCAGCTAAAGAAAGTGCCTATCTTCAACTGCAACAATGGATTATAGACGGCACGCTACAACCTGAAGAAAAACTAATCGATACGGATTTGGCACAAGCATTGAGCTTAAGTAGAACCCCTATCCGTGAAGCATTGCAATTACTTGAAGTACAAGGTTTTGTAGAAATGTTCCCTGGCAAAGCTACACGAGTCACTAACGTTAAAAAAGGTGACTTGAAAGACTTACTTCCGCCTCTTGCTGTTTTGCAAGCTCTATCAGCAGAACTCGCTATCCCTAATCTCGACCAAGACACATTCGCTTTATTAGAAGAAACAAACCAACGATTCCTTGAAGCCATTGAAAAACAAGATGGTTTTTCAGCTTTAAAGATCGATCAAGAATTCCACCAAATCATTGTTGATGCAGCCAATAATCCTTATATATACAGCATACTCAGCAGTCTTCAATCTCATGTTAGAAGACAATTTTTCCATCATTCATTAATGCTGACGAAAAGCTCTTACGACGAACATGTAGAGATTATCCAAACCTTAAAAGAAAAAAATCCGGAAAAAGTCGCACATCTGATGAAGACAAACTGGGATCGAACAATAGCTGAACTTTCAACAGAGAAAAGTTTATAAGCCATTATAAAAAGCTGTATCAAAAGCGCTAGCGCTTTTGATACAGCTTTTTTTGAAGCAAATCCGGTTTTCCGAGCCTACTTTTATTACTGAAATTATGAGTTTTGCTGAGCTGCTTGAACTTTTACATTCTTTTTACTGCGAGCAATAATCGTCGTGATGGCGATGACAATAATCGCTGGTAAGAGCCAACCAAGTCCATTGCTATAAAGCGGCAATATAGCTGAGTAAAAATCAACTATTGACTGAAGCCATGCCGGATTTTCAACACCTAAAGAAGAAGTCAGTGTTTTCAATCCATCGATAATACTAATAAAGAAAGTAACGATAATGGTTGATACATATACCAATTGAGCATGTTTAAATAACGGCGACAAGAACGCTAACATGATCAATACGATAGCTAATGGATATAAGAACATTAATACCGGAATCGAATACGTAATGATATTTGCAAGTCCTGCATTGGTTACAATCAATGAAAAGACAGAGAAAATAACCACATATGTTTTATAACCAATTTTTGGCGTTAATTTATTGAAAAATTCAGCATTGGCTACTGTTAAACCAATAGCTGTTGTCAAACATGCCAGAATGATGATGGCAGCTAGCAAAGTAGCACCAAATGTTCCAAAATAATAAGTTGAAGCGCCGCTCAACACAGGACCACCGGTTTCCATAACACCTAAAGTCGACGTACTTGTTGAACCTAAATAAGCAATCCCTGTATAGACGATGGCTAATAATGCCGACGCGACAACACCACTTTTCATGGTTGCCATTAAGACGCCTTTAGGTGATGTTACACCCATTTTACGAACCGCTGAAATCACAATTATCCCG
The DNA here is from genome assembly GCF_000785555.1 of Planococcus sp. PAMC 21323. Taxonomy (NCBI): domain Bacteria; kingdom Bacillati; phylum Bacillota; class Bacilli; order Caryophanales; family Caryophanaceae; genus Planococcus; species Planococcus sp. PAMC 21323. The sequence goes on along the minus strand of NZ_CP009129.1, from coordinate 154,321 downwards.
AAAACAAGAGAAGCCAGCGCATCCATTGTGTTATACCCTTCTGTAAACCCCGTAAAGAAAGCCCCGTCTGTGTACGCTGGCTGCGGTGCTTGTTGATTGCCCATTGGTTTTACAAAAGCGGCGACCAACAACACACCTAGAGTTACTAAAATAGCGGGTGACAAAACTTTACCGATACTGTCCACTATTTTTGTTGGATTTAATGAAACAATAAGTGAAATACCAAAAAAGATGAGAGAGAAGATAAGTAAACCGATTGTTGCATTGCCATCACCAATAAATGGTGCAATACCGACTTCATAAGACACTGCGCCGGTTCTAGGTAAAGCGAAAAATGGCCCAATTGTTAAATACAACATCGCTGTGAAAACCAGTCCATAAACTGGATGCACACGACTTGATAAGTCCTGTAGATCATTACTTTTCGAATAACCAATTGCTAAGATACCAAGTAAAGGTAGACCTACACCCGTAATTAGAAAGCCAAAAATGGCAATCCAGACATTTGTTCCTGCGTATTGTCCTAGCTGTGCAGGGAAGATTAAGTTACCTGCTCCAAAGAACAGCGCAAACAACATCATTCCTACTACTGCATATGACTTAAATGATAATTTACTATCCACTGCTATTTCCTCCTAAAATTGTAACGATAAAACGCACACCTTATCTATTCCAATATAATACATTTATCTTTTCAAAAAAGATTGCGATATATTGCATAAAGTAATAATACAATATGTCATTCTAAATGCAAGTATTCTACTGGGTAATTTTTAAAATTTCTTGCTATTTTATCAATTCATTATTATGCAATTGTTATCCCGATATACTACATATACTTTTAAATGCATAAAAATCAGAAATATTACTTATTTTCCCACCCCTTTTGGTTCGTCATCACAGGGATTAACTGTTTAAAAGGTAAAATACTATTCATCACATATTCATTTTCAAAATTACATTATTTTTATTAAAATTCTTTATTTTTTGTTCGATTTTTTACAACAATTTTTCAACAAATCCTAAAAGCTCTTCCTCGGCTCTCGCTTTTCAAGCATAATGCTGTAAAATAATTTATTACGGAAAGAATCGGGATTTACCTTACTCTATCCGAAAGGTGGCGTCTCTTTTGAAATATATGTATATCTCTCTCCACATTTTTGTCATTATTGGATTTTACCTGATAGGTGAACTATTACAGAGCTTCTTCAATATTCCTTTACCTGGCAGCATTATCGGTTTTATTTTGCTTTTTGCCGCGCTAATGCTGAAAGTTTATCGTTTAGAATGGATTGAATCCGGTGCTCATTTCGTATTAGCTTTTTTGCCGCTTTATTTTATCCCGGCAACTGTCGGTGTTATTGAATACGGCGAGCTATTTTCGGGAAAAGGGATGTTGTTAATTCCCATCGTCGGTGTTAGTACGCTTTTCACTATGGCTGCAGCTGGCTGGGTTAGTCAATATGTTGCCAAACGAAAGGAGCGCTCCGATTGATGGAATTTAACTTACTCGCTGCTTTTTTTGCTATTTTAACTGTAGCTACTTATTTTCTAACGAATATCGTTTATTTGCGGTATCGGAAAACTTTGCTAAATCCTGTACTTGCTTCTACTGCCATTCTCGCCATTATTTTAGTAATCGCCAATGTCCCTTACGAAACGTATATGACAGGTGGTAGTTGGATTGGAACCTTGCTAGGCCCGGCAGTAGTAGCGTTAGCGATTCCCTTATATAAACAACGCGACTTGCTTTTCACGAACTTGATCCCTGTCCTTTCAGGCATTGTCGCTGGAGTAACAGTAGGTATGACAAGTGGCGTCTTATTCACTCAATTATTTCGATTTTCAGAACAACTTGTTCTGACTGTCTTACCAAAATCATTAACGACTCCAGTAGCAATGCAAGTAGCTAGCAATCTGGGAGGCATTCCTTCCTTAGCAGCCGTTTTTGTTATGGTAGCTGGTTTCACAGGTTATATTTTTGGACCCGTATTATTAAATTGGTTGCATATTGATTCGGCGATTGGTCGAGGCATTGGCCTCGGTACTTCTGCTCATGGTATGGGCACAGCAAAAGCATTTGAATACGGACAACAAGAAGCTTCGATGAGTTCTGTTGCGATGACGTTAAGCGCTGTTCTCGGGGCCTTACTAGGACCGGTTGCTGCATGGTTATTGCTGTTATAACAAAAAAGACCCTTTTTTCCATTTTCACATGGAAAGGTAGTGCACCCCAAAAGTTAGAGTTCAAATCTAACTTTTGGGGTGTTTTTTATATGGCAAAGTACAGTGAAGAATTTAAACGGATGATTGTGAATGAGTATCTGAATGGCTGGTTAGGTTATGATCGGTTAGCCGAAAAACATGGAATTCCAAGCAGCACGCCAATCAAACAGTGGGTTCGAATGTGGAGGGTTTTTGGAAAAAACGGCTTGCGGAGGAAGCAGACGAAACAGGTGTATTCTGTTCAATTCAAGGTGGATGTATTACACTTTATGAAACAAACAGGTGCTTCCTACCAAGATACTGCGATCGAATTTGAGATGAACGAGCCATCAATCGTTGCGAGGTGGAATCGTGAATTTTTGGCGAAAGGGGTAAAAGGCCTGGAAGAACAAGCGAAAGGACGACCCTCCATGTCAAAAAAACCGAAACAGAAACCCATCAAACCAGAAAAGACGCTATCCCGAGAAGAACAACTGGAACGGGAGAATGAGCTTCTCCGTTTAGAAGTGGCGTATTTAAAAAAGTTAAAAGCTTTCCAGGAGAATCCGGATGCCTTCCTCGAAAAGCACAAGCAGCGCTGGCGTTCGAACTCCACGAAGAAGGATTCCGACTAAAGGACGTGTTGAAGATTGTTAATCTTCCGGAAGCGACGTACCATTACCACCGCCAGCGATTCGGTTCGGAAGACATGGACCACGAGTGGAAAACCGTGATCCAATCGCTATTTGAGAAACACGAAGGCCGTTACGGGTATCGACGGATTCACTTGGAATTACAAGCACAGGGATACGTCATCAATCACAAGAAAGTTCAACGGCTCATGGGTGTACTGGCGTTGAAATGTGTGAAATTCATTCGGAAGTCTCGCTACAAATCGTATAAGGGCAAAGTCGGAACCATCGCTAAAAATCGAATGAACCGCAGGTTTTCCACCCCACATGCCTTGCAGAAACTGACGACAGACGTCACCGAATTCAAATGTACAGGCGAGGAAAAGCTTTATTTGAGTCCGATCATGGACCTGTATAACGGCGAAATTATCGGGTTGAGTATGGCAAAACGGCCAACCCTCGACTTCGTCATGGAATCGCTTCATGAAGCCCTGCCAACGATTACTGGGCAGGCTGTCTACCGAACCACCATCCATTCCGACCAAGGGTGGCATTATCAGCACGCAGCTTGGGTGAAGGCGTTGAAGAAGCAACAGATCTTCCAAAGCATGTCCCGAAAAGGGACGTGTGCCGACAACGCAGCCATGGAAAATTTCTTCGGCCTCTTGAAACAGGAGATGTATTATGGAGAACCATGGGTACCCTACGACGAATTGAAGCGCCGGATCGACCAATACATCTTCTATTACAACAATGAGTGCATCAAACAAAAATTGGCCGGCATGAGTCCGGTGGAATACCGAACGCATGCCAGCCAATTAGCTGCATAAACTAAAACTCTAACTTTAAGGGGTCACTACCAAAAGAGGGCCTTTTTTATCTTCCAATATCTCTCCGGTTAAAGCCAATCATGCCTATTACGATTAAAAAAGCTGCTAATAAAACCATAATAGCTGCACTCGGATAATCCATATTTTCAATCGGAAATTTAGCGATATAGCCATATGGTGTTAGTTTTTCCACCCAGTCTGCAAATTGGAACAAACTTCCCATGTAGACGATGAAAAATGCCAAAGCCAAATACAGCCATACTAGACCTGTCCACTTAGGAATCCACCCAAATAATATTACAGCTATTCCAATCATCATAAGAATTGCTGGAAAGTAAATCATTGCCGAGCCATAGTAGATGCCAAGTGACAAGTTTTCCTCCATTACTATATTTCCCATCACGCCCAAACCGATAGACGATAAGGTCAACATGATAAATCCTGTTAAAATTGACATCGCCAAGTAACTGCCCATCAGTCGATTTCTAGAAACTGCTCGACTGATAATGTGCTCGAGTCGATCGTTTTTCTCTTCGGTTTTCATTTTTAAAATAGAAGTTAATACTGGAATAGTAGATAAAATAGCGATGATGGACATTAGTAACGGGATAAATTGTTCGGTTAGCGAAAATCCTTCTACTAAAATAATCATTTGCTGCATCAAATCGATTTGATTAAAATAGGTTTCCAACTCTCCAAAAAGTGAACCATATATAACCCCGACAGCCAATAGTCCCATTCCCCAAACGATCAAACCGGCACGTTGAAGCCTGAAGACAAGACCGAACGAACTAAGAAGCGCTTTTGAAGCCTCGCCTTTTCCGGATCGTGACGCAATAAAACCTGAACCCAAATCTCTAATCGAGTTTAGGTATAAAGCCAATCCCATTAATAACAACGCTGCCGATACCGTTAATAAAATTGGCCACCAATAATTATTGACATACACTTCTGTTCTCAAAACCCAGTTAAGTGGAGAAAACCATGATAAGGTCTCGCTTTTCAAATCACCAATTGCACGAATGATATAGGCCATTAATAAAACGGTAAAAGATAGCCCTAATGCGGTTCTGGCATTAGAAGACAATTGCGCACACACCGCGGCGACTCCCGCAAAAATTAGCCCACTTGCTCCCAAAGCTGAACCGTATACGAGTGACCCAACAAGCCCCATGCCTTCTATACCAAGTATCGTTAATGAAACTCCTAGTAATAATGCCAACAACATATTTGCGCCGGTCAATACAATTAAAACTGATAACAAATTAGACAAGCGTCCTACTGGTAATGAGCGGACCATTTCGATACGGCCATCTTCTTCATCTGTCCGCGTATGGCGAATCACCAGTAAGATATTCATCAACCCAACCACAATCGCAGTCATTAACAGCATTTCATGAGCTGTGATCGCTCCAATCGGATAATTCTCAAGACCATAGCCGTATCCTGGACCAAGCATGGCAATCACGGCCGGATTTTGCATAGTTTCAGCTATAGTTAGCCTTTCTGCATTGGTTTGATATAACCCAGCAAAGGCAAGCGCCACTATCACGGATATCGCAATAAACGAGGCGAGCCATATGGGTAACCTCAATCGATCTCGACGCAAAACAAATCGAATCAGTGTACCTGTACCTTCAAAGAGATGCCGGTTCATTAAGCTTCGCCCCCTGCTCCTGTTCCCATCGTTTTATCCGTAACTTCGTAATGACGCATAAACAATTGTTCTAATGTCGGCGGCGAGCTTTCAATGCGGACAATTCCAAACTGGCTAATATAACTAATGACACCAGCCACTTCCCCGCTATCCACTTGAAAAGACACTGCATTTTCTCTTGGTTGAATCCCACTCACACCTCTTACTCCTGCCAAATCCAAAATCGGCTCTTTTGTTTCCACCAATAAAATCGTGCCAGTCAAATGGCGCAGATCTTTTAATGTCCCTGTTTCAATAATTTTCCCTTCACGAATAATTGCTACCTTGTCGCAAAGCTTTTCGACTTCAGATAAAATATGGCTGGACAATAAAATGCTTTTTCCCTGTTTTTTTTCTTCAATAATATATTCTTGAAAGGTTCGTTCCATTAACGGATCGAGACCAGAAGTGGGTTCATCTAATATATATAAATCGACATCTGATGACAGCGCCGCAATCAATGCTACTTTTTGACGATTCCCTTTGGAATACGTTCGACATTTTTTGCTTGGATCCAAATCAAACTTTTGGATCAACTCTTCTCGGCGATTGTAATCGTTGCCGCCGCGCAACTTAACCAATAAATCAATAACTTCTCCGCCTGTTAAGTTTGGCCATAGACTTACTTCTCCTGGCACATAAGCAACACGCTTATGAATTTCCACCGCGTCTTTCCATGAATCTTTACCAAAAATTTCAGCTCGTCCTTCTGTCGCTTTTAAAATACCAAGAAGAACGCGCAATGTTGTCGATTTCCCTGCACCATTGGGTCCAATAAAGCCATATACTTCACCTTCGCCTACTTCAATATTCACTTTATCTAATGCCGAAAAATCACCAAACTTTTTCGTCAAATCAAAGGTTCTTAAAACTGTCATGATTCTTCCTCCTTACTGGTATAAAAGCTTTTCTGCCGAATATCTTGATATTCGTAAAACTTAACCAATATGATTCCAAACCTAACCCGGTCACTTTTTCACAGAAGTCTTCTATTTTAGAATACAACCATTAGATACGGCAGTCCACAGATCAGTCTTAGTTATCTGATTTTTCTGTTTATATTTATATTATGGATAGTTAATCATGAACATCTTGTCTCCGCTCGGCAATAATGCTATGTTTTATTAGCTATAAAAACTATAGGGGGAATTACAGTTGAAAAAATTATATTGGAGTAAAAAATTGTCCATAATTGCCAGTTTAGCGGTGTTATCGCTTTTAAGCGCTTGTGGAAATGACGAAGATACAGCAACAGAAGACAAAAAATCGGCTTGGGATGAAATCCAAGAAAACGGCAGCTTAACGGTCGCTACATCAGGTACATTATTCCCTACATCTTACCGCTCTGAAGGATCTGACGAGCTAACTGGATTTGAAGTAGAAGTTGTACGTGAAATCGGAGATCGTCTTGAACTGGAGATTGAGTTTACAGAACTTGGTTTTGATGAAATGTTAACATCTGTTCAAACAGGTCAAGTTGACCTTGCATCGAACGACATCGAAATTACAGAAGATCGTGCAGAAAACTTCCTCTTCTCAACGCCAATCAAATATTCTTACGGAACAGCCATTGTGCGTTCAGGAGATTTGTCAGGCATTGAGACATTGGAAGATTTAGAAGGCAAAAAAGCTGCAGGTGCTTCAACTTCTGTTTATATGGAAATGGCTCGTGAATACGGTGCTGAAGAAGTAGTATACGACAACGCAACAAACGAAACGTACTTGCGCGATGTAGCAATCGGGCGTACAGACGTCATTTTAAATGACTATTACTTACAAACTTTAGCGCTAGCTGCATTTCCAGAGCTAGAAATTACGATCCACCCAGACTTGAAATACAGCCCTTCTGAAGTTGGCGTTGTGATGAACAAAGACAACTCTGAACTAGCAGAAAACGTAGACCGTGTGATTGACGAAATGCTAGAAGACGGCACAATCGCTGAAATCTCAGCTGAATTCTTCAACGGTGCCGATGTAACTCAAAAAGTAGATATTGAAGAATAATCGTGGAAAGCTGCTCATCGTTTGAGCAGCTTTTTTATATGTATTTTTCCATTTATTTGGATATACTGTCGGAGTTCGTTCAAATACTGTCCATTTCAATAAAATACTATCCAAATTGGCTATAATACTGTCCAGATCCTAGAAAATACTGTCCAAACCTAATATGCGCCTTTCTAATCTATCCTGTACACCTAGCTAACTCGTATACTAGAATGAATAAGTAAGAATTATCTGGATATGGAGGAATGTTGATGAAAGCTCTTTTTTCGCCGCTCGGTGACCAGGCGATTGCTGTTGAACTTGGCAATAAAATCGACGAAGAAACTGAAAAACAAGTACGAAAACTTTCTGTCCTTCTAGAAAATCGGCAACCGAAATGGTTGATTGAAGTTATTCCAGCCTTTGTTACGGTATCTGTGTTTTACGATCCATGTATCGCAACATACGATGTCGTAAAAAGAGAAATCGAACAACTCCTTGAACACTTGGGTGAAGACCTCCCGATCAAATCAAGAACCATTGAAATTCCCGTATGTTACGGCGGCGATTTCGGCCCCGACTTGGAATTTGTCGCACAACATAACAACTTAACGACACGTGAAGTAATCGATATTCACACATCCGGTAATTATTCCGTACATATGATTGGCTTTGCTCCAGGCTTTCCGTTTATCGGAGGCATGTCTGAAAAAATTTCAGCACCAAGGCGCGATTCACCACGTCTCCGCATTCCAGAAAGAACGGTCGGCATTGCTGGCAATCAAACCGGTGCTTATCCTATTGAAACTCCTGGTGGTTGGCAATTAATCGGGAGAACACCGACTCGACTGTTCCGACCAGAAGACGATATCCCGAGTTTGCTTCAAGCAGGCGACAAAATTATTTTTAAGGAAATTTCAGAAACAGAGTATCATGCATGGGAGGAAGAGCCAAATGCTGAAAATACGTAAAGGTGGCTTGCAAACCTCGGTTCAAGACTTAGGACGTAGTGGATTTCAAAAATATGGCGTTATTGCGAGCGGCGTGATGGATCCTGTCGCGCACCGATTAGCTAATTTATTAGTCGGGAATGATGAGCAGTGGGCAACGCTTGAAATTTCATTAGTTGGACCTCAAATTCAATTTACTAAAAATACGGTTATCGCCTTATGTGGTGGAGATTTAAGCCCCAAAGTAGATGGCACACCAATTCAAATGTGGCGAATGCTCGTAGTAAAAAAAGATAGTACCCTAACGTTTGGTGAGCCTCGCATAGGTGCACGCTGTTATTTAGCCGTTGCAGGTGGGATTCAAGTCGAAAAATTAATGGGTAGCCGCTCTACTTATTTACGTGCTGGAATCGGCGGCTTTCAAGGACGTTCTTTAACTAAAGGCGATGAAATACATACTGGCGAGACAACGCCAATACAACGTAAAGCTTTAGAACGAAACAGCGATAATGGATTTGATTGGCTAATTCCGCCTGTGCGTTATTTTGAAGAACCGATGATCCGGATGATTAAAGGAAAGCAATTCGAGTTGTTTAATGATTCTAGTAAAGAACGGATTTTCACGGAAGCTTTCCATGTATCCGGCAACTCTGACCGCATGGGGTACCGGTTAAATGGTCCGAATTTGTCGTTAGAAAATCCAACTGAATTGATTTCAGAAGCGGTCGCTTTTGGTTCTGTTCAAGTGCCGAGTGATGGCAATCCGATTGTTTTAATGGCCGATCGCCAAACGACTGGCGGTTATCCCAAAATCGGCCAAGTTGCATCTATCGACTTGCCGCTTATTGCTCAATTAAAGCAAGGACAAGGTTTACGCTTTAAGGAAATTTCTTTAGCCGATGCACAACAACGTTATATTGAACAAGAACAACACATTCGTGAAATAAAAGCCTCAATCCGATTAAAACAGGAGGAATGGAAATGACTTTTAAAGTGGATTTAAACTGTGATATGGGAGAAAGTTTTGGTGCTTATAAAATGGGCAACGACGAAGAAATTCTTGATTATGTAACATCTGCAAACATTGCTTGCGGATTTCACGCGGGTGACCCAACCACGATGCGCAAAACGGTCAAATTAGCGCTTGAGAAAAATGTTGGCATCGGCGCACATCCAGGACTTCAAGATTTAGTTGGCTTTGGACGCCGTAACCTTGCATTATCACCTCAAGAAGCTTATGACTTGGTCGTTTATCAAATTGGTGCTTTATCAGGTTTTGTGAAAGCAGAAGGCGGTCACTTGCAGCATGTCAAAGCGCACGGTGCTTTGTACAATATGGCTGTAAAAGATGCCGCATTATCAGAAGCAATTGCAGAAGCTGTTTACAAAATTGATCCAGAACTTGTGCTGTTTGGATTGTCTGGCAGTGAGATTGTAAAAGCCGGAAAGAATATCGGATTGCGCACAGCAAATGAAGTATTTTCAGACCGTACGTACCAACAAGACGGCTCGTTAACACCACGAACACAAAGCAATGCCTTAATTACTGATTCTCAAATCGCGATCGATCAAGTTATTCGCATGGTAAAAGAAAATAAAGTCACAACTGTTGATCAAACAGATGCTTCGCTACAAGCAGATACGATTTGCATTCATGGTGATGGTGTTCATGCACTCGATTTTGCAGTTCAAATTTCAAAATCATTAAAAAGAGCAGACATTAACATGGTCAAAGTAGGAGAATTTGTTTAACACATATTTAGGGGGAGTTTGATGAAGAGTACACCAAAAATGAAAAATACCAATCGTAGTGTCTTGCTTGGCGCCGCTTTCCTAATGGCTACTTCAGCGATTGGGCCTGGATTTTTAACACAAACAACTGTTTTCACAGAAACCTTACTCGCCTCTTTTGGATTTGTTATTTTAATTTCGATTATTATTGATATCGGTGCGCAAACAAATATATGGCGCATCATCGCTGTATCCGGCAAACGCGCTCAAGACATAGCTAACGATGTTTTACCTGGTCTTGGGTATTTCCTCGCCTTGCTGGTAGTAATGGGCGGCCTTGCTTTTAATATTGGAAACATCGGTGGCGCTGGACTCGGTACGAATGTTTTATTTGGAATCGACCCTAAAACCGGTGCCATCTTGAGCGGCGTGCTTGCCATCGGAATCTTTGTCGTCAAAGAAGCTGGACGTGCGATGGACCGCTTTGCACAAATTCTTGGCTTTGTTATGATCGGTTTAACCGTGTATGTCATGATTACAGCTCAACCACCTGTTGGTGAAGCCATTACGAAAACATTTATTCCCGATAACATTAATATTTTTGCCATCGTCACTTTAGTCGGCGGTACAGTTGGCGGATACATCACCTTTGCCGGTGGTCACCGTTTAATTGATGCCGGACTAACGGGTAAAGAAGCACTGCCCGAAGTTACAAGAAGTTCAATTTACGCGATCGTCATCGCTTCACTTATGCGCATCATTCTGTTTCTTGCAGTTCTGGGCGTTGTTTCTCAAGGGCTTTCGCTAGACCCAGACAACCCTCCTGCTTCTGTTTTCCAATTAGCTGCTGGAAACGTCGGCTACAAAATGTTTGGGATTGTTATGTGGGCTGCAGCTGTTACTTCCGTTGTAGGTGCTGCTTACACATCTGTGTCATTTATTCGGACATTCAGCCCAACTCTTGAAAAATACCATCGCGCGATGACTATTAGCTTTATCATTATTTCTACAGCTGTTTTCGTCTTCATCGGTAAGCCTGTGCTAATTCTAGTACTTGTCGGTTCCGTAAATGGCTTGATTTTACCGATTGCGCTCGGTGTTATGTTAATCGCTGCACATAAAGTTAAAATTGTTGGCGACTATAAACATCCGCTATGGATGACTATTTTCGGACTCATCATTGTGGTTTCTATGGCATGGATGGGAATTTACACCTTAATGAATGGCATTCCAGCCTTGTTCAAATAAAAACGCAAAATAAAAACCAGTAAAGCCATAGTTGGCCTTACTGGTTTTTTGTGTTCAAGATGAAAAGTTTCCTGAGTCTACAGCTTTCGCTCCAGCAGGTGCTTTTGATACTCGTGAGTCCTGAAGCCAACACGCCACGGAATGGCCTGTTTCTGTAACGATGTCTTGTGGAGTGTACGTATGACATACCGCCATCGTATGTGGACACCTTGCAGCAAATGAACAGCCTTCTCCAAGAGTCGCTAAATTTGGTGGTGATCCGGCAATCGGCATTAACGGCTGCCCGCGATCTTCGTTTAGTTTTGGCATAGAACGTAAAAGTCCAAGCGTATATGGATGCTGTGGGTTATAAAAAATCTCATCTAGCGTTCCTTGCTCGACGATTTTTCCGCCATACATCACCGCTACCCGATCTGCCATATTGGCCACCACACCCAAGTCATGCGTAATCAAAATAATGGCGGTTTCGGTTTTCTTTTGTAAGTCTTTCATCAATTCAAGAATTTGTGCTTGAATTGTTACATCGAGTGCAGTCGTTGGTTCATCCGCGATTAACACTTTCGGATTACAAGCAAGTGCGAGCGCGATGACAACACGCTGCCTCATGCCTCCCGAAAACTGATGTGGATAATTATCAAGTCGATTTTCTGCTTGTGGAATTCCAACTAGCTTTAACATATCTAGCGCACGTTGACGCGCCTGAGCTTTTGTTAAACGCTCATGACGCTGAACGCCTTCCATAATCTGCTTACCGACTTTCATTGTCGGATTTAAGGAAGTCATTGGATCTTGAAACACCATTGAGATTTCTGAGCCACGTAAATCAGTAATTTGGTTTTTTGTCATCTTCAATAAACTTTCACCATTATAGCTAATATCGCCTTTTGTTACTTCGGTCGTGGCTGCAGGTAATAATTGCATAATAGATTTCGCTGTTACTGATTTACCGGAACCCGATTCCCCAACAATCGCGAGTGTTTCCCCTTTTTTTAACTCAAAGTTCACGCCCCGTACCGCTGTCAGTTTACCGTGTTGAGTTTTAAACGCTACATGCAAGTCTTCGACTGTCAAAATGGTATTGGTCATGGTCGGAACTCCTTTATTTTCTCATTTTCGGATCGAGTGCATCACGCAGTCCATCGCCAAGCAAATTAAAAGAAATCATGATGATGCTGATCACCAAAGCCGGGAAAATCAATTTATATGGGAAATAACGCATGGATTTGTAGCCATCTTCAATCAGTACACCAAGAGATGCCAGCGGCGCCTGTAAGCCAAGTCCGATAAAACTCAAAAACGCTTCAAAGAAAATGGCTGTTGGAATCGTGAACATCACTGTGACAATAATCGGTCCCATGACGTTCGGTAAAAGATGCTTAGAAATGAGTCTTGGGTTTGAAGCACCTAATGTCCGTGAAGCTAAAACAAACTCTTGCCCTTTTAACTGCAATACTTGTCCGCGCACAACACGTGCCATTCCGACCCATCCAGTGATGACCATTGCCAAAATAATGGACGTAATCCCCGGCTCTAAAACTAATATAAATAAAATAATCACGATCAAATTTGGAATCCCCATCAATATTTCAATGATTCGCTGCATGACGTTATCTATTCGTCCTCCGTAAAAGGAAGAGATGCCGCCGTAAATAACTCCAATCACTAAATCGAGTGCCGCTGCTACTAACGCGATAAATAGCGAAATTTGAGTACCTCTCCATACACGTGTCCAAAGATCACGTCCAAATTCATCTGTTCCAAACCAGTAATTGATCTGTACATCTCGCTCTGCATATTCATCAGTGCCTTGCGAGTTCAAGCCATTAAAGCCCATCCATTCCAAGCCTTCAACTTTCGGAGGCAAATTCGAATGCGTTAAATTTTGTTCGCGGTAAGAAAACTCGTTCATTCCAGGTCCGATTAACGCAAGAATAATTAAGAAAACAAGCAAGATTAACGAAATCATCGCGCCTTTGTTTTTAAGTAAACGCTGAAACGCTTCTTTCCAAAAAGAAACAGCAGGCGTTCCGATTTCTTCACTTTTTCGTTGATCGAGTGGTGCCTTTACAAACAAATCTGATGGAATGTCATCATAAGCATATTGGTTTTGCACCTGCAAATCTTGGTGCGGGGGAAGATGCGGTGTATTTTTTGTCATGCTGCTCCCCCTTTATAATTGATGCGTGGATCTAATAGGCTATAGACAATATCGACAACAAAGACGACGAAAATAAATAATGCACTATAGAAAATGGTAATCCCCATAATTACGCTATAATCAAGCACTAAGATCGATAACGTAAATTGTTCACCCAGTCCAGGCACAGCAAAGATTTTTTCAATAACTAACGTCCCCGTCATGATCGATACAGCTAGTGGACCAAGCATAGTCACTACCGGAATAAGCGCATTGCGGATGACGTGCTTGACGATTACTTGGTTTTCTTTTAATCCTTTTGCTCTAGCCGTGATGATGTAATCTTGTCCGATTACTTCAAGCATCTCACTGCGGATAAACCGGGCAACAGTCGCTGTGACGGTCACCGATAAAGCGATGGATGGTAATAGCGTACTGGAGTAGCCTTCCCATAAGGCAACAGGCAACCAGCCTAATTTAACGCCCACATAATACTGCAACAACGCCGCAAAGACAAATGACGGAATCGACATTCCTAGTACGGCCAATGTCACAGAACCATAATCCAAAATAGAGTTATGTTTTAAAGCAGAAACAATTCCAAGTAACAGACCAACAATGGCACCAAATACTAATGCTTGTAAGCCAATAAACGCAGATGGCCCAATACGGTCACTGATCATGCTTGTAACGGTCCGTCCTTCGTGCTGGAACGAATATCCTAAGTCCCCTTGAAGCAAGTTTCCAATGTATTGTATGTATTGCATGGCAACTGGTTGGTCTAGTCCATATTTGGCATTCAAAATCGCCAATTGGCTATCGGTTAATTTTTCAGGATTGGTAAACGGTGTACCTGGTAATAGCTGCATTAAGAAAAATGTTGCTGTCACAATTATGAAAAGTGTAAGAAGCATAAAGCCAATTCGCTGCAGTAAATAACGTTTCATGTGAACACCTCAGTTCTATAGGGTGAAATGAAAAGCGCAAGCTGCCCGATAGATTCGACGGGCATAAGGCGCCTCGGCGAAGCGATGTGTTTTCAATCGCATAGCCGAGGTGGCTTATGACCCCGAGAACCTGGCAGCTGGAGCTAGACAAGCAAGATGCGGGAAAATGATTAAAGAAAACTGCAGTAATAACAATCTCTCGCAACCATCAAAAATACGAGGATGCCCGGTAAACCGGCTACACCCTCGTATCTATAAGCTGCAAACCTGTTTTATTCTTCGATCGTCACCCATTTGTAAGAGAATGAAGCGCCTGTTGGGTGCACTAATAGATTTTTAATTTTGCTTCTCATTAATACTGCTGTTCCATCTTGGTAAAGAGGTGCGATTGCTGCATCTTCTTCTAGCAAGACTTTTTCAATGTCCAATAACATTTGGTAACGTTTTTCAAGATCCGTTTCCGTTCTTGCTGATGCGACTAATTCTTGAATTTTTTCATTTGAATAATCCATACGGTTAGCCGATCCACCTTCTAACCACATATCCAAGTAAGTCATTGGATCGCTGTAATCGGGTCCCCATGAAGATAGAGATAGATCATATTCAATTGCTTTTTCGATTTCTAGACGTTGAGCGAATGGAACGGCTTTAATGTCTAATTTGAATCCTGGAAGGTTGTCTTCTAATTGTGCTTGAATATACTCAGCTACTTTTTTATGATCTTCTGAGTCTGCAATGTTGATTGAGACTGTCACATCTGTAGCTCCAGTTTCTTTAAGTCCTTGTTCCCACAGTTTCTGTGCTTCTTCAACTGTGCCGGTGTTAAAATCTCCGTTTATGTCACGGAAATCTTCGCCCGCTGGAGATTTAAAGAATCCTTTTGGAACGACACCATTTAATGGCGTTGATCCATTCTTCAAAATAACTTCTGTTAAACTTTTTTTGTCGATTGCCATGTTAACAGCTTTACGAATATTTTCATTTCCTAATACCGGGTGAGTATGGTTAAAGCGTAGGAAAAGAATTTCTGGCTCTAAAATAGTTTCAAAGTTTTCATCGTCTTTGTTTTGATCAACCGCTTCTGAACTTAACACGATACGGTCAACTTTGTTTGTTTCGTAAAGGTTGATACCAGCTGCTGGGTCTTTTACAACGTATGCATTGATCGTATCTAACTTAACTGCATCTGCATCCCAGTAGTCAGCATTCTTTTCATATTTCCAACCTTGTTCATGCGTCCAGTCCACTAAAGTGAATGGTCCGTTGAACAGGATGTTTTCTGCTTCTAGTGCATATTGATCGCCTTGTTCTTCAACAAATTTTTGATTTTGAGGCAAAAATGTTGGGAACGTCATTAACGATTGGAACAATGGGTTTGCTGCTTCTAATGTCACTTCCAATGTCTTCTCGTCAATTGCTTTAACTCCTAAGTCTTCTGCATCCATTTCTTCGTTCATTATGGCTTCAGCGTTTTTGATACCCGCTGTTACAAACATGAAATTATAAGGGCTTGCATCTTTCATTACACGTTTCCAAGCGTATTCGAAATCTTGTGCCGTAACAGGATCTCCGTTACTCCAGTTTGAATCGCGCAATGTAAATGTATGGACAGTTTTGTCCTCGTTCTCTGTATGTTCTGTTACTAAAGCTTCGATTGGTTCGTGGTTTTCATCTTGACGATAAAGACCTTCATTAACGTTATTCAGTACCGTAAAGGCAATGCCGTCATGTGCTTTTGTAGAATCTAAAGTAGGGATGTCTGCTGTTGTTGAGATATTTAATACTTGTCCAGCATCTCCTTCTGAGCCGCCACTTTCTTCTTTCGAGCTATCCGAAGAGTTAAAGTTACAACCTGCTAAGAATAAAACAAATGCAATCATGACCATGAAAATTTGCGTTTTTCTATTTCTCCACATATTCCTACCCCCAATTATTTTGATAATTCCTATTAATCATAATTGTTATTTCACAATTAGGCAACAAGATGTTCAAATTTTCAAATATATATCATGCATGGTAATCTTTAAATAAGCACAGAAAGGAATAAACCACATGAATTTTAAGCTTATTTTGTTTTTCGTTTCATTAAGCATCTCCTTTGTTTTGCCGTTCCTTCTATATGAGCAATGGACTCTCGCAACTTGGTTCGACGCTTTATTTTTGATAGGACTTCTATTGATGATGATTTATTCGGGGATGATATTGATTGAAGGTGAGTTTTTTTCAGCGTTTTTAAAAAGCACTAGAAACTTTTTTGCAAAAACAAATAAAAAAGATCAACTTATTCGAGAAAGTGAAAAACGTTCGTTAGAATCCGTAAGTTTTCGCAGAGAATTTCCTCACCGCTCAGCTTTTTTACAAATAGGACTCCTTTTTTCCATTGGTAGCTTACTCGTTTCTTCCGCTATCTATTTCTTGAGTTAGTTAGCTAGATAAAAGAGCACAAGCTATTAAGAGATTGTGCCCTAGGTTTGTCTGCTTTTATAGGATAAGATAGTAAAACCGCGCTGGTCGCTTTGGGGATGACTCCCGCAAAAAGCCAGGAAAACCACCTGTCTTTTTGCTCCGTCTACCCCGTGGACGCGCCATCGCTAACGTCCTTATAAATAGGCGTATTTCAGATGATTAAGTGTTGATGGGATAGAAGTGGTATCCAATCAAATTCGTCTCAACACCAATTCGATTTGCTCAATAATATTCTGCCAGTAAAGAGCGCTATGCGGTACTAAATCCGTTAAGCTAATCTCTTTCTTGAAAGTTTCTTTGCCTTCTAGCGTTGATATAAACCCTTCAACCTCTACTCGGTCTTTTGCTCTTGCGATCAAAGCAGCAAATTCCTCAAAATCAACTTTTGCTATGCCGGATACTTCTTCCTTTTGCAACTCAAACCTTGCGTCATTGTTGTCGTTTTTGTGGTATAAGAAGCAATGGCAGTGCTCGTTGTCGATGAATTTGTCTTTTTTTAATTGATCTTTAATGGTGCCAAGAGCGACCAACTCATTCAAGCTCACGTTTAGCCCTAACTCTTCGCGCACTTCTCGTACGCCATTTTCTACCGATTCGTCTGCTAATAAATGTCCAGCTGCTGTAATGTCAAACAGACCAGGAAAGTCCTTTTTGTCTCTACTGCGTAACTGCAGATAAATAAGGTCCTGATCGTTTTCACGACTCACTACCCAACAATGAAACGTTTCATGCCAATATCCTTTTTCATGAACCGTTTGTCGACTAGCTACACCTTGTGCCACTCTATGTTCATCGTAAATACGTAGTTTTTCGGTCTCCATACTCATTGCCTCATTTTCGTATTATGTGTACCGATTAAAATTTGTCTCGTCTGGTGCAACGTGTTTGATAAATACCAAATCTTCTTCTGTAACATCTGGCACAAAAAACTCAGTACCCCAATGCTCTGAAGAAAAAATATGTTGCTCTTTTTTACTTAAAAACACCGAAAACCACGCTAGTCTTCCATCTTTACCTACGTGATGTGTTAATAAAAAATCAACAATTTCTTCAGTTAATAACCCTATAAAGATTGTCATTTGGCTTTCTTTCGTAATTTCGAATAGCCCTGGAAGTTTAGATGTCAGCTCATCTATATTAGCCGCTTCTTCATTCCAACAATGAATTTCAAACGTGTCTGACTTGGCTAAAAAATATTCCATTAGCAAGAGCCAATAATCGTAATTTCCGCTAACTGGTATTCGATCTTCTCCTCGGTTTCCTTCAAACTCTGTCAGTTCAAATTGCAATTGCGTCTTGAGTTCCATGCGTGGTTCACCTACCTTTTCTTTCTGTACTTCGTTTTTAGATGCATTCGTATTGATTGCTCTCGGTGCTTCTATCGTCTCTATCTTCTTTTTTCTTATTCGCTTGGCTATTACTTCTATTTTTTCTTTGGAAATTCCTTCTCTTCCTAACAAGCACTCCCCAATTTGTTTTACAAATAGAAAAAGAGCAGGCTCAAGGCCTGCTCTTTCTCGTAAGGTTATGGAATTACTCAACTCGAGAACCTTTTCGCTTACGCTTACGCATTTGTGAGTAATTAAGTTGTTTAAATAATTCTGAAGATGTTCCTTGGTCTACAGAAAATTCAACGCCGTATTCTATCATTTCTGCTCCTGTTGACTTCCGAACAACAGTACCCTCTAGCAAAAAGGAACTATCTAGTATTTCAAAGCTACAGTAGAGGCTTTCTTCTAAGGGAATATTAAGCGAAGAAATGAAGAAAAGTCCTCCAGCACTAACATTATAAATTTCAATCGGCAAAAATGCGCCTCTAGAAATTGAAACTTTTCCATTTACAGCTTGATTGAAAATTACCCGAAAAAACTCGCGACGATTTTCTGACATTCGGCCCCTCCATCCTTAATTACATATACAAATTGATCAGTAAGCCTTTAATCTCACCTACTAGATCTAAAGTACCAATACCATCTTCTTCATTATTCAACACTTGGTCTTGAATTTCAATCAATTTCTCATCAATTACTTTAATAATTTGTTGAGGCTTCATACTTCCACCTGGAGAATGGCTTTGTTCATCTGATAAATACAATCCACCGCGCACGGTTTCAGTGATAAATTGTTTTACTGCTTGCTTATAACTCACTAAATTTTCAAATGTTCGTTGGTTTGCTAATTTTTCTCCTTGCGCCCCTACACGTGCCATTAAATGATTTAATGAATCATTTTGCAATTTGGACTGAGAGTTTTTCATCGCATTCGAGAAAAGTTCACTCGCCTTATTGCCTACAGCTTGTTTTGAAAATCGGTCGTTTGGAATTGTGTTTTGGCTGTCGATGCGCACTTACAACACCCCGTTCTCCATAAAATTATCGCGTCGCATATTATTCATATGAATGACCAATTCCACTTTGCCATAATCGATTTGAAGAACTTTAGCGATTTGTCTAGAAGAAAAACCTTGTTTAGATAGCTGCATAATTTTATCAATTTCCATAGAAGTTTCATGTGGAATTTCTACTTCTTGAAATTCGGGCGTATTGCTTTTTTCTAATCGGTCGAGTCGATCTGACAGCTGTGTTTCGCTATTTTTTATATAGGCAATTAATTTATCGTAAAGTTCATCGTTTTCATTTTCAAGCTGCGCTACAAATCGAGACATACTTTCGTATACTTCAGAAGTCTCTCTTCTTTTTCGCTTTTTAGTAATTGTTAGCATTAGTATTAAGATCATGTTCCCCAACAATAAGAAAACACTGATTCCGATCAATAGCCATTCTGTGGTCATCACTCTGTCCTCCAGTTTGTTCGTTAACCGTTAGTAATTATCATGAACAGATAAAATTGAAGCATGTAGACGAAGCATTGCTTTTGAATGTAGTTGTGAAACCCTTGAGACACTGACACCCAAAATTTCTGCGATTTCGGTAAGTTTCATTTCTTCAAAATAACATAGGGAAACGGTGATTTTCTCTTTTTCTGGTAAGCGTTCAATGGCGAGTACTAACGATTCTTTTGTTAATTGGTCGGATAAATGACGTTCTGGTGAATCGGTATGATAATGTTCGCCTGAGCCCCGTTCTTCAAAATGTTCGTCGTCCATTGAAATCATTGTCGATAAAGCGGCTTCAGAGACCGTTTTATTCAGCTCGGCCTTGGTGATGCCTAAATACGCACTCACTTCATCATCGGACACTGAGGTGCTGTTTTGTTGTTCTAACAAGAGATAAGCTTTTTCGATTTTCTTAACTTTGTCTCTTACTGAGCGTGGAAGCCAGTCGCTTTGTCGTAAGCCATCTATAATCGCTCCTCGAATACGCCAAGAAGCGTACGTTTCAAACTTTAAATCTCTTTCAATATTGAATTTGCTTAATGCATCGAGCAACCCTTCATAGGCATAGCTGCGGACATCGTCTTTTTCCACAGTTTTAGGCAAACTGATCATGAAGCGTTGAATCACGTAATCGACCAAAGGAAGATACTGTTCAACCAAGTATTCGCCAGCTTCTGGATCTTGATGTTGTTGCCAATCGCTCCAGTACCCAAGCTCTTCTTTTGATAATTTATGATTCAGCATGATTTTCACCACCATTTCCAAGCAGCCAAGCCGCTCTTATTTAAAAAGAATTTTCATGATAAACCCTTTAAGACCTAATTTATACGGCATACGAAGTTCTAAAAACTCATTAGTCATTTTACGAATCGCTATAGCTGATTCGCTATTTGGATAAGCGAGCATTAGAGCTTGCTGTTTTTTCACAGCTTCTGGTATGTGCGAATCGCTCGGTATAGATCCGAGTATACCGATTTCTTTTTCTAAAAATTGGTGAGCTGCCTGCTTAAAGTTTTCGGCAGTACGCTGTCCTTCTTTAATACTCGTGCATTGATTTACTACTAGCTTCATATGAACATTTGGATCTTTTCCGTGAACCATCTTTACAATCGAATAAGCATCGGTAACAGATGTTGGCTCGGGCGTCGTTACAAGAATGACGTCATCGGCAGCGAGTATATAGCGAAGATTCTCGTAAGATAAACCCGCTCCTGTATCCAAAATGATATAGTCTACTTTTCCTTGTAACGTACTTAGTTCTTGGAAAAACTTCTGCAGTTTAAAATCATCCATTCGGAACATATCATTAAAGCCGTTTCCACCTGAAATAAATAACAAGCCATTGGGTCCTTCTTCAATGATGTCATGGGCTGATAAATCTTTTTCAATCATGGAAGCAATCGTTTCCCGTGGCATCCGGCCAAGCAAGACATCAATATTGGCAAAACCAAGATCTACATCAAAAATCAATACTTTTTTATTTTGTTCGACTAAGCTTAAACCAAAATTCAGGGCGAAATTTGTCTTGCCCACACCGCCTTTGCCACTTGTGACGGCTAATACGCGCGTTTTTTTATTAGATTTCGCTTCAGCTTTTTCCAACTTTTTCGCTCTCATCTTTTCTCTCAACTGATTCGCCTGATCAAGCATGGTTTTCTTCCCCCATAATAAAGTCCGCTGCCAATTCAGGAGTTAAGGGCAATATATCATCCGGTACATTTTGTCCATTCGCAATGTGGCGAATTGGAATGCCGTAATGACAAATCAAGTTCATGATGGCTCCTGCAGAACCAGTTTCATCCTTTTTGGTTAAAAGTATTTCATCCATAGAGATCGACCGGAAATTTTCAATGATTTTTTTCATGTCTTCATATTTTGCAGTCAGGCTCAAGACTAGATGAATTTGTACATCGCTATTTGGTGGCAATAATCGTTTAAGTTCTTCGATATACTGCGTTTGCTGATAATTTCGTCCTGCTGTATCCATCAAGATGATGTCACAGTCTTGAAAATCGGCAATTGCTTTTGTAAGGTCTGCTGAAGACTCTACAACTTTAACTGGGATGTTTAAAATGCTTCCGTAGGTTTTTAGTTGTTCAACTGCTGCAATACGGTATGTATCCGCGGTAATTAATCCTACTTTTTTATTTTTCGCTAACATATGACCGGCTGCAATTTTTGCGATAGTCGTTGTTTTCCCGACTCCTGTAGGTCCGATAAAACAAATAATTTTTGGGTCATCCTTAAAAGGGTCTGTTTGGTTCTCTTTCATCATCGCCACTAATTCTTCGCGGCTCGTTTGCCACATCACTTCTGGTGATTGCTCTTTATTTAAATCAATTTTTGCCATCAATTTTTCAAACAAGCTTGCTTGGATATCTGCTGCTACTTCTTGTTGCACCAATTGTTCTTTTAGTACTTGAAGTGCTTTAGGGAGATGCTCTTCTTTTATTTGCTGCACCATAAACTGTTTGATGTTTTTTAATTCATTGATCAGTTCAGCTGATGAATCTGTTTGAATTTCAACTTCTTTAGGCGACTCTGGTTTTGGAGATTCTGGCTTTTCGTATTTTGGTGAAGCGACTGGGTCAATTGCCGCTGTAACTTCCAGTTTATCCTTACGGAAAAACCCTAAAAATCCACCAGTTTTTATTTTTTTCGTGTTCAATATTAAAGCATCTGGGCCAAGATCTTTTTTGATTAGCGGAATTGCTTCGGCCATCGTACTGACAATATATGTTTTCAGTCTCATTAGATATTCACCACTCCAACACTTTGAATTTCAACGTCAGGCTCTAACTCGTTATAAGAAAGTACCGGTAAATCAGGGGCAAATCGCTCGACAAACTGTCTCATGTAAATACGGATGGCCGGAGACGTTAGCAAAATTGGCTGAACGCCGGTTTGTTGAAGCTGTGATGCTTGTTCTGTAATCTTTTGGAAAATGGTTTGCGAAGATTCTGGGTCGATTGACAAATAGTTGCCTTGTTCTGTGCGATGAACAGAATCTGCGAATTTTTTCTCTAAACTTGCTCCTGCCGTTATAACTTGCAGCGGCTCTTTTTGCATTGCGTATTGCAAAGTGATTTGACGAGACAACGATTGACGAACATATTCCGTCAATAAATCACTATCTTTTGTTTGAGTCGAATAATCAGCTAAGGTTTCTAAAATCGCTAATAAATTGCGAATCGATACTTTTTCTTTCAATAACTTCATCAGTACTTTTTGCACTTCACCTATGGTCATCAAGTTTGGCACTAATTCTTCTACTACCGCTGGTGCCGTTTCACGCATGTTTTCAATAAGCGATTTCACTTCTTGTCTACCGATCAATTCATGCGCATGACGTTTAATCACTTCGGTTAAATGCGTTGATACGACAGAAGGTGGATCGACAATCGCGTAGCCCGCCATTTCCGCTTCTTCTTTCATATCTTCATCAACCCATAACGCTGGCATGCCAAAAGCCGGCTCAATAGTTTCGATGCCTTCAACTGATTCGTCGTCAACGCCCGGGCTCATAGCCAAGTAATGATCGAGCATAATTTCGCCTGACGCTACGCGGTTGCCTTTAATTTTTATCATGTATTCGTTTGGTTGTAGTTGGATATTGTCACGAATGCGAATAACCGGAACGACAATGCCAAGCTCCATTGCACATTGTCGACGAATCATGATGACGCGATCGAGTAAATCGCCTCCTTGGTTTTTATCCGCAATCGGAATCAGTCCATAGCCAAATTCAAATTCAATGGCATCTACATGCAATAAATCAATGACGCTTTCAGGACTTTTCATTCCTTCGATTTCTTTATCGTCTTTACTTACTTCAAGTTCTTGTTTTTCTTCCGACTTCAAAGTTCGTTGCATTTGGAATGCACCGTAGGAGATCACTCCCGCAATCGGTACCACTAACATTGGGCTAATCGGTGTAAAGACCGCAAACATCACTAAAGTTCCAGCAACAATATAAAGCATTTTCGGATAAGCAAATAGTTGTTTTGTGATATCAGACCCTAAGTTGCCGTCTGATACCGCACGTGTCACAACAATACCCATCGCCGTTGAAATCAACAATGCCGGAATTTGCGAAACTAACCCATCTCCGATAGATAATAGCGCAAACAATTGAGCTGCTTCTCCAAACGGCAAGCCGTGGACGATAACTCCAATTAGCAATCCACCAATAATATTGATGATGGTAATAATAATGCCGGCAATGGCATCTCCTTTAACGAATTTACTAGCACCATCCATAGCTCCGTAGAAATCCGCTTCTGAGCCGACTTTTTCACGACGGTTTTTAGCTTCTTGATCTGAAATCATACCAGCGCCAAGATCGGCGTCAATACTCATTTGTTTACCAGGCATCGAATCGAGCGTAAAACGTGCAGCAACTTCTGCCACTCGCTCTGATCCTTTCGTGATAACAAGAAATTGAATAATAACCAAGATCAAGAACACTAAAATACCGATAATCGCGCTGCCGCCGACCACAAACGAACCAAATGTCTCGATAACTTGTCCACCGGTTTGGTTGGTTAAAATCGATCGGGTTGTTGATACGTTCAATCCTAAACGAAATAAAGTTGTTAATAGCAGTAAGGTAGGGAAAATAGAAAATTGCAGGGGTTCTTTTGTATTCATCGCTACTAACAAGATTGTTAAAGCGAGACTAATATTGATCATGATTAATACATCTAATAAGAGCGGCGGAAGAGGGATGACCATCATCACCACAATCATAATGACAGCTACCATGATGGCATAATCTCTAAATTTCACGCGGGTCCCCTCCTCTTCCTAATTATCGAACTTTTCCTTTTAAACGGTAAATATATGCTAAAACCTCAGCCACGGCGAGAAACAGTTCTTCCGGTACAGCATCCCCAACTTCAACTTGGGCATACAAGGCACGTGCAAGAGGCTTATTTTCCATCGTCACAATTCCAAATTCTTTCGCTTTTTCTTTAATCTTTAAAGCGAGATGATCTTTCCCCATCGCAATGACGATTGGGGTTTCCATTGTTTCGGCATCGTATTTGATGGCGACAGCGTAATGAGTTGGATTGGTGATCAATACATCTGCGCTTGGCAAATCTTGGATCATTCGGTTCATGCTCATTTGGCGTTGCTTGTCTTTTATTTTAGATTTGATGAGCGGATCGCCTTCCGCTTTTTTGTATTCATCTTTAATGTCTTGCTTCGACATTTTAATGCCTTTTTCAAATTCGTACTTTTGATAAATATAGTCGAGAATCGACAAACTAAGTAAAATAAGTCCTGCAATCAAGCCCATTTGAAAAACTAACGAGCCGATAAAAGAAAACGAATGCCCAACACTCTTTTGTGACAAGGTAAATAATTCATCTTTGCCAATCCACAAAACGCCAAATGCAGCGCCACCAATAATAGCAATTTTCAAGAGCGATTTCCCTAGTTCAACAAGTGCACGTACTGAAAATATTCGTTTCGCGCCTTTAATAGGATCTAATCGTTCAAACTTTGCCATAATGGGATCTGACGAAAAAATGACACCCACTTGAATAAAATTTCCTAAATAACCAAATACCATTCCAACGAGCATGATCGGGACCATTAACCAAAAGGCATTCATGGCCATTTGTTCAAACAAAGTCCGAATCGTGGCCGGTGTTATTTCCCAGGAAATATATTGGGTAAAATGAATGCGGTAAATGGCCAAAATCCGGTCCAACATCCAACCGCCCAGTGAGTTTAAGAGTACAATCCCACCGATAATAATCATAGCGGCCGCGACTTCAGGACTTTTAGCAACTTGTCCTTTCCGCTTGGATTCCTGACGTTTTTGCGGCGTTGCTTTTTCAGTTTTTTCACCGGCAAAAAATTGCAGATCCAATGGATATCGTTTCACCACTTACGTTCCCCCTAATATACTGATCAGTTGCGCCATGCTCTCCAAGAGTTTCTCAAAGAGAATCTGCAAAATATAGAAAAACACAGGCATCGTCAGGAAAAGCATGATAAAACCGACAAAAATCTTTAACGGCAAACCAACAGCAAATATGTTTAGCTGAGGCACTGTTTTTGCTAAAATTCCAAGCGCAATATCTACTAAAAACAACGCACCCACAATCGGCAACGCAATTTGCAGCGCAATCATAAACATTTCCGCAAACAAACTGGTCATAAACTGTGCAATATCTTCAGCTTTTACAGAAACAGCTAATCGCTCTACCGGAAAAATACGTAAACTTTGCATGACACCATCGAGCATTAAATGGTGACCGTTTACCGTGAGTAAAAATAATAACGCCATCATGTACTTGAAATGACCAATAATCGGTACTTGTGCCCCTGTTTGAGGATCCAATACATTGGCCATAGAAAAGCCCATTTGAAAATCGATAAAAGCACCTGCAATTTGAACTGTATATAAGATTAAAGCAGCTGTGAAGCCAAGTGCTAAACCAATGGCAAGCTCTTTTATGATTAACAACAGATACGTTGAGTCTAAAAGAATGGTTTCTCCCATTGGCAAGGTCGAAACCGCGACAAAGGCTAAAAATGCGGCGATGCCCACTTTAAATTGATTGGGTACACCACGCATCGAGAAAATCGGAGCGAGCAGAAAAAAACCAGTTAAACGAATAAGCATGAGTAAGAAGTAAGGCAGTATGTCAAAAATATTCTCCATGTCCGCTTACCCGATAATTCTCGGCAATTGCTCAAACAAATCTCGTGTGTAATCTAGCAGTAAGGTTAGCATCCAAGGTCCAAAAACGACGAGTGCGATAAACACTGCCAATATTTTGGGGATGAATGCCAGCGTTTGCTCTTGAATTTGTGTCATCGCTTGAAAGACACTGACCAACAAACCAACAGCTAGCGCAATGAGCAACATCGGAGCAGATATAAGAATAACAGTAAAAATCGATTGTTCGGCTAGTTTGATCACCATATCTGGAGTCATCGTTTTCTTCCTTTCGTCAAAAGCTGACCAGCAGCGATTCGATTATTAAATACCAGCCATCTACAAGAACAAATAGTAAGATTTTAAATGGCAACGAAATCATGACTGGCGGTAACATCATCATTCCCATCGCCATTAATGTACTAGCCACAACCATATCGATGATCAAAAAAGGAATGAAAATAACAAAGCCGATTTGAAAAGCAGTTTTCATCTCACTAATAGCAAATGCCGGAATGAGTGAAGTTAGCGGTATTTCTTCAATACTGTTCGGTTTTTCAAGTTCTGCGTATTTAAAAAATAACGCCAAATCTTTTTCACGCGTGTTTTTTGCCATAAATTCTTTTAACGGCACAATCGCTGTGTCTAATGCTTCTTGTTGTTCCATTTCACCGTCCAAATAAGGCTGCAACGCCGTCTCGTTCATTTCTGTAACGATTGGCGACATAATGAAAAATGTTAAAAATAATGCAAGACCTACCAACACTTGGTTTGGCGGCATTGATTGTGTCCCAAGTCCCGTTCGGACAAACGACAAAACGATGATAATTCGTGTAAAACTGGTCATCATAATCAAGATGCCTGGAGCTAATGAAAGCACCGTTAATAAGAAAAATAATTGCAGTGTTGTTGAGACATCTTCTGGTGACT
The DNA here is from genome assembly GCF_000785555.1 of Planococcus sp. PAMC 21323. Classification (NCBI taxonomy): domain Bacteria; kingdom Bacillati; phylum Bacillota; class Bacilli; order Caryophanales; family Caryophanaceae; genus Planococcus; species Planococcus sp. PAMC 21323. The sequence continues at coordinate 127,054 of NZ_CP009129.1, read as the reverse complement.
CTGCGCCAAAATCAATGCCCGGAATATTGATTGATGATAAAATTTCCGGAATCATAACGGACGCCCTTCCTTATTGTGCGATTTACTGCCAAACTCATTTTCGAGCTGGTGTTGCTTGTTTTTTTGTTTGTCTATGCTTTGGTTAAATAACTCATCAAAGCTAGTTGCTTTTGATGCTTGTGTCGCTTTTTCTTTCTTTTTCGAAAAGGCTCGTAAACTTTTAGAAAGTGCCGGTTGTTGTTCAAAATCTTCTTCGATGCTATTAATTTCTGCCTCATCTGAAAACTCTTTTATCAGCGTTACTTCATCTCCAACACCGATCAAGTAAATTTGTCCGCCAACTTTGACGACTTGCAGCGACTTATTATTGCCTAGCGGCGTGCCGCCCATTAAGCGGATTCCATGATTAGGCTGAAGATTTTTCTGACGTGCCGCCAAAAATTTAATCAGTCCGTAAATCATCACCACAATCAACAGCGTATAAAGTGCCAATTGAACAAGAATTCCAGCTAAGCTTTTTTCTTCTATCGGTGCAGTTTCTGTAGTTTCTGCAGGTGTCTCTTCTACCGGCTCTTCGTTATTCAGCCAGTCCACAACGTTGGGATTTGCTTGAACAGGAAGAGGCTCCGATATGAGGCCAGTAAATAGAACAGCCACGAGCAGCATAATATGTAAATACATTGATTTGTTCACTCTTGGTAAACCCCTTCTATCAAGCATTAACGCAATTTCGAAATGCGTTCAGCCGTACTTAGTACATCCGTTACGCGGACACCGAAATTCTCATCGATGACAACGACTTCTCCAACTGCGATCAACTTATTATTGACCAAAATATCAACAGGTTCCCCGGCTAATTTATCTAACTCAATAATAGACCCTTGTGAAATTTCCAATATTTCTTTAACGATACGTTTTGTGCGTCCCAGTTCTACTGTTACTTGAAGCGGAATATCCAAAAGCATGTTCAAGTTATTCGGTTCAGATTGAGTAGATTCCGTATGATCGAAACTAGAAAACTGGACGTTTTGGACTTTATGATTAGTCCCTTGGGCTTTCACATTATTCACATCTGTTGAGGTTTCTTGACCGATAAGTTTACTATCTTCTGAGAATGACATTTCCTGATTCTCCTCTATATCTTCCTCTTCAAATGTATCAGCCAAAGTTCCGATCATCTGCTTCGCTAACTGAACAGGGATACATAAGTGGAGGTTTAATTTATGATGACTACCGATTGCTATTCCAAACGCAACTTCTATGAACCAATCTTCTCTAGTAAAATTTGCTACTCGAAAATCTTCATGTCTCTCAACCGAATCCATTCCAGATAACGAATAAGTAACCTCGCACTCTAATATAGTTGCCAAGGAACTTGAGACAGATTCAAACATATGCTGTATAAAGTTTTGAACTACTTCAAATTGCTTATCTTTATTTTCTGTCACATATTCATCCATCAACTCTATTACTGCCGACATTTCTTCTTGGTTTATAGAAAGCAATTGGATCCCTTTTACGTCACCGGTATATTCTCCCAAAACAATAAAAAAAGGCGCCACTGTTTCTGAAAATAATTTCTCTCTTTGGATGATGGCAAGTCTAGGTGAAGTTACCTTTGCACTTTCATTAAACATAGGAGATATTACAGCTGCAGCTCCACCTAACGATACACTCATTAGCTCTGTCAGTGCTTCCATTTCAGTTTGAGATAATGAGTTCGTGTTTTTAGACTTAACCTCTCTGTTTTTTTGTCCTAGCAATTCTTTGATTTCATCTGGAGATAATTTTTCAATCGTCATCAAATAAAGCTCCTTCTGTAAAAACGTCTGTTACTTGGATTGCCAATCGACCTTTAGAGACTCCCGGCTGCGCAAGAAATTTTTGCTTTCCATCAATCAGAACGGTTACTAAAGAGTTGTATGATTCGTTTAAGCGAATGACATCGCCTTCTTTAAGATCCAAAAAGTCGTTTATATCAATTTTTGTCTTTCCTAAAATAGCCTTAATTTCTAACTTTGTGCTTTGCAATTTTTGTTCTAAAGCTTCTAACTCATGATTTTCAATTTCTTTTTTCTGATTAGCTAACCAATGTCGGGCAGACAATTTTGGTAATACTTGTTCTAACACTACATGTGGTAGGCAAATATTGATAATTCCGTTTATGTCTCCAATCTTTGTCATTAACGAAACCAATATTACGGTTTCATTAGGTGGAGATATTGTTAAGAATTGTGGATTTATTTCTATTTCTCTCAATTCAGGAGTTAATTCGATTACTGACTCCCAAACTTCTCGAAAGCTCTCAAGTGCCTTTACAAATATTCTTTCAATTATAGTGATTTCAATTTCAGTTAAGTCACTGTTTTTCTGTAGTGCGTTACCTTGTCCACCGAGTAAACGATCGAACATCGCGTTTGCAACATCAGGTGAAAATTCCATGACCATTCTTCCTTGAAGAGGTGCCGCTTCGAACACACCAAGTATTGACTTTTTTTGCACATTTTGAACAAACTCTTCATATGAAATCTGCTCAACAGCTGACACTGTAATTTGAACAAATGTCCGTAATTGGATTGAAAAATATGAAGTTAATAAACGCGCAAAATTTTCATGTATTCTTGTTAATGTACGTGTTTGATCCTGAGAAAAACGTAATGCTTTTTTGAAATCATATGTTCGTACATTTCGATTTTTTAATTTTTGAGACGGTATTTCAGCTTCTATTGCTGAAAGAATAGTATTCATATTTTTATCATTCAAACTCCCAGCCAAGGGTATTACCCTCCTCATTCCATCAAGTTTGGTTCATTCAAACAAGGCAAAATATTTATATTTCGATAGTAGTTCGTTACTTTTTCAGTCACTTCGGTTATTGTTTCAAGTACATGAACTTTCCTACCTGTTGTTAATGTCACCACTGTGTCGGGTGTCGATTCTAGTCGTTCAATATAGATTGCATTCAATACAATAGTTGACCGGTTTAACCTAGTTAATTGGATCATATTTGCCGTGTCGAGAAAAGTTGATACTTTTCTCAACCTAAGCCTCCTCTATTAGCGTTTCAAGTTCATAATTTCTTGTAGTATTTCATCAGAAGTAGTCACCGATCGTGAGTTCGCTTGGAATCCACGCTGCGCAATAATCATTTCTGTAAACTCTTCAGTTAAGTCAACGTTCGACATTTCAAGCATACCTGAACCGATTTCAGTGTTGTTGGCAGCAGCACTTCCTATTGTAATAGCTCCGCCAGCAGCCCCAGTCATTTCATATAACGATCCACCAAACTTGCGAAGACCTTCTGGATTTGGAGGATTAGAAACACCGATGGATTGACCTGCAATTATACTTCCATCGGCCATTTTCCCTGTTATTTCCCCAGAGCGATTGATAGTAAATGAGTCGTACTCAGATACGTCGATAGCATTCCCAACACTATCTAAAACTTTATAACCTTGTGCTGTAACTAATTCTCCGCCAGCTGTTACAGTAAAGTTCCCTGCACGCGTCAAGTATCTTCCCGCCGTTCCTTGAGCTTCTGGATCTTGAACAATGAAGAATCCGTCTCCCATCATGGAAAGATCTGTTCCAACTCCCGTAGACATTAATGATCCTCCATTATGGTTTACGCCAATCGTAGCAGTTGACGATCCTAACCCAACTTGCATCGGATTTGCCCCACTATTCGACATATTTTGGCTTAAAAGATCTTGGAAATTTACTGTGCTTTTTTTATAACCTACAGTATTTACGTTAGAAACATTATTCCCGATTACATCTAATTTCGTTTGAAAATTTTTCATACCTGACACACCTGAATACATTGAACGTAACATTTAAATTTCCCCTTTCAAGAACTGCATTAGATCCAAAATGGATTAAACAGTTTCTTGTTCATTTGATGAGCTTGTATTTTTTTCAATATGGATAATCGAGTTGATCGGCACTTTTACTTCAGCCCCTTCAAGCTCAGCTAACAATTCCCCATTTTTGCTAGACAAAGCTTTCACGATTCCTTCACCTGACCCCGTTTCTGACTCCCATTTAACGGATGTTCCGATTAAATGCGCGTAATCTGCTAAAGAAGAAGCTGATTGGTTGGTCACAAATTGACTCATTGTTTTATTTAAATTTGTTAATTGCTCGAGGCTTGTAAACTGTGCCATCTGACCAATAAATTCCGTGTCTTTTAAAGGCTCCATTGGATCTTGGTGCTTCATTTGAGTTACTAAGATTTTTAGGAAAGCATCTTGACCAAGTGCATTACTTGTTTCCGTTTTAGCGGCTGGCGATTGTGCAGTCGCAGCTGCGGTTGTTACTGTCGTGATGTTCATTAAAACACCCTCTCTTTTATACGGTATAATCCACTTTTATCATGTCACCTATTAACGGCTGTTGTTCTGCTCTTTTTTCATCTTCAACCTGTAAATATCCGTTGCTGTCATTTGCTTTACTGTTTCTTTGTTGCGGCTGTGTAAAGCGTTGTCCGGATTGTGGTTGTTGCTGATTAAAAGGCTGTTGAGACGTTTGTTGAAGCACTTCAATTTTTTCTACTTCGACACCCTGCTGAAACAATGACATTCTTAGCTGGTTTAACTGAAGGTCAAGTGCTTCTTTTGCCATCGGCGTGCTTGCCATTATTTGAGCGGCCAATTTACCGTTTGTAGACGTTAATAAAATTTCTAAATGCCCCAAATGTTCCGGAAAAATATTGATGCGCATCTTCATGCCTTCTTGAGTTTCTGCTAAACGCATCGAGCTTTTCATCATCCCGCCTAAATCATCCAATAAATTTTCTAAGCGAACAAATGGCGCGGTTTGCGAACTAGCTTCTGTGCGGGCAATATTTGCTGTCGCTTTGCTAACATCACCTGTTAATGAAGCTAAAGCTTGAGAAGGTGCCTCTTGTGTAGCTCTCACTTCAGCCGGTATTTTAGGAGCTTGAAGTTCTTCTCCTGTATTGATTTTCGAAACAGAGTGAACAGCTGATTTTCCAGGAGTTTCTTGTATGTCGACAGGTACTTTTGATGTTTCTTTCACAGGCTTTAGCATTTCACTAATAAACCTTGGAATCTCCGGCAATACTATGCTTTCTTCAATTCCTTTTTTAGTTTGCGCACCTTGCTCAAGCATGCCAAGCAGTTTATCAAGTTGCTTAGAAATTTGCGTTATTTCGATAAAACTTATAGCTTTATTTTCTTCAAACTCAGCAAACCCTGAAGCTTTTTGAACTTCTCTCGTCATTGCTTCTGTTAAAGTCTGCAACTTCTGTTGAATTTTTTCGAGCAACTCAATTATCTTACTGTTAACATCTGTTGTGTTTTCTACACTTTCTGTCGTTTGATTGCTTACCGCAAAAATCGGCTGTTGGACTTGGACTTGCAGTTCTTCTAGCTGAAGAACTGCATACTGAATTTCTTGTAATTCAGCTGGCTGCTCTTCAACAGTCAATCTTTGCAAAGATTCTACTAACGACTCTAGACTTTCTAACACAGTTTCGGCAGGCTCCTGCTCCGTATTCGGTAACTCTACTCCTAAATGCAATGACTCAAATAAAGAAGCAAATATCGTTTGACCTTGAGTTAGTGCAGTAGCAGCTTTGTTAGGAGGGATAATGGGTTGTTGAAGTGCTGGTTTCAATGCTTCCATCCGCTTATGTTCCTTCTACTAAATTATTTGCTTTGGCTAAGCGGTAAAACCGTGTGCTGGCCATTTCGTCAAAAAAGCTTTGTTCAGCTGCTTTACTTTCTTCTTGGAAATGCGTTAACTTTTGCTCTTTTAAGTTTTCCCATGTCTTTTCTTCTTGTGCTTTTTTTTGCAATAATCCCTGGGAAGTGGAAACTTTATGCTGTAAATGTTCTAACTCTCGCTTAGAAGAAAGCGATTCATCTTGAAGATGGTATAAATAATCTTCTAACATCCTCAGTTCTGAAATATTGACTCCGCTTTGTTGCTTACTATTTCTCAATTGCTCAGCTTCGTTAATTTTCTTTTGAATCACGCGGTTTCGCTGATGTCCTACTTCTTGTTGTTTCATGGCTTCAGCCATTTGGATCTGCGCAAAGCCCTTTTCATTTTCTTTTAAATCCAATATCTTTTGAAATCGAAAGTTGAATTGTGTCAGTTTAAATCCCCCCAAATTGTGCTGATAGCCGTTCTACACTTTCTTCGATCTTCGCTTTTTCATATATGTCTTGTTGCAAATATTCTTTAATCACTGGGTATGCCCGAATGGCATCATCAATTTCTTTGTTGGCACCGCTCTTGTATGCTCCAATATTGATCAAGTCTTCAGACGTCTCATAAGCGGCCAACAAGCGCTTGAAATCTCTTGCGGCTAGTTGGTGTTCCTCTGAGACTACCTCGTGCATAACACGACTTACACTAGCCATTACGTTAATTGCCGGAAATTGACCTTTTTGAGCAATTTTTCGGTCTAAAACGATATGGCCATCTAAAATTCCTCGTACTGCATCTGCAATCGGTTCATTCATGTCATCCCCGTCAACTAACACGGTATAAAAAGCAGTGATTGTGCCTTTACTTGATGTACCTGATCGCTCGAGTAGTTTTGGTAACAAAGCAAAAACGCTCGGTGTATAGCCTTTACTCGTTGGTGGTTCACCTACCGCCAAACCAACTTCTCGTTGTGCCATCGCAAAGCGTGTCACCGAATCCATCATCAACATGACGTTTTTTCCTTGGTCTCGGAAATATTCGGCAATTGCGGTTGCCGTGAGCGCTGCTTTAATACGCTGCATTGGGGTTTGATCGGACGTTGCGGCAACTACTACTGATTTCTTCAGCCCTTCAGGACCTAAATCACGTTCGATAAAATCACGCACTTCACGTCCACGCTCTCCAACTAAAGCAATGACATTAATATCTGCTTCAGTATTACGAGCAATCATGCCCATCAACGTACTTTTTCCAACACCACTTCCGGCAAATACCCCAATTCGCTGACCTTGTCCGACCGTTAATAACCCATCAATCGCGCGAACGCCAACTTCTAGCGGCTTATCAATTCTAGGCCGTTTTAACGGATTAGGAGGTGCATTGTTAGTTGAATACTTTTTCAGTCCACGCGGCAATAAACTTTCGTCCAGCGGCATGCCCGTTCCATCCAAAACTTTCCCTAATATAGAAGGACCCACTTTAATCTGAAGTGGACCACCTGTTGCAACGACCAAGCAACCTGGTCCCACTTGTGATAAATCTTGCAACGGCATCAGCATGATTTTATTTTCTTTAAAGCCAACCACTTCTGCTTCAATAGGTGGCTCGTTGCGATTAGGATACAACAAACATAGCTCTCCAATTTTCGCATTCGGCCCGCGCGATTCAATCGTCAAACCAATGACTTGAATGACTTTGCCATGCTTTTTGATCGGCTCAACTTCATCTAGCAGTTCCAGGTACTCATCTTCCCACAAGTTCATCGTTGGTTTTCTCCTCACAGTAAGCGAGCAATTTGTTTTTGATTTCCTCTAGCTGATTGTCGACCATAGCATCGTAAGAACCGCTCGCTGTATGAATTCGACAGCCACCTGGTGTTAAATTTGCTACCGGAATCACTTTCAATTCCGAATCTGCTTTAATATAGGTTTTTAGTTCTTCTAAAAATGGAATAATCAATGGATAATCTTCTGGACAAACTTGCATTGTCACGTCTTCTGATTCTTCTACTTGCTTTAATGCCTGTTGAATTATGTGAATCACTTGTTGTGTATCTTGTTGCAATTCATTGTGAATCACTTTTTCAGCAATGGTAACGCTTAAAGACAGTAAAAAAGGTTCTGCTTGTTGGATAATATTTGCTTTTTCTGAATAAGCCAGTTCTAGTAGCTGAGTCATTTCTTGATTTTTTTGTTCAAATTGCTCTTTTATTGCTACCATTCCCTTATCATAACCTGCCTGAAATCCTTCAATAGCTGCTTCTTCAGCTAATCTTTGTGCCTCTTGCTCTGCTTCTTCCTTTCTTTCTATCCACCATTGATCAATCATTTCACTAGCTTCCTGCTTTTGAACTTCTAACTGTATTTTTAATCGCTCTTGTTCCGCGTTCAATTGCGCAATACTTTTCTTTATGTTCAACCTCTCTTGTTGAGGATCTATATCTCTTTCGATATAATCTATTTTTCTCATTTCAACTTTTCTTGTTTCAATAATTTTTTTAGAGTTTGGTGATGTCTCTTGAGCATAATTACGAATAATATTAGACAATCAACTCATCTCCCTTACCGCGAGAAACTGTAATTTCACCTTTTTCTTCTAAACTTCTCATAAGTGAAACTATACTTGTTTGAGCATTTTCCACATCTTTTAGCTTCACTGGTCCCATTACATCAATTTCTTCGCGAATAAGGTCTGCACGTCTTGTTGACATATTTGCATATATGGAATCCTTCACTTCATCACTTGCCACTTTTAATGCGAAAGTAAGATTCGAGTCGTTAACATCTCGAACAACACGCTGAATTGAGCGAGAATCTAAATTAATGATATCTTCAAACACAAATAAGCGTTTTTTAATTTCAGCAACTAAGTCCGGATTTTCTTTTTCTAATTCTGATAAGATCGCTCTTTCAGTTCCCAAATCAATTTTATTCAACACCCGAACAATAGCTTCAACCCCCCCAGCGGCAGTATAATCCTGGGTTCCTGTTGCAGATAGTTTTCGTTCTAATATTTGTTCAATTTGAAAAATAACTTCAGGAGAAGCACTTTCCATTAATGCAATTCTTCGTGCAACTTCTGCTTGTTTTTCGGGTAGAAGTTGTGACAGCACTTCCGAAGACTGCTTTGCTTCTAGATATGAAAGAACAAGTGCAATGGTTTGGGGGTGTTCGTGCTGCAAGATATTTAATAGTTGGTTGGGGTCTGCCTTTCTAGCAAAATGAAAAGGCTTTACTTGTAGACGATTTGATAATCGTCCAATAGTTTCAATAGCCTTTTCTTTTCCAAGGGCTTTTTCTAAAATACCTCGGGCATAAACCAACCCTCCCTCATTTAAATAATCTTGCCCCATCATCATGTCATAAAACTCATTAATCACTGCTTCAGTTTCACTGCTTGGTAATTGGCGTACATTCGCAATTTCCATTGTTAATAAATCAATTTCTGCTTCAGTCAATTGTTTAAATAAATTCACTGCTGTATCAGGACCAAGGCCCACCAATAGTACAGCTACTTTTTGTATTCCGGTTAATTCTCTTTTAGTTTTAACCATTGGTTTCGCTCCTAATCATCTGCCATCCATGTTCGTAACAACTTAGCAAAATCTTCCGGTCTTCCTTGGGCAAGTTTTTCAATGGTTTTTTGTTTAGGACTTGATTTTGATGCAAAACTAGTTAAATCAATATCCTCAAGATCTTTTTGATTTGATTTTGCTAGCGCTGCTTCAAACCCTTCATAATCATATTCTTCCACTTCTTCTTTTCTCTTTCTTTTTCTTCTAAGTACTAACATGGACACACTGATTATAATCACCATCAACAAAACTGCAGCTGCACCGATTACCATCAGAAGATTATTCGGAATATCTTTAAAAAACCTTACTTCCGGCTTCTCGTCTTCAATCTCTGGACGCCCTTGGAATTCCGTTGCAAAAACAGAAATCCGATCATCAAGTGCCATCTCATTTGCATCAACGCCACTCATACTCAATGATGTACTCACTGTATTTTTTAATAAGTTGCTGATATCCGTAATATTTTCCTGAGACAAACTAGCTGGATTATCAGCAATTGGTGGTTCTACCCCTACATTGATCGTAATATCATCAATCACATATGGACTCATCTCGATTTGACGATTGATCCGATTTACTTCGCTGTTGATACGTTCTTCAGTGCGTTCAGATTCACTGTTTCCAGCACCATCCAAACCTGGATAGTTTGCAATTTCAGTTTCACCAGTACCCGCAGCATCTTCAATCACGACACCTTCACTTGAATAGGTTTCAATAATTCGTTCCACGCTAATATCCAAACCTTCATTGTTTTCAACATCAACCGGTTCAACCAATTGCTCTTCTCGCTTCTCTTTTGTAAAATCGATATTTGTCATAACTGACACGACGACTTTATCTTGTCCAAGCAATAAACCAAGCATTTGTTGCAATTCACGCTGAATATCTTGCTCAATGCCTTTTTGAATTTCACGGTGCTGCTGATAAACAGATAAATTCGTATCTAACTGGTTCTCATCTTGCACTTCAAACACTTGACCATTTTGATCCATAATAACAATTTGATCTGGCGGTAAGCTTGGAACAGATTTACTGATCAAGTGATACAAACCGTTAATCTGCTTTTGGTCTAATTGCAGCGTCGAATCGCCTTTCACAACAATAGAAGCAGTCGAAGTTTGCTCTTCGTCTGTGATCCAAATATTTTCTTTTGGCAACGTAATCATGACATTCGCTTCTGTTACCCCGTCAATTTGCTTGATCAAATACGCCAATTCATTTTGCATAGCATCTCGCTCAACCACGTCAAAATGACGATCGGTCATACCAAGCCCCATGTTTTCACTAAATGTACCGTAATTGACATTCCCGTTTTTCGGAATGCCTTCTGCAGCTAAACTCACTTTCAGATTAGCCAAATGTTCTTCTGGCACACTTATCGTTTTGCCGTCACTCGACACTTCTACCGGTATGGCCTGAGCTTCGATGGCTGTTTTGATCTCTCCTGCTTCAGCTGGCGTCAAGTCGGAATATAATACGGAAAAATTCGATTGATTGCTGAAAAAAACAAAGACGCCAAGAATAATTAAGGTGATAAAAAATGAGCCAATAACAGACCATTTTGTTACAGGAGAAAAACTGGTCCACGATTCACTCATTTTTAATTTATATGTTGAAAACTTCTCTTTCATTTCATCATCATCCTACCAGTCTTAATCATACTTGCATTCTCATAACTTCTTGGTATGCTTCAACCACTTTATTGCGTACTTGCATCGTCATTTGCAATGACAAACTGGCTTTTTGCGAAGCAATCATGACTTCATGGACGTCTTGCACTTCTCCCGTTATCAACTGGTTAGTCAATTTATCGGATTCGTTTTGTGCTGCACTTACTTCTTTTAAAGCATCTTTCAGTACTTGTCCAAATCCCTCCACTTTATTTTCAGGTTTCACATTATTGAACAATTGGTTTTGAATAAAAGGCGTTTGAATCCCGCTAATTTTTTCCATGATGCCTCCTAGGTATTTATAATAGGATAAATCTTCTTTCTACATGTCGCTTCGGTCGCTCTGGGCATGGCTCTCGCAAGAAGCCAGGCAAAGAACGCCTGTCTTCTTACTACGCCTAGCCCGTTGACGCGCCGGCGCTTAAAGATTTGGATGAATCTTAGAGATAACTATTTATTACTACTTTACAAAGATATGGAGCAATCCAGCGTAGACTCCCGCGGGATAGCGAAAGCCTCGGCAGCTAGAAGCGTGACTTCCTGTCACACTAGCTGCATGACCCACATCCTGCGGGCCCGAAAGCGCAGCTGGGTTGCGGAATATCGATGACGAAAACCAGTGAATTACTTCCCGATTTCTAAAGCTTTCATGAACATACTTTTTGATGCGTTTAATGCGGTGACGTTTGCTTCATATGAACGAGTTGCTGACATCAAATCCACCATTTCTTGAAGCGGATCGACATTGGACATGCGGACATATCCATCTTCTCCGGCATCTGGATGTTCTGGATCATATCTTAATGTGAAAGGCGTTTGATCTTCCTTAATTCCTGAAGCTTTGACACCCGTCACACCCGTATTTCCTCTATTAATGGCAGATTGCAATTGGTTAGCAAAAGGTGATGTGCCGCTTTGAGACAATTCCACCGTTTTTCGGCGGTAAGGCATCCATTCGCCGTCTACTAACTCGGCGCGATTTGTGTTGGCATTGGCAATATTGGCAGATACAACATCCATCCGAAGGCGGTTTGCTGTCAGCCCTGACGAACTGATATTAAAGCCCGTAAATAAGCCCATCTGGTTTATCTCCCTCCATTAATTACTGAACTGAGACTGTTGAGTTTACCGTTGACTCGTTCCGTCACAGCGTTATACCATAATTGGTTTTTCGCCAGTTCGGCCATTTCTACATCCATATCGACATTATTGCCATCGTGATTATATTGAGTTGAATTGTTAGTCACAACTCGCGTAGTGCCTACTAACGATTCGTTAATAAACGACACGTGGCGACTATTTGTTTTATAACTTGAAAGACTTTGCTTGGAGATCGCTGTGTCTAAAGCTGCTTGAAAATCAACTTTTTTACTTTTGTAATTAGCTGTATCCACGTTAGCAATATTTGCCGAATGAACGCGCTGTTTAAGTGTTGCAGCTGATAAAGCTTGCTCCATTGATTCAATTGATTTAGGGAATATATTCATTGATAAACTCCTTTTTTTAACATTTATCATTAAAATAAAAATCCATCTATAGGAAAAGATGGATCAAAAATCTACCACTCATTGCAATCCTATTGTTTAGTATAATCTAAAATGAGGAATATAGATTACGCTTTCATCACTTAATTTTTTTGCCATTTATGTAACGAAAATGACCTATTTTACTATTAAACTAATTATTTTGTACTACTTTCAAAAAGGATATATCAAAGTGATAGTATCATGTTTCAATAATTTTGTATATTTTTCTTTTTAGATTTTTTAATGATATTTTTTCCATATTAATATAAAAATCACTATTTTTTTTATATTTAAAATGTTATGATACGCGGTAAATATAAGATTCGGTTATGAGAGGAAGAAACTACATGTTTCGTGGATTATATACTGCTACATCAGGCATGATGGCAAATAATAGACAACAACAAGTATTAACGAATAATCTTTCAAATGCGAATACTCCTGGATTTAAAGAAGATCAAACTGTTTTTCGCGCTTTTCCTAAACAATTAATTCAAGCAATTGAAAACAGCAAAAAAGGTACAATAGTACCACAGAATATCGGTTCTTTAACTACTGGAGTGTACACGCAAGAAGGAATTCCATCTTTTCTTCAAGGTCCTTTAAAAGAAACGGGAAATCAGACAGATGTGGCATTGCTAGATGAGTTATTGCCAACAAATCCTGAGACCCAACAAAAAGGTTCGATGGTATTTGCGGTAGCTGCAGAAGATGGCGAAGTGCGTTACACAAAAAATGGATCGTTTGCTGTCGATACCCAAGGCTTTTTAACAACGAGCGACGGTTTTGCTGTTTTAGGTGAAAACTTACAACCAATCCAAGTGGGGTCTTCCGACTTTACAGTACAAGATAATGGTGAAATTCTTTTAGCTAATGGCACACAAGAAAATCGCTTATGGGTTGGGTATTCAGAAAATCCTCAACAGTTTGTAAAAGAAGGACAGAATCTTTTACGTTGGACCGGCAATCCTGAAGCAGCTCCTCAATTTATCGACAACGTCGATTTACTTGATGGAACACCGAGCTTTATGAAACAAGGGTTTATCGAACAATCGAATGTGGATTTAACAAAAACTATGACAGACATGATGACGACATACCGCGGATTTGAATCTAACCAAAAAGTAATTCAAGCCTATGATCGGAGCATGGAAAAAGCCGTCAATGAAATCGGACGCGTATAAGGAGGAGTTTTACGAGTTGAATATCCAGATGAATACAGCCAGTAACACGATGAGCGAATTACAAAAAAAACTAGATTTGATTAGCAATAATATCGCGAACGTCAACACCAATGGTTACAAACGACAAGAAGCTAGTTTCTCAGATGCACTTGTCTTGTCTCTCGAAAAACAAGTGGGTCAAAAAAATGAAGTTGGACGAATTACGCCTTACGGTTTGCGCATTGGTGCTGGTGCAATTCTTTCACAAACAGCTGTCCGCAATGATCAAGGTTCCGTTAAACAAACCGATCGACCACTAGATTTTATGATTCAAGGAGAATCTGCTTACTTCCGTATTGAATCAGATGGCAATACCCTTTATACAAAAGATGGATCTTTCCAAGTACAACCAATTTTGAATTCTCCACAAGTGAGCTTAGTAACAGCGAATGGGGATGCGGTATTAGGCGCGAATAACCAACCGATTGTATTCGATGCTGATTTTGACAATATCCACTTAAATGGACGTGGCGCTTTGGAGATTTCTTATAAAGACCCAGACAAGCAACCGACTGAAATCCAAATGGGTCTGGCACAAATTAACCGACAAAGTTCACTAGCAAAAGTCGGTGAAAATAAGTTCCGCCTAACAGGTACGGAAGCTGAACAAATTGCGAACGGCAATTTACAACTTATTAATTTGTCACAACCAAATGATGGATCTATCCAAATTAAGCAAAATGCTTTGGAAATGTCCAATGTCGATTTGACTGACGAAATGACCGAATTGATCACAACTCAACGCCTGTTCCAATCACAAGGAAGAGCCATTTCTTATGCAGACGATATGATGGGCTTAGTTAATACAATTAAAGGATAACAAAAAAAAGCAGGCACCCCGCGGGGTGCCTGCTTTTTTCTATGTATTCTATTTGGAAGAAATCGCTCTAGGCGAACGCTTTCGGGCCCACAGGATGTGGGTCATGCAGCTAGTGTGACAGGAAGTCACGCTTCTAGCTGCCAAGGGTCTCGCTATTCCGCAGGAGTCTCCGTTATTTTGCTCCATATCCTACTAGTTTGAAGTTATACTTTTCTATTATTTTATCACTCTTAGAAGAAAGAGCGGAAGGCGGCGACTCCTGGGGGAGCAGTGATGGAGCAAAGCGACAGAGCGACACGAGCTGAAGACCCTGGACTGAGCAGAGCGAGGGAAGCGGCTGAAGCCGTGCCCCCCGGAAAGCGTCCGCCTGGAGCGATTTCTACTCACTCGTTACCTCAAAAAGTCCATTAAACTTGGTTGGATAATTTTTGATGTGGCAGCGAGGCTTGCTTGGTAAACACTTTCTTCACTCTTTAGTTTAATAATTGCTTCAGCATAATCGACATCTTGCAATTTTGATAACATTGATTTTAGTTCAAGATTGCTATCTAATAGCCGATTTTCTACTGCCTCTACTCTATTCTGGCGCCCACCATTCTCTGCTGAGACGGTCAGTAATCGTTCAATACCAGCATCGATTTTTTCCAAATCGACTTTTCCATTAGACTTAAGACTATTTACCATGTCGTTTAACGTTGTGAATAAATTGTTTGAATCTCCTGCATTCCCAAACAACTTGTCCGGTGTAACACTGACTTCAATTGTCACTTTATCTCCGATAGAAATAGTTTTTGGATTAACTGCAAACGTCGTTGTAAGATAGGAATCCGATTGCGGATACGGCGCTTGGTCTGTTTGCTGCCCATTAAACAAGTAATTACCATTTACTTTCGTATTAGCAAATTCTCTTACCTGTTCTGTCAATTGCTCGATCTCTGCAGCAATTGCATTTCGGTCTGAGTCGGACAAGGTATCATTATTGCTTTGAACGCCAAGTTCTCTTACCCGCTGCATAACATTAACTGTTGCATTAATATTTTGATCTGTTTCTTCCATCCATAATTTTGCCGCCCCAGTATTTCTTTCAAACTGCTCATTGGCAACTAATGAACTTTTTAAACTCATTGATTTACTGACACCGTTAGGATCATCGGACGGACGATGAAGCAATTTCCCAGTCGAAACTTGATTGTTCATTTTTTCAAATCGACTCAAATTTTGATTCATGTTGCGAATCGAATTTTGCTGGAGCATTTGTTGCGTAACTCTCATTTTGCTTCCCTCCATGTTCCTTCAACTATCAGCTACCCATACGATTGATAATGGTATCCAATATTTGGTCTGTCATCGAAACCAGGCGAGCTGCTGCATTAAATGAATGTTGATATTTGATCAAATTAGCCATTTCTTCATCAAGTGATACACCTGTCACTGACTGTCTACGATTTTCAGTTGCTAGCAAAGTCGTTTCGTGATTAGTAACCGCATTAGTTGAAGATTGGCTTTCGGCACCAAGTTTACTAACTAACTTACGGAAGCTTTGTTTAGCAGTTTCTGAACCACTTTCCATTGTAGAAGGCGCTTTGGGATTCTTCATCGTGTCATTGACAGTTATATTCGTGATATTAAAATTGGCAGAGTCCCCAACAAACAGCGGGTTGTCTATACCACCTGTTGCTGATATACCATTAGCCTTAACAAAACTTTCTGTTACTGCCTTAAATTCTTCATGATATTTCTCGGCAATTTCCAATGATTGACTTAGACCCGCTAGCTTGCCTCCGTATGCTTTGTTTTGAACACTGTCATCTGTATATATGATTTTGTCGAATTGACTTTTTGTAACCAATTCGGCATCTGTCGATTTCAACTTAATACTGTAAGAACCATCAACTTCTTCTTTAATTTTTACTGACATTAATTTCGATAATCCTTCAACTGCTGTGTCTCGCTTATCTCGCAAATCATTTGATTGGCTTCCGCTACGAAGAATACTAGTGTTTAAATCGGCAATTTCCTTTAAATATTCATTGGCTTCTGAAATTGCTCCTTGAGATTGTTGAACTAGGTCTTCTTTTAAATTTACCATCGATGTATCCATTGTTTGAGCAACTTCTATGAAAGCTTGCGCGCGTTCTTTGACAACTGCTTGCGCGGACAAGTTGTTTGGTTCGTTTCCTAAATCCTGCCAAGCATTCCATAGTTGATCCATTGCTGAATTTAAGCCAGTATCGCTCGGTTCGTTAATCACGGTCTCAAGTCGATCAAGGGTCGCCTGCTTTGCTTCCCACTGCCCTAAGTTCCCAGATTGGTCACGATATTGTTGATCGAGAAATTGGTCTCTAACTCGAGTAATCGAATCTAGATTAACACCTGTTCCCAGTTGACCGGAGTTTGCTCCACTATTTGTCCATATATCAACCGATTTGGAAGCACTTGAGTTTACTTGCTGGCGTGAATAGCCTTTTGTATTGACGTTGGCGATATTCTGTCCAGTCGTCGCAATGCTCGCTTGGCCAACGGATAACCCGCGTTTTCCTAATTCTAATCCGTGAAAAGTAGAAACCATAATTTCCTTTCCCCCCAACAATTTCTAAGCTCTTGTATCAAAAAAGCCTTGATTGTTTGTTTGTGATTTTTTCTGATCTAGCGGTGACTGATAATTGAAGTGCTGTTGCTTAGACTTTGTCACTTCAGTAATCATATGTTGAACAAAGCTCATCGAGTCTTCAAGTAGTGTTTCATTCGTCTTGTTTTTCGCTTGAAGCTCGGTTAAAAGCATTTGTAAAGTTTTCAATTGTAAGTGAAGCTCTTGTTTTACTTGTTCATCTGGAATTTGTTCGGCAAACTGGCTGAATGTCAGTCCAGGGTGCTCTTCCAATACGTCGGCCACGAGTTGTTGCCGTTCGTCTTCCAATTGGCCAAGCTGCTTAACCAGCTTTGCTTCTTCTTTCACAAGCTCTGTTAGTTCATCGACTTTTCGTTCGATCAACACCGTCTGCTTGCGTTCGGCATAACGGATAAGCTGTTTTTGTATGCTGATCAATTCGTCCAGCGTATTTACTACTAAGTTCAGCATCCGATATCCTCCTCTTTTTTAAAAAACATTCTTTTATTTATCGAACCAAAATTGATGAACTTTATCGGCTACTTTTCCTGCATCTACTTGGTATTCACCAGATGCCACTTGCGCTTTTAACAGCTGGATTTTCTCTTGTCTTTCAATGTCCACACTGGCATTTTTTTCGAACATCGCTTTCGCCTCATTTGAAATTTGTAGCTCATCTTCTTTTTGCAACGACTTTGTTTTAGCTGCCGGAGCTACTTGCATTTTTTGATAAGATTGAATAAAGGAAGAACTATTTGTTTTATCGATATTCATTCCTTCACCACCCAGTCGTCTATTTTTATTTCCTTAACTTCCAGTACTTATTACTAACCGTCGTTGTCTTTGTACTCATTTGCTTTATACCCTTATCTGCTTCAAGCGAATTATTAAGCTCCGCTGAAAATTCATTAGAACACTCTGTGCATAAATCCTCTTTTTTTATTACTTTACCACAACGAGAACATGGATAACCCAGATTAGGATAATCTACTGCGTAAAGATGATCGTTGCGAATAAAGTCCTTAATTCTCTTTTTCGAGACTTCTGTACTTTCACTAACTTCATCAATGGTTGCCCCATGATGGTGAACGTTTCTTAGAAAGTCCGCTACACGTTTAAAATCTTCTTCGATTTCTTTATGACACTCCATACAATGGTCCGAATAACTTTTATTAAATAACATGCCGCAAACACTACAATTTCCCAATTGACCTACCTGCATTTACTTCACCTGTTCTCTTCTATAGTTTTATATCGGCAACTTTTGCTAAATGTTAAGTAAAATCTGCAATTATTGCACTTTAAATTCTGTAACTAATACTCGTTCAACTTTTCCTTTTTCAAGCATGTCATTTAACTTTAGTGTTAGTTGTTTTTCTAGTGACTCAATACCTTCTTTGCTAATCAATTCTTCTTTCTGAAAACCAGCAATTGTAGAAATAACAGCCGCTCGCACTTCTGAAGTACGCTTCTCTGTTTCTTCTTTTGCTTTTTTATTATTTAATGCGATATTGAACTGAACAACTGCGAAACTACCAACAGATGCTAGGTTAGTAGTAATTGTGTCTGTATCAATGCTTAACTCTACTAATTCTTCTGCAGTCAACGGAGCATCTTCTGAACTTACTGGTTTCTTTAAAAAGAAAAAAGCTCCCCCGCCCCCAATTGCTAGCGCTAAAACAAGGATAATCAAAATGTTCTTGAATTTTTTCATGCTGTATACACCTCTTAGTCTTTAGTTTCTTCTTGATAAGGGGAGATCAGCACTTCTACACGGCGATTTTTCGCCCTCCCTGCTTTCGTATCATTTGAAGCAATGGGATGGTATTCGCTGTATCCGGTAGCGCTGAACTTTCGCGGATCTAGTTCTTTATTTTCAAGAAGAATTTTCATGAATGTAATAGCTCTAGCTGAACTTAACTCCCAATTGCTTGGGAATTCCATTGTTCCAGTTGGAACGTTATCGGTATGGCCTTCTATATAAATCATTCGCGGCGTATCTGTAGTCAATAATTCAGAAATCTCTTTAGCAATTGTCCTAGATTGTTCAACTATATCGGATTTTCCTGATTGAAATAGAACACCTTCAGTAATCGTTAACATTAACCCTTTAGACGTAAGTTCTGTTTTAAGTTTTGGCGAGAGTCCTTTTTCATCTATATAACGATCAATTCTTTTCTTAAACTCTTCTAACTCTTCTTGGTCTTCTTTCTCCAAGATTTCGATTTCATCTTTTTCTATAGGATCTTCAGTTTTCAAATCTTGCAGCGGCTTGGTTGGTTCTATACTTTCAACTGGTGCTTCGTTTTCCAAAACTCCGGTCCCACCTTGCAACTCGCTATTAAATGAACTAGAAATTGCTAGGAATTTCCTAGAATCTACTTCACTTGCTGCAAATAACACAATAAAAAGAGCTAATAATAATGTTAAAATATCAGCGTATGGCAGTAACCAAGCTTCATCCACATGTTCTTCGTGTTTTTTTTTACGCTTCAACGCGAACACCTTCTTTTTCTCGTACCTCTGGTTCTGCATCAAAAATTCGATCTTTTGCTGACAAGTAAGTTAATAGTTTTTCTTCTACAGTTCGGACCGGAAGTCCACATTGGATAGATAATAATCCTTCAAGCATAATCATTTTCATTTTCACTTCTTTTTCGGATTTCCGCTTGAGTTTGTTGGCGAAAGGATGCCATAGTACATATCCCGAGAAAATCCCAAACAATGTAGCGATAAAAGCTGCTGAAATAGACTTACCTAACAAAGCCACATCATCTAGGTGTCCTAAGGCAGCAACTAAACCAATAACTGCTCCTAGTACGCCGAGTGTTGGCGCATATGTTCCAGCTTGCGAAAAAATCTTCGCTCCCAATTCATGGCGCTCTTCCATAGCTGCAATTTCTTCTTCCATCATTTCACGGATATATTCTTGAGACTGTCCATCAACAATCATTTTTAGTCCCCGCTGTAGAAATGGATCTTCAACCGCATCTGCTTTTTCTTCCAGTGAAAGTAATCCTTCTTTTCTAGCTAATGTAGCCCAGCCAGTAAACATGGGAATCAGTTCTTTAACCGTTACCATTTTGTCTTCACCAAAGATTACTTTGAAAAAACTCGGAATTTTCTTAACCTCTTCCATTGGGAAAGCAACGAGGATACAGGCGACCGTCCCTGCAAAAATAATTACCAATGCCGCCGGGTTATATAAAGCGATTGGATTAGAACCCTTTAAGATCATTCCACCAATCAACACGACAAATCCCATGATGACTCCTATCCAAGATGTCTTGTCCACGTTTATACCTCATTTCGTTTTACGGGTGTAGTTTCATTGATATTCCGTTAAACAACTGCGCTTTCCGGCTCACAGGATGTGAGTCATGCAGCTGGTGCGACAGGACGTCGCGATACCAGCTGCCAAGGGCTTGCGCCGAACTAACTCGGGCTCACCGCCCGAGTGGATTTCGACACTTCGCTATCCCGCGGGAGTCTCCGTTGTTTAACTCCATATCTAGTTTTCAAAAATAATAAATTTCATATTTTTAAGTTAGAGTGCAAAGTTTCTAAAGAATTCTCTTCAGGTGGACGCTTTCGGGCCCACAGGATGTGGGTCATGCAGCTAGTGCTGTTCCCGCAGGAGTCGCCGCCTTACGCTCTTTATTCTAATTTCCAAAGGTATAGTTAGCATCGGCGCGTCCACGGGCTAAGCAAAGCAAGAAGACGGGCGTTCTTTGCCTGGCTTCTTGCGGGAGCTATGCCCAAAGCGCAGATGCGGCTTGTTAGATTTACTTATTTCTTCGCTAACGCCATCGCTTGTTTCCATGTGTTGCGCATATCTGCCATAAGTGTTTCTACTTCTTCTAATGCTTCTATATCGTTTTTCATGTTTGCTTCTACCAGACGGTTGTACATGTATTCGTACATTTGCTCAAGGCCTGCCGACATGTCGATGTCTGTGTTTAATGTGCTACGCAGTTCTTGGACGATGTTTTGTGCTTTGATGATGTTGGTGTTTTTTTCTTCGAAATTTTTATCGTTCATTGCGCGTTTTGCCATTTTCATAAATTTCACAGCACCTGTGTAAAGCATTAACGTCAGTTCTTGTGGTGATGCGGTCATTGCTGAGTTTTGTTGGTAAGTTTGGTACGGATTGATAATTGCCATTCAATTTCCCCCTTGCTTAATTACGCTTGTCGATAAATGAACCGGCAGTAGCCATTTCTTGATAGGCTCCGCTGTATTTTTTGGATATTTCCTTTGTTTGTGTAATGCGTTGAATTTGTGCAAAAAATGATTGATGCAAGTTATTGATCAATGGTTGTAAATGTTGATCGATTTCTTTTAGTTGTTCGATGATGGAATGCTCTTCTTCTGACCAACGGAAGTTTCGTTGTTTCATGAAGGTATCCAATTGATGGATAGATTCTTGCCGGTTGTCGAATAAAGTTTCTAGTGATTCGACGATTCCTTCTTCGTTGTCTTCCATTCGAGCATTGATGTGTTGCGCTCTTTCGTATAGCTCACGTGTCTGTTTTAAAAAGGCATACATAATTGGTTTAGAATCACTCATTATGATCCACCGAATAAGCTTTGCTGCATCCATGTGCTTTGTGAGTTCATTTTACTTAACGCTTTTTCCATCGCGGTAAATTGTTTCCAGTAGCGATCTTCAACGCGTGACAACCGGTCTTGCCAGCGACTAATTTCCGTATCCATTCGTTTTAATTTTTGAGAAAGTGTACTGTTATCGACCGAGCTTGAAGAGCTTCCCGCTTTTGCGCTGAGTTTTGTAACAATTGAGTTTAGGGTGTCATAAACGCGTGCGCCTACGCCGTCTCCTGCTGCGTCTCGCGTCGTGAACAAAGCCATAACTTCTTCTGGTTTTTTCGTTAGTGCATCTTTTAACTTTTCTTCATCGATGAATAATTTACCACCCTCTGTATAAGAGCCGGTATTAATACCAATTTGCGATAAATGATTGAGGTTGCCATCTGCCACTCCTGATACTGTATCCATAAAGGCTCTTCGCAAATCTTGTAAGGCCGACTTCATTATCGGGTCGTTGCGTAACAATCCACTACGCGCTTTTTCTTCCCATAATTCAATTTCCGTTTCTGTTAACTCTTTTTTCTGTTCATCAGATAAGGGTTGGAAATCTGGGTAGCGCTTTTCGATAATTTGTTTTTGCAAGGTATCGATGGTTTCGTTGTATTTATCAACAAACTCTTTGATCATCGCTAGTGGTTTTTCAGGGTTTGATTGAACATTGATTGTTTCAACTGTTCCAGCCTGTAATAGATTAATTGTTAAACCGTTTACTGTTGTTTGGTTAGTTTTTAGTCCATTTACTTCAATGCCATCAAATTTAATGGCGCCGTCTGTAGCTCCATCAGCCGTCGCTGTAGCAGTACCGTTATTAATGATTTTGTTAGCAAGATCTGCGTTAGCAGTAGTTCCATCCTCTGCCGTAAAGTCCATTCTAAAAGCTTGTTCGCTTCCCATCCCCTTTGTAGCGATGAAAAAGCGAGAAGTTGTATTGTCAAAACTTGCTCTTAAGGCTGGAATTGAGGCTGCTGTCTGGTCTTGAATATTTTTAGCTATGTCTGCAAAGGTATCGGTACTATTAACATCAACAACGATATTTCTTCCTTCGCTAGCTATTGTTATTTTTCCAGCCGTTCCAATTTGGTCTGTCGACTTAGCAGCGGTCCCCGCAGAGTTTTGTACCGCATTAGTCGAAGTCAGTTTCGCCGCACTCGCGACCCTCACTACTTCTACTTTATACGATCCACTCATCGCAGTAGGAGTAGTGGCAACGGTAAAGCTTGTTGGATTCGGCGACACGGCACTATAAGCATTAAACGACGATTGTAGTCGTAAGCTACTCGCACTCGTCCGCAAGCTCGACATAGACAAATTGGTTTCGCGAATTGCTTCTTGCTGCCAACCAGTAAATGTCTTTTCTTGCATTAATTTATCTAAAGGTAGCTTTTGGATTTTCATCATATCTTTAACGATTGATTCGGTATCCATACCTGATGCTAATCCACCCACGCGCATAGTTGACTCACTCCAATCTTATAATTTCTCATCCACCATGAGGCCTGCAAAATCGGCCATCGAGGCGTACATATCTAAAAACTTCTTATTTGGAATCTCACGTAAAATTTCTTCTGTTAATGAATTTACGACTTGAACATAATAAACGTTCATGTCTTCGTGAAATTGAAACTTCACATTTGTCGCAGCTGACTCTAAAAACTTGTTCATGCTGTCGACTTTATCGGTAAGTGCTTCTTTCGTGATGTGTTTGTCCGCTTCTTGGTGTTTGTTTTCTTCTGAAGCGATAGGTTGTTTTGATACGATTGATGTTGGTTCGCTAACTTTCGGGAATTCTATCGAAGGCAATCCATTTATTCCCATGTAGGTTACACTCCTCTTCCTTCAAATCGACTAAAGGGC
The DNA here is from genome assembly GCF_000785555.1 of Planococcus sp. PAMC 21323. Classification (NCBI taxonomy): domain Bacteria; kingdom Bacillati; phylum Bacillota; class Bacilli; order Caryophanales; family Caryophanaceae; genus Planococcus; species Planococcus sp. PAMC 21323. Next base: position 103,492 of record NZ_CP009129.1, on the reverse strand, counting down.
TCTATATAATAGTTATCGGCAGAAAAGCAGATTTTTTTAGTAAAAAAGCAAAAAAAAATAAGACAGGTTTGTGAAAATCGAACCGCGCTGGTCGCTTTGGGGATGACTCCCGCAAGAAGCCAGGAAAACCACCTGTCTTCTTACTCCGTCTACCCCGTAGATGCGCCACCGCTAGCGTCTGGGTTAAAAAATATAAAGAAGAGGTATTGGAACAAGTTCGTCCCAATACCTCTTTTGTTTACACGCTCATATTTTCGAAAATCTATGTTATGTCAATTTAGAATATTGACTGCTGACACCGTTTGTCCAGTGGTTGTTTAACCCGGTTGGATCATTCGCTGCTCCAACTGGCGCGTATTTCGCTCCGATTTTAGCGATGGTGTCTTTGCCTTGGTTCAAGTAATTTTGACGCAAGTTACGCGCCATATCAAAAATGCTATCTTCTACAGAAGCATAGCTACGTAAACCGTTTTTTCCCATCATACCGGCCACATTATTTTTATCATGTGCTGCACGCGATGAACCATTGCCCGTTTCGTGAATGGCAATTGCGGACAATAAGTTCGGATCCAAATCGTATTTTTTTCCTGCATTGATAAAGTGAGCAGCTGTTCCACTCAGTTTGCCGTCTAATGTATTGTCTAATTTAATAAATTGTGTCGGTTTAAACTTCAAATCACTCGTATCGCTCGCAGCTGTTGGCACTTCTTGCGTGTTGAGCGGAGGAATTGCAGGATTATAAGAATTGGATAATGGAGCAGTTAACGGTGTCGTCAAAGTAGGCAATGAAACTTGAGCGCCTGCTTGCGGAATCACACCGGTATTCGCTTCTTGCATGCTTTCCATCATAGCGTTCATCAGCAACGCAAAAAACGTGCTTGGACTAGTCGAACTGCCGATAGAATTACTATCACTGCCAGTTTGCCCCATAGCCGGCATCGATTTCGCCATCGTCGCGATTGTATTATATAAAAGGAAATTCGAAGAAATTGGACTGGTCAATCGGTTCTCACACCCTTTGTTAGAGTAATCTTGTTTAGTGTACAAGATATTGAGAGAAAAAAGAATAGGATAATTGTGGGAAGAAAGCCTTTTTTATATTAATATCTGAAAACTCGAGCAGGAATAGACACTATAACTATTTCGTCGTAAAATAAAAAGAACAAACGTTCTTATTTTAGATAGGAGTGATGGGATGAATTTACTTTCACTAACATCAACTGAACAAAATGTCTTGATCGCAAGTATTTTAGGAGACGGTGAAATCACAAAAAGATATCCAGGATCTCGTCGAAAAAATAATAGTTATAGAGAACACTTTAGCATCCAGCAACTAGACTATCGTATTTGGAAACGAAATCTATTGCCATCTGCTTTCTATTTTAATCAATCACGTTCTTTACTACTTTCTCCATCGCTCCCCTTGTTAACACAAATGTTTGACCACTTTTACAATTCTAGCGGAGATAAGATAGTCTCTTTAACAATGCTTGAGTTATGTAAATCCCCTTTGTTTCTCACGACTTTGTATTTAGATGACGGTTCACTATGCATTTCTATGAATCGAAACGAATTAAAGAAAACCATCTATTTGACACCACACATTTATCTATATTTACAGTCTCTGTCTTTTGAAGATTTATGCAAATTAAAATTACACATAAGCACTTATTTCGGAGTCGAATTTAATACTAGTAAAAGGTCTGATGGATTTGGATATATATTAAAAACGACCAAAGTTAGTGAAACTATGAAGTTCCTGAAAGTAGTCGGCGATGCCTCAAAGGACTGTCCTTCTATGTATTATAAAACCGATTGGGATTTTCGTTTTCAAAAAGAAATTGATCGGTACGAGGAATCTCACCCTGGATACGAAGTGATTGCGAGTTCTTCAGATCGGCGAAAAAATTATACAAACGAAGAATGTGAAATACTATACCAAATGAAAAAAGAAGGAAAAACAGATAAAGAAATTGCCCTTCACTTGAACCGCACGTACTGGTCTATTGTTTACAAATGGAGAGAGTTACGTGAAAACAGCGTCACCCTCATACCATCAGATTGTAAGACATATATAGCGAATGGTAATGGAGAAGGCGACTCCAGTGGGAACAGCCCGCGGTGAAGACGGTGTAACCGGCTGAGGCCGTGCCCGCGGAAAGCGTCCGGCGCAATGGACATGAGCCACTACTTTAAGAAGAAAGAAGAGTTTCCTACAAAAGTCATTTTTCATGACCTTTTGAGGAAACTCTTTTCATATTAAGCTCTAAAATCAATCGAACTTCCCACATGAGGTCGAACAGATTGCTCGAGCATCTTCACAACCTCTTGACCATTCGTCTCCGCTTGATCAATCGTCTTTTTCATCACCGAAACATTCGCTTCAGTCTTTACGCTCGCCTGACTCATTGCCATTGATAACGCAGCGATATCCATAGACGCGTCTCCTTATAGAAAAAGGAGCCTAAACTCAGGCTCCTCGATTTCTTAAAATTAACGTAGTAATTGTAATACTTGCTGTGGTGCTTGGTTGGCTTGCTTTGCCACTATGTCTTTCGATCATAGAATAGACTATATCTTCACCCTCACATTTGAGGGGCTGGGCACTTCGAATGGCGCTTGCCACCCTACGGATTTCATCGTCATAGCTTTTGCCTTAGACGGTTTATCCTAGTCGTTGAACCTTCCCCAGAGTTTCCTCACAGGAGCTTGGCTGCTGATTATCCATTGGTGTATCCTCATCATTTTCAAACCGTCACGCCGACCGTTTCCAGTTACGTTGTGGTTGATGGGGCTTTAGGAAGTTCCAGCAATTCACCCAGTTATACTCTAACCCGTTACCCGGTTAGACGCCCTAAAATCAATTATCTCAATAGTTGTAATACTGATTGAGTCATTTGATTGGATTGAGCCAACATTGCTTGTGATGCTTGTGCAAGAATCGAGTTCTTTGTTTGTTCCATCATTTCTTTCGCCATCGTGCGAACATTTACTTTCATAAATGACTAGACTATATCTTCACCCTCTAGTGTTAGTAGGGGCCGGGCACTTCGGATCCACAGTACTGATGTATACTGTCTCACCTACGGATTTCATCACCATAGCTTGCGCCTTAGATGGTCTATCCTAGTCGTTGAACCTTCTCCACTCTTTCGAGACAGGAGCTTGGCTGCTGATTGCCCAATCTTTTATTTTCTCAGGCCGTCACGCTTGTCGTTTCCAACTACGTTGTGGCAATAAAAGCTATCAGGGCTTTCCAGCAATTCACCCGGTCGTAATCTCTGGCTGTTACCGGCCAGGACGACTGTACCTCCACTCGCTTACGCGGCTTCGGCATAATCAACGTCGCGGATACGTGATTCCGCAGCTGTTAGGTTTTCTGCAGATGTATTCAAGTTGTTGATTGTGTGCTCAAGACGGTTTTGAACAGCGCCTAATTTCGACCGTTCTGAAGATACCGACTTAATTGCAGCATCAATTGTCGTGATTGATTGAGAAGCTCCAGCTGTAGAAGTAACATCAAGTGAATCAACTCCTAATGCAGAAGATCTCATATCACTAATTGAAACATTAATGTCTTGTCCTTCATTTGCACCAATCTGTAGACCTAATGAATTATTAGCATCAATGTGCAAAGTGCTAGCTGCAGAAGCATTTTTCACATCTAATACTAGCCCATCAAACTGCCCGCCATGGAAAGTTACTTTATTTCCATTTGCAGAGAAAGTAGGATCTGTAGCACCAGTTGTAGCAGCATTTACAGTAACTGCAGCATCATTACCCATAACTGTTGCTACACTTGCATCTGTTCTAGGACCAGTAAGCAAGTCATTAGCATTTTGATCTACCATTGTCATAGCTCCACCTACAAATGTATCACTTGCAGCCCCACCACTATTCAATGTCAAATCCGTAATCTCAAGTTTAGCGTCTGAACCAGTATCGGTTGTTGAAAATGTTAATGAAAAAGCGCTCGTATCGTAAGCAGCGGTAACACCTGTTTTAGACGATACTGCATTAATAGCCTCTTCAACTTGTGATCCAGTCATTCCTATTGTAAAAGAAACCGTGACTCCATTAATAGAGATATCAGTATCCGAACCTACAGTCATGGCCGAAGCACCATCAATTGTAACGCTAGCAGCTTTAGCAGCAGCAACACCTGTCAATACCAAGTCTCCTCCAGCTCTAACACCTTCAGATCCTTCTAAAACTTTTAAACCTGTGCCAGTTGTTTGAGTAGCTTCGATTCCAGCTCCACCATTCAATAACTTTTTAGAGTTAAACTCCGTGGCATTACCAATTCTGTCGACTTCCGCTGTTAATTGTTGTATTTCTTTTTGAATTTCGTCTCTATCATCTGTTGTATTCGTATCATTTGCAGATTGAACAGATAATTCGCGCATTCTCTGAAGAATGGAATGAGTTTCATTCAAAGCTCCCTCAGCAGTTTGCATTAAAGAAATTCCATCTTGAGCATTTGTTGAAGCTTGCTCCAACCCACGAATCTGTCCGCGCATTTTCTCAGAAATTGAAAGTCCAGCCGCATCATCCGCTGCGCTGTTAATGCGAAGTCCTGAGGACAACTTCTCCATGCTGTTCATTTGTGCACTTTGAGCCGAGCCCATTTGTCTGTGTGTGTTAAGTGCTGCGATATTGTGATTGATAATCATTGTGTATTACCTCCGTGTAATGTTTTTTTGTTTTTTGTAAGCGTCCAAATCCTTTTGCACTGCCTTACATAAGTTATTATCGGAGGGCTTTACCAAATGTTTAGTGTTTTTTGAAAAAAGATTTAGAAACTTTTTTGCGCCCGCGCGGCAGCCACAATTTGAGGAACAATTAAGTCTGCCACCGTGGAGCGATAGGCATAGAAAAAACCTGCAAATTCTGCAGGCTTCGAGCTATTTCTTTCGCATACTCAAAAAATCACTCAAGTTGATAACATTTGACGTGGCTTGTTTGTTTTCTTCTTGAATTTCTAAATACACTTCTTTTCGGTGGATGGTGATTTGCTTTGGTGCGTTGATGCCAAGACGCACCATGTCGCCTTCAATTGACGTGACTGTGATTTCAATGTCGTCGTTGATGACGATGGTTTCGCCTTTTTTGCGTCCGAGTACTAACATCTTCTACACCTGCCTTGCAGCGGTGTTGTCTGCTTGGAATAACGCCTGTTTGATCTCGTAGTCTTTGTTGTTCAAGACAATTTGCATGCCTCGCTGTTTTTTGTTATTGATGATGAGGGGTGCTTTTAAGTTGGTCGTGGCACTGCTGATGTCGCCTTTAACTGTTACTGTCGTTAAGACGATGGCATCTGTCGGCTCTTCTAGTTGAAGCCGCTCCACCATTTGCTCTTCTAGCTTGATGTCGTAGTCTTTGAAAAACGTAAACGGATCGACTAAGAAAAAGCTGACTTCCATCTGCTCTACTGACTGTAAGAAAAAGAATGGCGACTCGCCTTCTGCGTCTGCTGGGATTAATATATAGTCTTTAACCTCTTCAAATCCTGGAATGCCTTTATCAAATGTAATGACACGTTCTTCTGCGATTTCTACTTCCCCAAATTGCTCTGTTTGAATTTTCATATGATACTCTCCTTACCCTTAAAGCGATTTTTTTATATTGGATTTATCTGTTAACTGCTTTTGACAAATGTTCTTCTTCAAATATCATAAACCTATAATCATAATCGTCCACTAAGCAAAATGCTTTTCTATATTCTTGTCGATTGGGACTAGAATAATAAGCATCAACTCGTTGAAGCTTTTCCTCAAGATCAAAATAGCGATAAATCATTAAAACGGTTGAATTTTGAGTGCTGTTTTTTTTTTCACTAACTCGTTGAGTATATGTATCCGCTCAACAGACTCTACAAATTGAATACCTATTACATTGTGAGGAACAAAACCTTCTTCTGTTTCCGCGAAAAGCTTTTCTATCGTTTCGACATCTTTACTCAATAAGTTTTCTCTTTCGAGATGCAGAGCCAGATATTGATATTCTTCCCTACTTTTTCTTGCATCCCATTTCCACCAAGATAAATCCATCGGTCTTGAAAATCCTTTGAGTTTATCCTTCTTACCATCTTCAACAAAAGCATCGAACCCCAACATTTCACCTAACTCAGCAAAATGGTTTATTTCTCTCTGAGTAAACATCGAAAGATTGTGCTGCTCGGACAAGTTCATTCTTCGATAATTCCGAACATAACCTTCGAAAAACTGCATTAAATTTAAGGATTGCTTCTCCACTTAGATAGCTCCATTCTGTATATCTACCTAACAAGACCTCACTAACAAAAAATGCCGATTACAATAAAGATATCTCAACAGGCATTTAGTAACAATCAATTTTTATCTATTGGAAACTACTTGACTCGCGAGTTCTTCCACTACTAAACCTTTCGCTAACCGAACCCGCACCAACTCCACTGCGGCATCAATGCCTTTTAACTCGGCTGAAAACTCTTCTAGCTCTATACCAGCGCTCGCAAGCAACATCGCTGATTCGGGTTGTGCGAGTACTCTTTTACTAAGTACAATATCTCCGCCTTCGCCTTGCCCTTGAATGCGCGCCGCGATGTTTACGGTGCGTCCGAAGTAATCGAGGCGGTCGTTGGAATTCACAGCAATCGCCGCTCCGCTGTATAACCCAATTCGCAAGACGAGTGCTTCTGTTGCTGTCTCGTTAAATACTGCTAAATTTTTCTGAATGGCGAGCGCCGCTTTCAACCCGTCTTCAGGCCTATGGAAAATTGCCATGACCGCATCACCAATGGTTTTAACGATACTTCCTGAATTTCCAGCAATATGGTCAGCTAAAAAGTCAAAATGATTGCGAACTTGCCCGTAAGCACTCGAGTCTCCTGCTGTCTCGTACAGCGTTGTCGAGCCTTTTAAATCGGTAAACAAGATCGTCACGTGTCCCACGCTGATTTTCTGACCGGGTGACAAGACTTCCGATGAAAACAAGTCTCTGAATTCCTGCATCGCCGTGACTTTCGCGGCGGTTACGGTTTGCGTCGTCCAGTCTGCGTTTTCTAACGCCACGACGATGTCTGCGCTGCTCGAGTTGGTCACAGCAATGTCAGCTTCTCCAGACACTAGCTCTTTTGACCACCCGTGGTCGGTGTAAACAAGCGGATGGGATTCTCCGTTCTGTTTGATGGCCACTTGGTGATTGGCTTGAATCACACGTAAACGAAAGGCTTCTTCATTTTGAGGAACCTTGAAACTCTTGGTTTCGCCTGACACGATAATTTGTTGCGCTTGGATATGTGGCGTGATGGTAGGGCCACCCACACAATATACTTCTGCATACGCTGTTCGCACAGCAGGGTGTACTGAAAAATTAAGTTCGACAAATTGATCAAAATCCGCATCGTAATTGACTCCGCATAAATCACAGTGAAATTGCTCTTCTAGTTCTGACAGTGAGCTGTGTTCCTCTTTTGAAACGCGGCAATTCGGACAAATGACATTCCAACTCAGGTTTAACATCCCCACTTTTGTGGCGTACAGCAAAACACGTAAGGTTTCGTCTACATCCGCTCGCCAATGGTTTGCGAGTTGCACCGGTTCGATTTGTGCAACGTCTCTGTTTTCACGGTCGATTAAATAATGATGCAACAACTTCACATAGTTTTGATCTACCGGTGACTTAGCAAGTAGCGCTGATAATCGCTCTAATTCAGGTAAATTGACTTTGGCATCGTTTGGCTTTTGTGGAGCTTCCGATATTCTTTCCGCTCCGGACGCCAAATAGTCATTTAAATAAACAATCATTTTTTTAACAGCGGGAACGCCATTTGCTAAAGCACCAACGTAGCCTGCCAGATTTAGCGGTAAAAATGTTGCGGTTAATTTTATACGCGTGCCGCCATCTGTTGTATCAAATAACTCTGCTTGCATGCTGTACTGTTTTAGAGGACCTGATAAATAGCGACGCTCCACAATATAGCTTTCGTATTTTTGCCATTGAAACGGAAACTCTTGCCACTTTAATGCCACCAACCCCAATAATTTGGCTTGTGCTTCTCGGTAAAAAACTTCCGCTCCTTGTTTTGTGGCTGGACTGAATGTTACGGGAAATAACCCAACATAAGCGTTCATACGGTTATTATCTGCTAACAGCTGCCAAACCATTTTTCGGTCGAGTGCCACTGTTTTTTCAAGTACGTAAGTTTTAGTGTTGAATTTCATGTTTTCACTCCTAAGAAATCGCGATGGCAATGGCTAGTAATAGGATATGGAAAATTTGGTCTGCCATAATCGACAGCCACACTTTCTCGGGGCCTTTAGCGGTTTGAACCTGTTTTACCCAGAACATAACAAAGGTTTTCCGGTCTAATACAATATGACCTAGAAATACGATGGCGAGAGCAGAAAAAGATAATCCACCTGACAGCATGCCAAAGATCGCAATAACCGCTGTATAAATGGATACATGCGTTAATAACGGCAGCCATTTGGTTGCTTTATTCTTCGCCATCCAACTTGTTTGCAGTAAAAAATCGCCGATTAAATGGCCGATCAATAATAAATCAAACTGATTCATAGATGGTAGCCTCTTCCTTGATGCGCTTCATATTGATCGATTTTAAAATCACAGCCCTGCAATATGCCGGCAAATGCATCGACTACTCGGCTGTCGAACAAGGTATCTTTGCAGCGAAGCAATTCTTCCACACCAGAGGCAAAAGATGCACCTTTACTATACGAACGTGCTGTTGTCATTGCGTCAAACGCATCTGCTACTCCAACAATTCGTGCAAAAAACGGAATGTCTTCTCCTATTAAGCCGTGCGGATAGCCGGAACCATTTAATCGTTCATGATGCGACATGGCAATTTGAATGGCGTGTACCATGGCACCTTTTGGTTCGATATTAGATAAAATATCCGCTCCGATAATGGTATGACGTTTAATTGCGTCGTATTCGTCATTAGTTAAACGATCAGGCTTTCTCAAAATGTCATCCGGTATACCAATTTTTCCAATGTCGTGCAATAACGCCGCTTTATACAATTCTTCACAAGTTGGTGTGTCATACCCGAGCGCCTCAGCAATCCACAACGAATACTTTGCTACTCGCTCTGAATGACCCGCTGTATACGGATCGCGCGCATCTAATACTTTTGCCAGTGTCCGGATCATGCTCAGCAACATGCGCTGCAATTCGTCGTACATTTGGCTATTGTGTAAGGCCAGCGCCGATTGGTTGGCAAGCGCTACGGCTAAACTAATGTCTTGTTCCGAGAAAAAAGCAATGTTCTTTTTATTTAATAATTGCAAAGCACCGATTACTCGTCCTTTTACGGTTAGTGGGACAGTGATCATCGACTTGGTGACAAATCCACTAGAATGATCTACACGATTTGCCCAGTTGGGATGAATCGCAACGTTTTCAATTAGCTGAGCTTCGCCTGAGCCAATAACTTTGCCGACAATGCCTTCATCGATTGCTAGTTCAATGTTAAGAATATTTGAAGAGGACGGCCCGTACGCAGCCTCTACTCTGATCATTTTTCGCTCCTGGTCGACTACCCATAACGTTCCTGCTTCGGCACCGACTACTTGCACCATCTGAAGCAAAATGCTTTGGAGCACCTCGCCCATTTCCAAATTTGAATTTAATTGCTTGGAGGCTTCTAGTAACATCACCAATTCTTGCACTTTGGATTCTAACTCTTTTATTTGTGTCATGAAACTCCTCCGATAGCTTTTATCTTGATTGTATCTTGTCGATCATAGCTTGATACATAATTTTATGCAATAATCCCTATTTTTTAATAAAAATAAAAAATATAGTAAATTATTTGCTTTTATAGTTAAGATTTTTTGACTTTTTAAAATCATTTTAAGCTATACTTGTTTTTGTAACAGATAGGAATTTATCTCTTTTATACTTTTCTCTTCTACAACCTTTTCCAACAAACCTTAATCGAAATAGTTATTGTTCTAAAATTAGTATTACACTGTTATATCTCATGCTATATTATTAGTTTATAGATAGTTTTATGATATGATATGTAAACAATAAACAGCAATTTGGTTAACCTTCTAAACTAAGCTCATCACACATCATTTCGTAAAGGAGGCTCTTCTTTTTCATGGTATCGCTTTTACCTTCTAGTGATTTGTTTATATTGCTCTTATCCTTTATTTGTTTAGCACTCCTTTTATTACTTATATTACTCTTTGTATATATTCGAAATATCCAGAAGCTCAAACTTAAACATAATTCCACTGAATTAGAGTTAAAGTTCGAATCGGTATTCGAATCTACCTCCGATGCTGTGATCGTTGCTGATCAACATGGCATTATCTTGCAGTGGAATTTAGGTGCTGAGACAATTTTTGGTTTTAGTAAAAAAGAAGTAATTGGCGTTAACCTAGAAATTATCATTCCGGAAACTTTAATCGAAGGTCATCGTAAGGGCTTACAACGTTATATCGATACGGGTGTCCCTACTGTTGTTGGCGAAAGCATTGAATTGGTCGGCCGTCGCAAAGATGGACAAGAGATTCCGATTGAAATGTCTATAGGTACATGGAAAACAGATGACGGATTGTTTTTCAGCAATATCATTCGCGACATCTCAGAACGAAAAGAAACGGAAGAAAAAATTAATCGTCTTGTGTACTTAGATCCTTTAACCGGCTTACCGAATCGTCGTTTGTTTAGCGATCAATTAGAATCAGAGCTCCAAAAAGTAACTGACAGCATCCACAACTTTTCTGTATTGTATATCGATTTAGACCATTTTAAGTTGATCAATGACACCTATGGACATTACACAGGTGATCAAATGCTGATCGAAGTGGCCAAGCGGTTCCAGAGCATTGCTCATGTTGATGATACAATTTCTCGCCTTGGTGCAGATGAGTTTATATTGTTATTGCCGAATACTGATAGTTTTAAAGCAAGCGTTCATGCACAAAAAATAATAGAGTTGTTTAAACAACCGTTTCGCTTCCAACAAGAAGATTTATTTGTAACCCCTTCCATCGGCATTAGCATTTTCCCAACTGACGGAACTGATTTGGATAGCTTAGTAAAAAATGCGGATATCGCCCTTTCACAAGCAAAAAATCTAGGAAAAAATAATTTTCAGTTTTTCACAGAAAAATCAAACCAAATTGCCCTTCGAAAATCGAAGCTGGCCATTGATATTCGCAAAGGCTTGGACAACGGTGAATTTTTTATCCATTATCAACCGCAAGTTGATTTGAAAACGGAAAAACTAGTCGGTGTGGAAGCTTTAGTTCGCTGGGTCCATCCGAAACTTGGGAATATCTCACCCGGTGAATTTATTCCTGTGGCAGAAGATACCGGTAGCATTATTCAAATAGGCGAATTTGTATTGCGCGAGGCTTGTCTTCAAAACAAGTCATGGCAACAGGCAGGTTTGCCATATTTTCGCGTCGCGGTTAATATTTCGTCTCATCAATTTTCCCGATGCAATTTGATGGAAACAGTTGATGTGGCACTTTCTGAATCTGGACTCGATCCTAAATATTTAGAGCTTGAACTGACTGAGAGCATTATTCAAAGTTCTACTAGCGCCCTTGCGACGATGCAAAAACTAAAAGCCATGGGCATTCACTTATCGATCGATGATTTTGGAACCGGCTTTTCATCGCTCCGTTATTTAAAACTATTCCCAGTCGATACGTTGAAAATCGACCAGTACTTTATTCGTAATATTATTACAGATCCAAAAGATGCATCACTCGTTGATACCATTATCAAAATGGCCGATAACTTACAATTGAACGTTATCGCTGAAGGTGTTGAAACAATCGAGCAGCTCGAATTTTTGAAACAAAAAAAATGCAATCAAGCGCAGGGCTATTTCTTTAACCGCCCGCTGCCACCCGAAGAAATCGAACTGCTCTATCAACCAGCAGCTTCGCAAACTGACTAAAAAAAGCCACCTCCTTCGCTTGAAGGACGTGGCTTTACTTATTTATTCACACTTTCTAATGCTTGTTTCACCGTAGCATACGTCTCTGCATCGAGCATATCAATCCCGCTCCGAACAATTGCTTGGACAAGGTCTGGTCGCAGTCCCGCTATAATAACATGAATGCCCATCAATTGAAGCGTGCCGCCAATTTGCTGAAGCGATAGAGCTACATGATCATCAATCGTCAAAACACCGGAAAAATCGATAATTACGTGACTCACATTTTTCTCCGCAACTCTTGGAATGACATCATTCATAATATGGGCAATCCGGTAACTGTCCATCACCCCGATTAATGGCAGCACTACAACATCGTCTAACACCGGCACAATGGGTGCTGATAGATTTAATAGCTCGACACGCGTTTCCGCTTGCTTGCTTTCCGAAAGTCGTTCGTACGCATAAAAAGTCTCGTTTAAACTGACATCGAGAACTGCATTGATCGCACGAATCGCTTTGGCGCTTTCGACAACCGTTAAATCAAATTCCACGCTCAAACGCGTAAAGATCTCTGAAAACACTTGGCGCGTTGCTGGGTAGCGAACGACAATCGCCGAAATGGCGCCACCTGAAGCTACTTGCATTTCCGCATTTTCCTTACTCCACGCAATTAAAGCTTCAGGAACTTTAATTTGTCCACCGTCGAGAAGAGCTTGTCCAAAAAATCCAAGCAACTGAACATACATAGCCGCAGCCCGCTCTTTTTCCCACTCCGGAATTGTCAGGTTCATTTCCTGCACAACCGATTTAACCACTTCCGCTGACAACGATTCAGCGTTTTCACTTATGTACCTGGAAAAATCATTAAAAGAGGACATTTGTTTCACACCTTTTCTTATGTTGCTTTAATTATACCATTTACTAAGACAAAGAATGGCAATTAATCACCAATATTGGGTATCAAAAAAATGCCCTTTTGGAATGTATCCAAAAGGGCATTTTACAAAAGCTATTATTCAACTGTTACTGATTTCGCTAAGTTACGTGGCTTGTCAACGTCACAGTCGCGGTGAAGCGCTGCGTAATAGCTGATCAACTGCATCGGGATAACCGATACAAGCGGTGATAGCAATTCGTTCACTTTTGGCAAGACAAGGCTATCGCCTTCTTCTTGTAAGCCCTCCATTGAAATGATACAAGGGTTTGCTCCGCGTGCCGCTACTTCTTTCACGTTACCACGGATGTTCAAGTTTACCGCTTCTTGCGTTGCAAGTGCGATTACTGGCGTACCTTCTTCGATCAATGCAATTGTTCCGTGTTTCAATTCGCCACCAGCAAATCCTTCTGCTTGGATATACGAAATCTCTTTTAATTTCAATGAACCTTCAAGTCCAACGAAATAATCCATTACGCGGCCGATAAAGAAGCAGTTGCGTGTTGTCGACAAGAAATCTGTCGCAATTTGCTCCATTTCTTCTTTTGAATCGACTTGTGCTTGAATCGCATTGGCAACAATTCCAAGTTCTTGCACCAAGTCAAATCCGATATCGATGCCACGTGCTTCAGCTGTTACAGCTGCTAAAATCGACAACACAGCCAATTGCGCTGTATATGCTTTTGTAGAAGCAACCGCAATTTCAGGGCCTGCAAACAACAATAACGTATGGTCAGACTCACGTGAAAGTGTAGATCCTGCAACGTTTGTAATTGTTAATGACGCATGACCCATCTCTTTGATTTTCACCAACACTTGACGGCTATCCGCTGTCTCACCTGATTGAGAAATAAAGATGAACAATGGATTTTCCGATAACAATGGCATGTTATAACCAAATTCACTTGATACATGCACTTCTACCGGAATGCCTGCTAGTTTTTCAATATATTCTTTACCAATTAATCCAGCGTGGTAGCTCGTTCCAGCCGCAATAATGTGAATACGGTCAGCCGCTTGCATCGCTTCTAAAATTTCAGGTTTGATTGTCAATTTATCATTTTCATTTTGATATGCTTGAACGATTTTGCGGACAACTGCTGGCTGCTCGTCAATTTCTTTCAACATATAATGCGGGTATGTGCCTTTTTCAATATCGCTCATGTCAATTTCTGCAGTGAACGGCAAACGGCTAACCGACTTGCCATCCATTGTTAAAATATCGACACTGTCTTTGCGAACGATAACGATTTCTTGGTCCATCAATTCAACAAACTGATCAGTCAATTGCAACATTGCCATTGCATCTGATGCGATAACGTTAAAGTCTTCGCCAAGTCCAACTAATAGCGGGCTTTTGTTTTTCGCTACAAAAATCGTTTGTTCTTCTTCAGCATCAAGCAACGCAATCGCATATGAACCCTTCAATAAAGTAAGAGCTTTAGTAAATGCTTCTTGAGTTGTCATGCCTTCTTCAACAAATTTACCAATCAATTGAACGATAATCTCTGTATCCGTATCTGACTCCATTTCCACGTCAGCCAAATAATCGCGCTGAATGTGGTGATAGTTTTCGATTACGCCGTTATGCACAAGTGTAAAACGGTCAGAAGTGTTTTGATGCGGGTGAGCATTCGCACGAGTTGGTTTACCGTGAGTCGCCCAACGTGTATGGCCGATTCCAGTTGAACCCATAACATCATTTTCGACAACGCCGCGTAAATCCGCGATACGTCCTTTTTCTTTAAATACTTTTACGCCACTGCCGTTACGAACTGCAATTCCTGCTGAATCATAACCGCGGTATTCCAAACGCTCTAAGCCTTTTAACAAAATTTCCTTTGAATCATTTTCACCAATATATCCTACAATTCCACACATAATTAAATTCCTCCATTTGTTTAAATCAAGTAAGTGTTTATGTCTTTCGCAAACACTTTTGTTTGAGCCTATCCATCTTGTTGTCCAATCGATCGCTCGATTGTTTTAAGAATGGACATCACGACCAGGCTTCATGGCCGGAAGGGATCCGCCGAAAATTCGATACTCCTTCTCCTCGTCTACTAGAGATGACTTGTCCGTCCAATTTCTCCAGTACAGGCGCTATAATTGTTTTTCTCTCACTCAACTTCTATCCTCCTTTTCCAGTGGTCGTAAACCGACTTTACTATCATACAGTCTCAACACAATCACGTCAATTAAAGCAGATAGTCATTTAGGTCTATTTTATCACCTTTTTCCGTATACTGGTCTATTTGTCTGCCTATATCCATTATCTCCACTTTAAAAATTTGATGTAATATGGATTGTTGTTAGTTTTATCGCTTTTGCTATTTCTAAAACCACTCTCCTAAAAGCTATGTAGCAAAATAGCGGAGACTCCCGCGGGATAGCGAAGTGCCGAAATCCACTCGGGCGCATAGCCCGAGTTAGTTCGGCGCAAGCCCGCAGGAAAGCGTAGCTACTTTGCGGAATAGCTAGAGAGCTACACTCAGAAGAAAGCGTCCGCCTGGAGCGCTTTCTTCGTTTACCCTTTCCACTCATTTACCCAAAAACTCGATTAAAGAACCAACATAACTAAAAAAATAAGCTACCTTCGTATTTGGAGAAACATATCGCTCGATTCCCACCCCACGGAGTCGTGCGATAAGCTTCGGAAAATACGTTTATCCAACACTCTTAGACAAACAAAAGCCCGTAAGCAAAGATGCTCACGGACTAGAAACCTTTGATTTGATTAGTTTAAACCCATTTCGCTGCGTACAACCACTGCAATGCGTTCTACATAGTTTTCGCAGTCTTCTGCTGAAGCTGCTTCTACCATAATACGTACCAATGGCTCGGTACCTGAAGGACGCACAAGCACACGGCCGTTGCCATTCATTTCTGTTTCAACTTCTGCAATAACTTCTGCCACTTTCGCATTGTCTGTTACCGCATGTTTATCCGTCACACGAATATTTACAAGCTTTTGTGGGAAAATCGTCATTTCAGACGCCAATTCAGACAACTTCTTGCCAGTAATTTTCATGATATTAACCAACTGAAGACCTGTTAACAAGCCATCACCCGTTGTATTGTAATCAAGGAAAATGATGTGACCTGATTGTTCGCCGCCCAAGTTGTATTCATTTTTCCGCATTTCTTCTACTACGTAACGGTCACCAACAGCTGTTTTGTTGCTCTTCATGCCATGGCTTTCCAATGCTTTGTAAAAGCCCATATTGCTCATTACCGTTGAAACAACTGTATCTTTTTTCAAACGACCTTCTGAATACAAATGCTTCGCACAAATGTACATAATTTGGTCGCCGTCTACGATATTTCCTTTTTCATCTACTGCAATCAGGCGATCGCCGTCTCCATCAAATGCTAAGCCAATATCTGCACCTTTTTCAAGGACCAGCTCTGCTAATTTCTCAGGATGCGTAGAACCTACTCCAGCGTTAATGTTCAAGCCGTTTGGTGAAGCCCCCATTGATGTGATGTCTGCATCCAAGTCAGCAAATACATGCGTCGCGAGTGTAGACGTTGCACCGTGTGCACAATCAAGCGCTACTAAGATGCCGTCGAATTCTTCATCAACTGTTTGTTTTAAGTATTGAAGGTATTTTTGTCCGCCTTCAAAATAATCCGTAATGCTTCCAAGATCGCCGCCAGTTGGGCGTGGCAAAGTGTCTTCATCGCTATCTAGTAATGCTTCAATTTCTGCTTCTTGTGCATCCGACAATTTAAAG
This sequence comes from Planococcus sp. PAMC 21323, assembly GCF_000785555.1. Lineage (NCBI taxonomy): Bacteria > Bacillati > Bacillota > Bacilli > Caryophanales > Caryophanaceae > Planococcus > Planococcus sp. PAMC 21323. Next base: position 86,907 of record NZ_CP009129.1, on the reverse strand, counting down.
CCGTCTGAACCGAAGAATTTAATGCCATTGTCTTCTACAGGATTATGTGAAGCTGAAATCATCACGCCCGCTTCTGCACTCATGACACGCGTCAAATACGAAACGCCTGGAGTACTAATAACGCCGAGGCGCATCACTTCCGCTCCAACAGATAATAGTCCGGCAGCCAAAGCGCCTTCTAACATTTCACCTGAAATTCGTGTATCACGGCCAATCAGTACTTTCGGTTTGTCTTTCGCGCTTTGTGTTAAAATATATCCACCTATACGTCCTAATCTAAAAGCTAGTTCAGGTGTTAGCTCGCTATTGGCAACTCCTCGTACTCCATCAGTTCCAAAATATTTTCCCATTTAACTATTCGCTCCTTCAGTCAGTTGCTACTATTTTTTTAGTTGTTTTTTTATTTATTAGTCTACTGGTAGCTGTGCAGAATCATCACTTAACACTTCTGCTTCTACCGTTATTTGAGCTGGTGAAACTGCTGAAGCGCCAGACGGAATTTTTAACTCGACGTCTATTGTACTATCTTCAGCTGTGATGCTTTTTGCGTCCGCTTCCACTACATATTCTGTAATTTCATCGACCACTGTTTTCGGACCGAAAATCCGGATTTCGTTGGTGGCTGTAGTCCAGTTGTTGATACGAATTCCTGCTCGAACTTCTCCAGTTGGTTCAATTCTAACAGGTACTGTTTTGCTGTATTCGACAACTTTCACAGAGACTTCAACTTCTTCCGGTTCGATTTCCGCATTTTCCAGTTTCGTTAAATCTTCTGCTAGTACACGTACACTTGCCGGGGTTGTAAAAGATTCACTTACACCTTGCTCTCCGGAAACCGTGGCTTTTACAAAGCTGATTGCGTCGATCATACTTTTAGGTCCTGTCACAATAACAGTTTCTGGGTCGACCGTGACTTTATCTAAAACAAAGCCTTCTGCCAGCATGCGATCATTAATATCTGGGTCAATCCGGAATTCCTGCGAGACCCGCTCTTCAATTACTACATTGACAAAAGCTGGATCTACACGCGTTGTTAATTGTTCCGAGACATTTTCAGTTTGAATCGGGACTTGGTGTTCGCCGAGCGGCAAATTACGCAAATCCACAAACAACGTAAAATCTTCTAACTGTCGAGCAGCTTGAACAATGCTAACTGCACCCGTTAAATGCAAGTCAGCCGTTTTTGGCACACCGCTAACCATGAGATCATTATCATGGTATACCTCAATTTCTACATCTTCAATCACTTCCGACACGCGACTCGTGTCCGTTGACCCCGTGGAATTGTCATCCGCTTGAACGGAGAAAAACAAAAGGAAGGCTAACAACAGCGCCGTAATACGTAAAAACCAGCGATTGTCCATCATCTTATCCATTCTTTTTCCTCCTCCAATTCCACCAAGAAGAAGCGACTTCTTGCTGTGCTACGCCGAACCAAATCCGGCGCAGCTTTACTTCAAAGTCTTCAAGTGATAAATTACGGTGCAAATCACCATTTGCTGTTAAACTAATGGCGCCTGTTTCCTCTGACACGACTATTGTAATCGCATCGGTTACTTCACTAATGCCAAGAGCGGCACGGTGACGTGTTCCAAGCTCTTTTGAAATAAACGGACTTTCAGACAGCGGCAAATAACAAGCGGCTGCGGCAATCCGGTTTTTTTGAACAACTACCGCTCCATCGTGCAACGGCGTATTCGGAATGAATAAATTAATCATCAGTTCAGATGTCAGGTCTGAATTCATCGGTATTCCCGTTTCAATATATTCGCTCAAACCAGTTTCGCGTTCAATCGATATTAATGCTCCGATTCGACGTTTGGCCATATAACTAACAGACTTGGACATTGCTTCGATCAATCGGTTGCGTTCAGATTCTTCGTTCAACGTACTGCTGGAGAACAATCTCCCACGACCAAGCTGTTCAAGTGCACGACGCAGCTCTGGTTGGAAAATAATAATGATTGCTAAAAAGCCCCATTCCAATACCTGTTGCATAATCCAACCCAGTGTTTCTAGGTTGAGCGCTTGCGTCACGAGGCGTGCAATAATAATGACAAAGATTCCTTTCAGCAATTGAACGGCTTTTGTCCCTTTGATGACTGTTATCAATTTATAAACAACGAACCAAACCAATAAAATGTCGATGATATTCCCTAGAAGTCTAAATGATGTTTGGTCTGTTAAACTTTCAAAAAAAGGCATCTGCAACCCTCGCTTTTCTACATCTGCATATACATTTAGTATATCACAAGTGAATTGGGCTTGCCTTCATAGAAAAAACCCATCCTTTAGGAGAGGATGGGTTTATAGATTGTAGACAAAGTCTATTCAAAATGTATCGTTGTGTATACCCACAACCGTTCTAGCCACTACGCTTTCCTGTGGGCTCAGCTTCAGCCTCCTCGTCACTAACGTTCCTGCGGGGTCTTCAGCTTTCGCTATCCCACGGGAGTCTTCGTGGCCAGAACGGCTGTTGGCATATAGCTCTAATTAGAGAGAGTAACCAGCGAATCTACTTTTCAAGAAGATTAATGAGTAATCACACACGGATCCGAAGCGCAATGCGGCGACTCCTGCGGAAAAACGGAGTGATGAGACCCCGCAGGAGCTTGCGACGAGGAGGCTCAGCGCTTCGTCCGCGGAAAGCGTCCGCATGGAGCGAAGGATCCCGTATAGAGGATAAGATGAATAGTCGTTCGTTAACTAACATAACAATTCTTTTGTCTACCACCTGAGGTTTATTCGTTTGTTTGATTGTCATTTGTTTCAAAAATAGAGGCTGCATCTTTAAATCCTTCTTTAATGGTATACCATAACCATTCAAAAGCTTTATCAATTTCTTCTACTTCTCCGGTAATAACACCGCTCGATGCCATATACTGACCATTAACGATTGTAACATCGCCTTGAAGCTCACCTTCTACTCGTAAATCACCATTACGTACAGTTAAATTGCCTACCACTGTTTCCCCTTCAGGAACAATAACAGTCTGTCCTTCTACAACTAAATTCGGTTGCTTCGTAAATGAAAACTGTTGATCGTCATTAAAGTTTGAAAACAACGCTGTGCTCATTAACAGACAAAACAGCGCGGCAGCAGCAAGCATCGGGTGTCTTCTTAACCAACGCTGAACACCCGCACGCTGTCTTTCTTTCGGTAGGCGGCCCATTGTCTTTTGGACAAAGTCAGAAGGCGCTTGTATATGGGAAGCACTTTGGATAAACGCAACAGTTTTACTTAAAGCCTGGTACTGCTCTCTGCAATCGCTACAGCTTTCCAAATGCTCTTTTAATTGTTTTTCCTCGCTTGGATTAATATCCCCATCAAGGTAATGATTCATTAACTCTAACACGTTTTCCGGACACGTATTCATCGTGCTCGCCTCCTACAAATTGCTCAATTGCTTGCGAAGAGCTTCTCGCCCTCGGTGTATACGCGTCTTTACCGTTCCTAATGGCAAATCCAGAATTTCACTGATTTCCGCAAGTGGCAATTCTTCAATATACTTTAATACAATAGCGGCACGGTACTTATCTGGCAAGCGACTGATTTCGTACTGTACACGCTCTTGAACTTCCATCCTCATTAGCTCTTCTTCTGGAAGTTCGTCATCATTGGCAATTTTCGAATACATATTCAAGCCTTCCGTCCCGCGCACTTCAGCATCTAAATGATAATCCGGCTTTTTCTTGCGGATTCGGTCGATGCATAAATTGGTAGCGATCCGGTACAACCAGGTTGAAAATTTCCGATTCTGATCAAACGTGCGAATATTAACATACGCACGCATAAAAGCTTCTTGAGCAATATCTTCTGCTTCTTGCTTATTGCCAAGCATACGGTAACAAATATGATAAAGCTGGTGCTGGTAAAGCTCCACGATTTCGGCGAATGCGTTCTGATCGCCTTTTATTACTTTCGCTATTCGTTTATTAACTAACGCATCCATGATCTCATTTCCCTCCGCCTATGCGGCTGTACTTTATATACGTATCTCTATTGAAAAAGTTTCACTTATTTTTTCTTATTCTATCGTATCAGACAATACCCAAATAAATCCATCTTATTTTTAAACGATTGTCACTTTAAAAAGTTGCTAGTTTTTGCTATTTTTATTTTGATAACCAAAAACGATGAAAAACAAAAAAGACTGCAGACAACTCAATTGAGTCAATCTACAGTCTAATAGGCTTTCACCTACTTGCTATTACATTAATTTTTCGCCGAACAATGAACCGATCAACGCAACAGCTACATCAGCAGTTTTGTTTTTCTCGTCAAGAATCGGGTTAACTTCTACGAATTCAGCAGAAGTAATAATGTCTGCATCATACAACATTTCCATTGCTAAATGACTTTCGCGGTAGCTAATGCCACCTGGAACTGGTGTGCCGACGCCTGGTGTGTACATTGGATCAATGCCATCAAGATCGAGTGACAAGTGAACCGCATCTGTTTTGCGTTCTTCTTTCAAATAACGGATCGAATCTTCGATGACTGCATGCATACCCATTTTATCAATTTCGTGCATGCTGTAAACGCGGATTCCGTGTTCTTTGATCAATTCACGCTCGCCTGGGTCAACTGAACGTGCTCCAATGATGACGATGTTTTCAGGTTTTACTTTTGGTGAATAGCCGCGAATATTCGTCAACTTTTCATGACCATGTCCAAAGCTTGCTGCAAGCGGCATGCCGTGGATATTGCCTGATGGTGACGTATCGCTTGTGTTCATATCTGCGTGTGCATCATACCAAATAACGCCTAAGTTTTCGTGGCGTTCTGAAATCCCAGCAAGTGTACCGATTGCAATACTGTGATCGCCGCCTAGTACTAACGGGAAATTACCCGCTTCTGCTACGGTAAATACTTTATCGCCAAGTGCTTCTGTTGCTTCAGTAATCGCTTTCAAGTTGCGTAAGTTTGTATCAGTATCTACACTGCCGTCTGTTTGACCAATCTGGATGTCCCCTTCATCTGTAACGCGATGGCCTAACTCTTCGATGCGGTCTACAACACCTGCATAACGGATAGCGCTTGGTCCCATATCAACACCACGACGATTTTGACCGTGATCCATTGGAACTCCGATAATAGAAATATTTAATTTATTCATTATTTTATACCCCCTTAGCAAGATAGACTTATTGTAACCGCTAAGGTCTCTTTGGCTCAACTGCACAATTTTACGTATATTTATTCGCTTTTTTCGTCAAATCTTTTTTCACTTTTGGCCACTCTTTATCAATAATTGAGTAGACAACTGCGTCTCTCGGCTTGCCATTTGAGCGAATTCGCTCGTTTCGCAACACACCTTCTTTAACTGCCCCAATGCGTTCAATCGCCTTCTGCGACCGTATATTTTCAGCATCTGTCTTAAACTGAACACGAATCATGCCCCGTTCTTCAAAGCAATAGCTGAGTAATGCGCGTTTAACTGTTGTGTTAACATGTGTCCGTTGTGCTGACAGTGCATAAAATGTTGCACCCATCTCACAGCTTTTATTGGTTTCATCAATTGCATATATACGTGTAGTTCCGACGATTTCCGACGTTTCAGGATTTTCCACAGCAAAAATAAGTACATTCGACTGGTTCATCCCCGCTTCTAACCACGCCACCATATCTTCAAACACCTCAACTTGATTGAGCATATGCTCAAAAATTTTCGGCGTATACAAAGCCCATAACGCTTCAAAATCATCTCTTTTTAATAACCGCAATCGAACGCCATCTGCTTCTATAATCATGCTGACCTCTCCTTTTTAAGTAAAGTATACTGACTGAATGCGCTCCAAAAAATCTTGTTCTAGCACTCCCATTTGTTTGGCTAAAAAATAAGTAGAGACCGTGGGCAGTGGAAATAAATCGAAATGCGCTTCCATTAAACGGCCTTCCACCAATTCTCGTCGCACCATTGATTTGGGTAAAAATGATGTGCCGAGCCCTTCTTGAATAAAACGTTTTACAATATGCGCTTGTGTGACTTTCATTGTTCGAATACCGGGCATGTGTAAGCGTAACTTCTCTAACAACTCTTCCCAAAAAACAGGATGATGATGCGTAAACAAGATCGAGTTCCGCAAGGTGTCTTCGACTGAAATCGCTGGTCCCGTTTCATCATCATAAGCATCTCTTGGCAAAATAAATAACAAAGGGTCATCATAAACCACAAGTGGTTCAATCGTCCGACCAATAGGTGCTAGAGCAGAAATTCCAGCAGACACTTCTTCTGATTCAACTAAGTCCTCTATAGCTTCTGATTCTTCCACACGGATTATAAACTCGACTTCTGGATGTTGTTCTGTAAAAGACCGCAGTACATAAGGCAAAACCGTTTCGGCCATTAAAGGAGAAATCGCCAATGTCCATTTTTTTCGGTACCCTTGAGCGTAAGCGTGTAATTCTTCCACACTACCATCTAATTGCGCTATTACTTTTTCGGCTTTCTCTTTAAAATGACGCCCTTCTTCTGTTAAAGAAACTCGGTTATGGCTCCGCTTGAATAAAGAAATTCCTAAACTTTCCTCCAATAATCGAATATGAACGGTCACACTAGGCTGCGACATTAACAGACGCTCTGACGTTTTTCTGAAATTCAAGGTTTCTGCCGCATCCACAAAGGTTCTCAACCATTGAACTTCCATAACACCCCTCATTTCGATTAATATTCTTAATTGTCTTAATTATATATCTTTAATTTTTTTTATCAATCTAGAGGAGTAAACTAAAAGAAAAGGAGGCGTTTTACATGTTTCAAAAAGGATTAAAAGGTGTAGTAGCTGTTCAAACTGCGATTGCTTCTGTGGATGGAGATATAGGTGAATTGCGCTATCGTGGCGAACTTGTAAACACAGTTATTCAAGGAAAGTCATTTGAGGAAACTGCTTATTTTCTTTGGTACGGAGTGTCACCTGACACTCGTCAATTGCAACATATCAAACAACAATTGCTTTCCTATCGCAAACTGCCAGAACATCTTGTTCTAATTTCACAGCTTTTACCAAAGGAGATTTCTTTAATGGACGCAATGCGGACCTTAGTATCCGCATATACGCATACCGAATTTCAACAATTGTCTTCTCAACAACAAGCCATTGCATTAACAGCAGCATTGCCAGTAATGACCGCTGCTTTTTACCGCATTCAAAACGGACAACAACCCGTAAAACCACGAGATGATTTAGGTCACACCGCCAATTATCTTTGGATGATCAACGAACAAGAACCTTCTGCTGTACAAACAGAAGCGCTCGAAACTTATTTAAAATTAACAATGGAACACGGCATGAATGCTTCGACTTTTGCAGCACGTGTGACCATTTCAACCGAATCCGATATAGTATCCGCCATCACGTCAGCGCTTGGCACGATGAAAGGTCCACTTCACGGGGGTGCCCCGTCAGGCGTGATTGATTTACTCGACCAAATAAAAACACAAGACCAGATTGCTCCGGTTATTGAAGACAAGTTAAATAGCGGAGAAAAAATTATGGGCTTTGGTCATCGAGTTTACCGTACAGAAGATCCACGGTCTGTAATCTTGCGAGAAAAATGTTTAGAACTTCAAGGAGAAGATCCGTGGCTCGATTTAGCAGTTGCAGCAGAAGCCTATATTGTTAAAAAGCTTAACGAACACAAGCCCGGACGTGCACTGTACACCAATGTAGAGTTTTATGCAGCGGCGATTATGCGATCTATCAAAATGCCGACTCAATTGTTTACACCCACTTTTAGTGTGGCGCGCATCATTGGATGGACAGCGCACACACTCGAACAACAAGAAAATAACGTCATCTTCAGACCACAATCCGAATACATCAAAACCTAAAAAAAACCCGTATCCAAATGAATGGATACGGGTTTTTTACACATGGATAGTACAAATACACATGGAACAATGGAGCCTAGCGGGATCGAACCGCTGACCTCCTGCGTGCAAGGCAGGCGCTCTCCCAGCTGAGCTAAGGCCCCGCGCTGAACAGGCGCAAGGATGTTAAAAGAATGAGCCATGAAGGATTCGAACCTTCGACCCTCTGATTAAAAGTCAGATGCTCTACCAACTGAGCTAATGGCTCATAATAAAAATGGCTGGGGTACCTGGATTCGAACCAGGGCATGACGGGATCAAAACCCGTTGCCTTACCGCTTGGCTATACCCCATTAATTATGATAAGAAAACTGGTGGTGGGGGGCAGATTCGAACTGCCGAACCCGAAGGAGCGGATTTACAGTCCGCCGCGTTTAGCCACTTCGCTACCCCACCGTATAAAGTTATGAAAAAATGGTGGAGGATGACGGGATCGAACCGCCGACCCTCTGCTTGTAAGGCAGATGCTCTCCCAGCTGAGCTAATCCTCCGATATGGTGACCCCTACGGGATTCGAACCCGTGTTACCGCCGTGAAAGGGCGGTGTCTTAACCGCTTGACCAAGGGGCCTTGCCTAATAAAATCGTTTATTTAATTTCCATTTAGAGAAACTCTGTAAAAAAAACAAAAGCTTCCAACCGGATTCGAACCGGTGACCTCTTCCTTACCATGGAAGCACTCTACCTGCTGAGCTATGGAAGCAAGGTAAAAGAATCATTAGGAATAAAAAATAAACATAGAATAGCCCAGCGACGTCCTACTCTCACAGGGGGAAACCCCCAACTACCATCGGCGCAAAAGAGCTTAACTGCCGTGTTCGGGATGGGAACGGGTGTGGCCTCTTTGCCATCATCACTGGACTATTTGGTTGAGTGCTTGTTCACTCAAAACTGGATAAACGACATTGGAACGTGCAAGATTTTCGCCTACAATTTGTTGGTTAAGTCCTCGATCGATTAGTATTCGTCAGCTGCACGTGTCGCCACGCTTCCACCTCGAACCTATCTACCTCATCGTCTTTGAGGGATCTTACTTGCTTGCGCAATGGGAAATCTCATCTTGAGGGGGGCTTCGTGCTTAGATGCTTTCAGCACTTATCCCGGCCACACATAGCTACCCAGCGATGCCCTTGGCAGAACAACTGGTACACCAGCGGTGTGTCCATCCCGGTCCTCTCGTACTAAGGACAGCTCCTCTCAAATTTCCTGCGCCCGCGACGGATAGGGACCGAACTGTCTCACGACGTTCTGAACCCAGCTCGCGTACCGCTTTAATGGGCGAACAGCCCAACCCTTGGGACCGACTACAGCCCCAGGATGCGATGAGCCGACATCGAGGTGCCAAACCTCCCCGTCGATGTGGACTCTTGGGGGAGATAAGCCTGTTATCCCCGGGGTAGCTTTTATCCGTTGAGCGATGGCCCTTCCATGCGGAACCACCGGATCACTAAGCCCGTCTTTCGACCCTGCTCGACATGTACGTCTCGCAGTCAAGCTCCCTTCTGCCTTTACACTCTACGAATGATTTCCAACCATTCTGAGGGAACCTTTGGGCGCCTCCGTTACTCTTTAGGAGGCGACCGCCCCAGTCAAACTGCCCGCCTGACACTGTCTCCCAAGCCGATCAGGCTTGTGGGTTAGAATTTCAATACAACCAGGGTAGTATCCCACTGACGCCTCCTCCGAAGCTGGCGCTCCGGAATCTCAGGCTCCTACCTATCCTGTACAAGTTGCACCAAAATTCAATATCAGGCTACAGTAAAGCTCCACGGGGTCTTTCCGTCCTGTCGCGGGTAACCTGCATCTTCACAGGTACTATAATTTCACCGAGTCTCTCGTTGAGACAGTGCCCAGATCGTTACGCCTTTCGTGCGGGTCGGAACTTACCCGACAAGGAATTTCGCTACCTTAGGACCGTTATAGTTACGGCCGCCGTTTACTGGGGCTTCAATTCGCACCTTCGCTTGCGCTAAGCACTCCTCTTAACCTTCCAGCACCGGGCAGGCGTCAGCCCCTATACGTCACCTTACGGTTTTGCAGAGACCTGTGTTTTTGCTAAACAGTCGCCTGGGCCTATTCACTGCGGCTCTCTCGGGCTATTCACCCTACCAGAGCACCCCTTCTCCCGAAGTTACGGGGTCATTTTGCCGAGTTCCTTAACGAGAGTTCACTCGCTCACCTTAGAATTCTCTTCTCGCCTACCTGTGTCGGTTTGCGGTACGGGCACCTCCCGCCTCGCTAGAGGCTTTTCTTGGCAGTGTGAAATCAGGGACTCTAAGGGTAAACCCTCTTGCCATCACAGCTCAACGTATCAGGAATGGGATTTGCCTCATTCCACGCCTCACTGCTTGGACGTGCACAACCAACGGCACGCTCTCCTTATCCTTCTGCGTCCCCCCATTGCTCAAACGGCGGGGAGGTGGTACAGGAATATCAACCTGTTGTCCATCGTCTACGCCTATCGGCCTCGACTTAGGTCCCGACTAACCCTGAGCGGACGAGCCTTCCTCAGGAAACCTTAGGCATTCGGTGGACGGGATTCTCACCCGTCTTTCGTTACTCATACCGGCATTCTCACTTCTAAGCGCTCCACCAGTCCTTCCGGTCTGACTTCTACGCCCTTAGAACGCTCTCCTACCACGGATCTCTTACGAGATCCATCCACAGCTTCGGTAATCCGTTTAGCCCCGGTACATTTTCGGCGCAGTGTCACTCGACCAGTGAGCTATTACGCACTCTTTAAATGATGGCTGCTTCTAAGCCAACATCCTGGTTGTCTAAGCAACGCCACATCCTTTTCCACTTAACGGATATTTGGGGACCTTAGCTGGTGGTCTGGGCTGTTTCCCTCTTGACTACGGATCTTATCACTCGCAGTCTGACTCCCAAGCATAAATCACTGGCATTCGGAGTTTGTCTGAATTCGGTAACCCGGGATGGGCCCCTAGTCCAAACAGTGCTCTACCTCCAGGATTCTCTATCTTGAGGCTAGCCCTAAAGCTATTTCGGAGAGAACCAGCTATCTCCAGGTTCGATTGGAATTTCTCCGCTACCCACACCTCATCCCCGCACTTTTCAACGTGCGTGGGTTCGGGCCTCCAGTAAGTGTTACCTTACCTTCACCCTGGACATGGGTAGATCACCTGGTTTCGGGTCTACAACTACATACTCTGGCGCCCTATTCAGACTCGCTTTCGCTGCGGCTCCGCCTTCTCAGCTTAACCTTGCATGTAATCGTAACTCGCCGGTTCATTCTACAAAAGGCACGCCATCACCCATTAACGGGCTTTGACTACTTGTAGGCACACGGTTTCAGGATCTATTTCACTCCCCTTCCGGGGTGCTTTTCACCTTTCCCTCACGGTACTGGTTCACTATCGGTCACTAGGAAGTATTTAGCCTTGGGAGATGGTCCTCCCAGATTCCGACGGAATTTCACGTGTTCCGCCGTACTCAGGATCCACTCTGGAGGGGTAGGGTTTTCGGCTACGGGGCTGTTACCCGCTGTGGCGGACCGTTCCAGGTCGCTTCGCCTAATCCTACCTTTTGTAACTCCGTATAGAGTGTCCTACAACCCCAAGAGGCAAGCCTCTTGGTTTGGGCTGATCCCGTTTCGCTCGCCGCTACTCAGGGAATCGCATTTGCTTTCTCTTCCTCCAGGTACTTAGATGTTTCAGTTCCCTGGGTCTGCCTTCTCATGTGCTATAGATTCACACATGGATACTACCCGATTAAAGGTAGTGGGTTCCCCCATTCGGAAATCTCCGGATCATCGCTCACTTACAGCTCCCCGAAGCATATCGGTGTTAGTGCCGTCCTTCTTCGGCTCCTAGTGCCAAGGCATCCACCGTGCGCCCTTTCTAACTTAACCAATGGTTAATTAAAAAGTTGTGACCAATGGTCACGCGTACTTGAATTTCTTGCATTTGTTTCAATGTCGTTTTATCCAGTTTTCAAAGAACAAGTTTGAAAGTCACAAAAAAAGGCGTTGCCGCCTGAAGGTGAACCTTCAAAACTGAACGCAAAACGTCAACCCCGAGAAAACTCGGTTCCGAATTTATCCTTAGAAAGGAGGTGATCCAGCCGCACCTTCCGATACGGCTACCTTGTTACGACTTCACCCCAATCATCTGTCCCACCTTCGGCGGCTGGCTCCACAAGGGTTACCTCACCGACTTCGGGTGTTACAAACTCTCGTGGTGTGACGGGCGGTGTGTACAAGGCCCGGGAACGTATTCACCGTGGCATGCTGATCCACGATTACTAGCGATTCCGGCTTCATGCAGGCGAGTTGCAGCCTACAATCCGAACTGAGAACGGTTTTATGGGATTGGCTCCCCCTCGCGGGTTGGCAACCCTTTGTACCGTCCATTGTAGCACGTGTGTAGCCCAGGTCATAAGGGGCATGATGATTTGACGTCATCCCCACCTTCCTCCGGTTTGTCACCGGCAGTCACCTTAGAGTGCCCAACTGAATGCTGGCAACTAAGATCAAGGGTTGCGCTCGTTGCGGGACTTAACCCAACATCTCACGACACGAGCTGACGACAACCATGCACCACCTGTCACCACTGTCCCCGAAGGGAAAAGTGTATCTCTACACCGGGCAGTGGGATGTCAAGACCTGGTAAGGTTCTTCGCGTTGCTTCGAATTAAACCACATGCTCCACCGCTTGTGCGGGCCCCCGTCAATTCCTTTGAGTTTCAGCCTTGCGGCCGTACTCCCCAGGCGGAGTGCTTAATGCGTTAGCTGCAGCACTAAGGGGCGGAAACCCCCTAACACTTAGCACTCATCGTTTACGGCGTGGACTACCAGGGTATCTAATCCTGTTTGCTCCCCACGCTTTCGCGCCTCAGCGTCAGTTACAGACCAGAAAGTCGCCTTCGCCACTGGTGTTCCTCCACATCTCTACGCATTTCACCGCTACACATGGAATTCCACTTTCCTCTTCTGCACTCAAGTTCTCCAGTTTCCAATGACCCTCCACGGTTGAGCCGTGGGCTTTCACATCAGACTTAAAGAACCGCCTGCGCGCGCTTTACGCCCAATAATTCCGGACAACGCTTGCCACCTACGTATTACCGCGGCTGCTGGCACGTAGTTAGCCGTGGCTTTCTGGTGAGGTACCGTCAAGGTACCAGTAGTTACTTGGTACTTGTTCTTCCCTCACAACAGAGTTTTACGATCCGAAAACCTTCGTCACTCACGCGGCGTTGCTCCGTCAGACTTTCGTCCATTGCGGAAGATTCCCTACTGCTGCCTCCCGTAGGAGTCTGGGCCGTGTCTCAGTCCCAGTGTGGCCGATCACCCTCTCAGGTCGGCTACGCATCGTCGCCTTGGTAGGCCATTACCCCACCAACTAGCTAATGCGCCGCGGGCCCATCCTGCAGTGACAGCCGAAACCGTCTTTCCGTGCAGCCTCAGGAGAGGCCGCAAACTATTCGGTATTAGCACCGGTTTCCCGGAGTTATCCCGATCTGCAGGGCAGGTTGCCCACGTGTTACTCACCCGTCCGCCGCTAAACAATGGGAGCAAGCTCCCAAAGTTCCGCTCGACTTGCATGTATTAGGCACGCCGCCAGCGTTCGTCCTGAGCCAGGATCAAACTCTCCATTATAGAGTAGTGTTGATTGCTCAATACTGCTGGCGTATCGCCGTCCAAAGACGCACGATTCGCTTTGATCTGCGCAATGCTGATCAGTAAGTTTTGCGCGGGCCGTTTTGCGCGACCGTTGCTGTTTGTTGACGTTTTGCTGTTCAGTTTTCAAGGTTCAAGTTGTTAATATTAAGTGCCGCCGTTTTGTTTATGTTGTTCGTCGTTGCTTGGCGACTTTTATTATATTAAAGCATGATTAGACTCCTGTCAACACTTTCGCGAAAGTTTTTCTCGAAACCTGCTTTTTCCTTCTGTACTTCTACTTTTTCAACCCCACCAAAAACCCTCCACCCCTACAGCCACCTGCGCCCCCTTCAGATCAAGCTAACTTTTCAAAGAATAAAAAATCACCTGTCCACTCTGCTGAAACCAGTGGACAAATGATCTTTTCTTAAAAAAACATTATTCTGATTTTGCTTTTCTTGCAGCACGTCGCTCTTCTAGCTTTTGACGATCCACGTCGGACTGTGCGTTATATTTTGGTAATACCAATAGTTGATAAGCGTTTACCGCTAAGAATGGGAACAATAACAACGTAACCCAGCTGTCGATATTTCCTGCTTCTACCATCAAGGCAGGAAGCCACTCAACTGTTGTAATAACAATCATAAAGAACAACGCAGAAATAAAAGTTTCTTTGTTTGTCCATTTCGCTTTAACATAAGCCGTAACGACTCCTGTAACAATCAAAATTGTCAATAATGTTCCATATAACCAAACTTGTTCTGTTGTTTGTGCATTTGGCGCAAAACGGAATAGGATCAAATCTGTTATAACTACGACAATAATTAAAAGCTGTATCCAGTTCCATAAGCGCAATGTGCGGAAAATGTTCATCCCGATTTGATGCACCGTCAAGTAAGCAAAGAAACAAAGCTGACTAATGATACTCATCGTCAACCCGATAATGACGAGCCAAACAAATCCTGCTAAAAACTCTCCCCATTGCCCGTTGCTGAATGGTTCTGCAAATACATCTTCCCAGCGAACGAATAATCCTAGTACCCCTGTTACAATTCCACCTATTAAAAGAGCTTTAAAGAAAAACTTAACCCAGTTTCGTATTGTCAATTGAATGCCTCCGTTATTTAAAGTTCTTTTAAGATTGTACCAACCGGCTATTGAAAAATCCATTCACTGTAACCAATAGACTGTGAACAAATCACGAATATCGAATCCTTTGTTACTGAATCGCCACATCCTATTGTTATCCTTCCAAAATAAAAGTCCGGAAACCAATAGAGGCTTCCGGACTGATCAAGCTTTTATTTTTTATCGGCGAATTGTTTAATGACTTGATTCGCAATGTCTTCGTAAATTTTTCCTGTCGGATGATCTTCCAAGTAGACAGATGGAGCAAAGTCTTCTTCGTTCCAGTCAGGCTGACCCATTGGAATCTGTCCAAGTAGCGGCGTACGTAATTCTTCTGCAAGTTTCGGTCCGCCTCCTTGACCAAAGAGGTATTCTCTCTTGCCCGTCTCTGCGCTTTCGTACCATGACATGTTTTCGATAACACCTAATACTTCGTGATCTGTTTGAATTGCCATCGCTCCAGCACGTGCTGCGACGAATGCTGCAGTCGGGTGCGGCGTCGTGATGACGATTTCTTTAGAAGCCGGAAGCATTTGGTGAATGTCGAGTGCAACATCTCCTGTGCCTGGTGGCAAGTCTAATAGAAGATAATCCAAATCTCCCCATTCTACATCGCGGAAGAATTGATCTAACACTTTACCAAGCATTGGACCACGCCATACAACTGGCATATTATCTTCTACGAAAAAGCCCATCGAGATAACTTTCACACCAAATCGTTCAACTGGAATAATCGTCTGGCCGCGAACAACTGGAGATTTATCGATGCCCATCATGTCCGGCACACTAAAGCCGTAGATATCCGCATCGATCAATCCAACTTTTTTACCGAGACGCGCTAACGCGATCGCCAAGTTGACAGAGACGGTTGATTTACCAACGCCGCCTTTACCACTAGCGATCGAAATAAATTCTACTTTGTTTAATGGAGACAATAAATCTTGCGCTTCTGATTCGGTTGCCGTTCCGCGGAACTTCGCTAACGCTTCAGGTGGCAACTCTTCAAAACGAATACCGACAGAATCCGCTCCCGCTCCTTTTAATAACTCAACTACTTTCATTTGTAGTTGCATTTGTTCTGGTGTGTTTGTTTTGGCAATTGCCAACTTCACACTCACGTGTTTTTTCTCTTCCTTGATCGTTACAGATGTAATGCCCTCTGTTTCAGTCAACGATCTATGTAAAAACGGATCTTCTAACGCTCCGAGTAATTCGCGTACTTGTACTTCAGTTAACATATCGATACACTCCCTATCAATTTTGCTCACCATAAAGTATAGCACAGCAAATCTTATTTTTAATGTATTCGGTCTTATAAGAAAAATGAATAAGCCACTCTTCTCTTCCTGACGCGAAAGATCTAGAGTGGCTTCTTTTTTTAAGCTTAACTTGAGTAGCTACTCCACTTAAGAGTCAATGATCAACATATCTTGGTCATCGTACGTAAATTCTGGTCCCCAAGCCACTTCCCAGTAATAACCGTCCGGGTCTGTGAAATAACCTGAATAACCTCCCCAGAAAACTTCTCGAGGTTCTTTTACAATTTTCCCTCCAGCGTTTCTTGCCAAATCTATGACTTGATCTACTTCTTCTTTAGACTTCGCGTTGTACGCTAATGTAATACCTGCAAACCCCGTGCCAGTCGGCGGATTTTGTTCATCAATGTCTTTCGCTAACTCCTCTAATGGATACAATTCTAATTTTGTTCCAGATGAATTAAAGAAAACAATTGCTGGATCGCTCTCTCTTTCAGCTGTTTGAAAGCCAAGGCCATCCCGATAAAATTTAACCGCTGTTGTCATATCTTTTACACCTAGACAAATCAAGTTGATTCGGTTCATCTTTCCCCCTCCTCTTTTCTTCTACTTTACCCGTCTTGCTTTGCATTTGAACATAAAAAAAGCACCTTCCGAATTTCTTCGGAAAGTGCTTTGTAAACGAAAATCGAAATTAACGTTTTGAGAAATACTCTTATAAAATTTGAGTATACCTCATCCGTTTGCAACCATCTGTATCAGTCACGAAAGATATTATTATATGGATACAGAAGTACAATTCAGGATGAAAATTGATGCAATTTGAACCATTTTGAACCAGACTTACAGATGTTAGTTGAATACACTTATATTTTCCCACGCTTTAATAGTTTGTTTTATCTTGTTACTCATAATATATCTCATATAGTTGGACATAAATTCCCAATCAGGTTCATTATCATCATTGATTGGAAGTAATACCTTCTGCTTTTTCAACCTAGTTGAATTTATAGTAAATGAATAACTATATTTTTTACATACATTTTCTAAGCATCTAATAAAAAATAATAATGCGTATTCCGATAATTCTTCCTTGGGTCTTAAACAATTAACTTTAGTACCAGTATAAAATGGATAGTTTTGCAAAAAAGGTTTAGCAGTTTCATTACCTATTGTAATTACAGGGAAATCTTCATTTAGATATTTTTTAGATTGTGCTTCTAAAAACCCATCAATTCCGTTATTAGTTGTTTTTCTGGTTACGTATGACATTCTCCCCGATTTAACATCTAATTTGTTTGCATCTAAGCTTTTCCCTATTCTATTATCAAAATAATCTTCTACTATAAAATTGCTCCATTTTATACCATCTAGTGATATTTCATTTACACTATCTATCTTTGCTAATTCTTGCCCAAGAAAATTTATTATTTTTTTTCTTACTCTATTTTCTTTTTCTTCTATATAATTCTCCATGTAACCCCAACAGACATCATTACTTTGATCTACAGGCAGTATAATTTTAGTACGTTTCAACCTTGTTAAGGTTGCCCCATTTCCACCCCAGTTGAATTTTTTCATTTGCTTTTTCAACAAAGGAATTATATAGAAAGCATTGTATTTATTTAAACGAGAGTTTCTTAAAACTTGAATATTTTGTCCAGTATAAAATGATTTTTCTTGATAAAAAATAGTTTGAGTATCCAAACCAATAATAATAGCGTTTCCTTTATCTTTTTGAAATCTGTTTCGTTGCCTTTCTCCAATAAATGTTTCTACGCCATTGTTTAAATTAGTTCTAGTGATATATGGTACATTTCCACTTTCTTCTACTAACTTGTTTTTATCTATACCACTCTTAGAAGATTTTATATCGAAAATATTTCCAATTTCAAATTCTCCCCATGTTTCAAACTTATTTATCATCATCGTCATCATCATCTCCTCCAAAAAGATAATCACGACCATGAAGAACCATATCTAACTGAAATGATAGATAGTCAGCAAGTGTTTCTTCAAATTCCTCACTCGTAGGTGGTTCTTCATTAAAGTAATAGAAACTATGTAATAATTCATCTTCAGGTTCGATAATTGTTTCTACACAAAATTCATTTTGCGCTTCTATTTCTCCACTCCATACATTTAGCAATAAATTTTTCCGATCTTTAGCTTCCGGAGTTTCAATCAAACCAATATGCTTCGCCACTTTATATCCATCATTACTAAAATCTATAAATTTACTTTTGAAATTTTTACTATGTGGAATACCGGCGACAAATACAACTATACAAGGATTTACACCTACACCATAAAACGTTTCCTTATTTAATGTAATAACCCCTTTAAGTGTGTGTTTCTTTAAGATATCTCTCATAATTTCTTTTTCAATTTTTGTTTTACCAGTTACCGTAGATTGAGGAACGATAGCTATACCTTGCCCTCCCTCGACAAGGCTATCAAGCATACGACTAATAAAGTTAATCTCATACTGCTCTTTGTCTTTAGTTCGCGTTGCCATACTATAAGGAGGATTTATCATGCCTATCGTGGGCATGATCTCACTTTGTATTTTAGCTGAGTTTTGAATTAGAAAATTTTCATTTCTTAAGTTGGATTTTCCATCTCCACGTAAAATCATATTTGTAGTCGAAATTGTAAACATATAATCTTGTAATTCTATCCCATGCAATTGCCTTTGACGAATTTGTCTTTTTTTCACTTCATCATCTTCGTCTGTTTTTGACAGTAAATTATGCATAGCAGCAATCAAAAACCCTCCTGTTCCACAACACGGATCAAATACTACATCATCTACTTTTAAATCTGCTAAATCACAAAATAATTGTGTTATATGGGCTGGCGTTAAAACAATCCCTAACCCTTGTCCATCTCCACCACTATAAGACATAAACTCACTATAAAAATTCCCCAAGTAATCATGGTGAGATCCAGTAAATCTAATATCTTGATATATATTTTCCCATAGAAATTCTGCGAAGTACCTTAATGAAGTCATACCTAATTCATCATTTTTATTATTTATGTGTGCATCCGTTTTAAATATAGAAAACTGAGCCATCAATTTATCTCGTTTTGCTTCCGGAGAAATATTTGAACGTCTTAGATTACTTTCGATAGCTTGATAGATCTTATAACCATCTGGATTATTCTTATCTCCAGTTAGCTGACTAACGCTAAACCCTCCATATTCTCCTTCGCGCAAAGCCAATAAAATACCGCTTACTATTAGAGGTTTATCACGTTCTTGTAAGTTGCCATAAGTCCGGAGTGCTTCATGTAATTCCCTAGCAAGTTGCAAAATCTGAGTCGATTCTTTTTGTACATTAGTTTCTTCGTCGAGAACATTATTCATATAATAGGTATGAATATTTTTACTTGAAAAGTTAACTAATGTTTCTACTTCTTCTAGCTCTTTATATTGTAAACTGTCGTCAATAAAAATAGGGGTAATACGGTGGCGCTTTTCTCCTCCACTAATCCCTACAGCGAATATCTTTTTAAATGGTACTTTTTCATCTTTTAATAAATGTAATGCATAATACAAAGCACCATTAACAGCAAACTCTTGAACTGACTTACTATCTAAATCAATTACACCGTCACTATTGTATTTAACATGTCTTGATGTATCTTTTTTATTTTCAATCAATATTAAAAATTCATCATTGCCTGTCTCTATTAAACTAGTAAAATCTGGTCTTCCAACATTTCCAGAACCTGATTTACTAGCTTTTGTTAATGATTTATCAATTTGAACTATGCTTGAACCTTGTGGAAATAATTCTATTTTAGCTTCTTTCGCCATATTATAAACCCATATATCTGTTTGTGTTTCATTTTTCACAAAGAGCCCTCCTGAATGTAGTGTTAGCAATATAATAACATTTTATAACTAGATATAATTTTTATTTTTAATGTTTAATATATAATTTCCTTTCTAAATAATCTAACGCAATACCTCTCTCAGTATCATTTGAATCGATACTTGAATCTACTATTAATAAATTCATTTTTAACTCTTCTTTATCAAGAAGAATATCTGGAAATAGTTTTTTAAAACACAGCTCTAGCATATCTTGTTTAATTATATTATCTGCCTGAATTTCTATCTGAAGTTCAAAATCTTCCGACATTCTTTCATGTGAAGGAAGATTTAAATATCTAAAATAATCTTCCTCAAGCTTGATACCTTTTGCAAATTCATCTATCGCCTTTTGTTTCAAATGATTAGATGTTTGCTTTTCATATTCTTTCTCTTGTCTTTTATATTTCTGTTTAAATAAAAAATCCATTTTTAGTTGTTCTAACTTTAAAACATCCTCTTTTTTATAACGTCTATCTGCATTTCTTTTAGGAGTTGGCTGAATGCACTCGATTTTTAACTCTTTCATCCAATTCCTTATTGTTCTTTGAGTGACAATCCTCTTTTCTTCATATTTCCCCTCAAAATATTCAAGTATTTCTTTTTGTTTTACTTCTTCATCTAAATTCCAAATCATCTTAATCCCTCTTTCCTCATGAATCTTAATAATTATATAACAAAATCACCTTTAATACTATAGTATCGCTTAATTTTCCCCATCAATTTTTCCTCATGAATTTCCTTATAAAAACCTAGATAAATGATATACTTAAGTCACAGTTGAGAAAGGAGGAGAAAACTATGCGATCTAATTACCCGAACTTACATGGGCATAAAGATAATTGGAAATATAAAGAAGTTAGTAATGTGGGATTATTTTTCCAAGATTTTAAAGATCACTTAAATAAAACGAACATTGAAGAAGCTAAAAAAGTTTTAGAAAAATGTTTGATTGAATTCTATTTCGATCCCATTACTCTTAATTTCGAAAATATTAAGTTGATCATCGAAAATGTAGATAATGCTGCAACTACTTTAAATGAACTCACCGTAATTGAAGAAGAGTATTTAAAAAATTGACAGAAAGAGGTTATGCACTATGCCGATTAATAATGCGTGGGTATTTACAGAAACAAAATTTAAAGCAGACGAATTTTTAAAAAAGACACATAATCTGTACAAGTTTGCTTCACAGCGACCATATACAAATAAAAAAGACCCTAGTGAAACAGGAGTTTTTGTAAATTTGTTAGTTGTCAAAGACGATACAGATTACGGTTATGATAAAAAAACTGGCATGAAGCGTGATGATAACACGCTAAGTAATTTTGGAGTCACGATATTAAACGGAAAAGATCACGTGGATATTCAAAAAGGCGATTTTGTACGTTTAGTTGATTTTGTTCCAGAAAAATCGTTTGTTATAGGATTCGACTTGCTCCTCCGATTTAAAAACGTGGAAAAAGTTAATGTTCAAACGAAGTAAGTTAAGAACGCAGCGACACCAGAATGGTATTTTCATAAACAGTGCTTACTTAATGCTTAGTATTCTGGTGTTATCCCTAAACTATATTGACTCCCAACTAAAGTTGGGAGTCTTTATACAATTAAGTAGACCGCTTATGACACTTGTAGCAGTCATATTCATGTTTCAAGTAATTATATGGTTATTTCGCAACAAGGCTTATAAAGGTATGAAATACGCTATATCCCACTACCTTACCCTTCTAAAGCTGCGTAAAGCCTTTCTTGACGCTAACTATTACAACAAGAGAGTTTACTTTAATACAGATGTGGCAGAACTACCAAAAATTAAATTAGTGTTTTTCAACGAATATTCAAAAGCGAAGTTATTTGTTGAAAACATCAACCTCAACAAAGATATAAGTGTTGTAAACATTTCCTTTGCCTTGGATAATTTCATAGTTGATAGAGCATATTTATCAAATGATGAACTTTATTACATCTTTGAAATTTATGACAGTAACATTGATCAGCAGCTCAAATTCCGGAATATTCAGGAACTAAGGAACCACTCTTCTAAATCAAATGATTACACGCTTTTTATTGACAAATCTGTCTCAATCTCATTATATGGCACTTTGTTAGTCGGACAAACTGGTTCAGGTAAAACATATGCACTTTATTCGCTTATCCTACAAATGTTAACTAAAAATGTGCCATACAATATTTACTTTGCTGATCCCAAAAATTCGAGTCTTGCAGTTCTTGGCGAACGACTTTCACAAGAAAATACCGCCACTTCTATAGACGACATTGTTAAATTACTGCAAGTCTTTAACGAAGCTATGGAAGTTAGAAAAAAAGATATAAAAAAAGATCTTAGTACGAAATTGGAAGCAACATACGCTGATTTCCACTACGAGCCGTATATCTTTATATTTGATGAATTTGCTAGTTTTCAGACAATATTGCAGACGATGGATAAAAAAAAGCGTGATGAAGTAATGAAGCTTCTATCTCAAGTAGTTTTACAGGGACGACAATTAGGATTTTTTATTTGGATTGTTATGCAGAAGTCTGACGCTACATTGTTGCCAACTAGTTTACGTGAAAACTTACCAGTAAAGTTTGTACTTGGTAACGCTGAAAAACAGACTTACACAACAGCATTTGGCGCAGGAGTAGATGTACCCGAAAAAGAACTTTCATTAGGTCAAGGAGTCTTTACTTGTCCGATCATAGCAAACTCACCTAAAATTTGCCACTTCAGCTATCTGGATTTTGACATCCTAGAGGCTGTGAATCTCTTAAAATCGTGAGCGGGGGTTATGTAATAACCCCCGCTCCGCATAACAATAAAATTCTCAGCAATGCTGATTTATCAACGTTTCAGGTCTTGAAAGGAGTGATTACTTTGTTGGATGTTCAAATCGATGAGTTTACTTTAGTTTTGCAGCCTACCAAAAGACCAGACTATATCGAAGGTTGGGAAAGTATGGCTCTCAAACTCATTGATGAATTCATTCACCTGTCAAAATTAGAAACTTTGTTAGGCGAACTAAAAGAAGTGGCATATTCTTTGCCTAAAGGATATTCAAATGGTTTTGTTTGCGACAATAAGCCATATTACTTCGCTATCGCTTACCACGAGGACTTTATACAGATGGGAATTTGCATAAAATTTTCTGCGCAAGCATGGATGGAATACAGAGAGCAAAATGAATTACTGTTCAATAGTTCCATACAGATTCATCAGTTTCTCACAAACGTAAATAATAACAGTTTATACACTTCCAGAATTTCGAGAATTGATATTGCAATTGATTTTATTAATGAAAAATTGAATGTAAACACTATTTACAATCAAATTTCTAAAAAAAATCAAATTATTAAAACCTCTGCTGGAAGAAAGAATCACTCAGATCTATCAGCTATTACAAAAAATAATATAACATCAACTTTTTATGTAGGTTCAAAAGGCAAAAATATTAAGTCACTATTGAGAGTTTATGATAAGAAAAAGGAACAAGTTGAAACATTAGGTGTTCGTTATGAAGAAGCAATCCAATGTGAAAACTGGGTGCGTTTTGAAGCGGTCTTTAAAGGGACTTATGCGCATGGGTTGTCAGAGCAACTGCAAACTATAAAAACGGACGTTGAGTTAAAAGATTTACTCGTTTCAGCATTAACTGATCGTTACCAGTTCTATTATGGCAAATCAGAAAAACCAACCACGTATACAAAAAAGATGATTGATTTACTCAATCAAAGGAGTTTTGTATTTAACACCCCTTCGCCACGGAACAACTTGCTCGAACAGTCACAGATGCATATTTTAAGTGGTTCTGGACTCTTTCCTTACTTATTTAAAGTCCGGCGTATCTGGGGAGATGAAGGGCTTAAAAATTGCGTTGCATTTCTTCAAGATGAATTTGAAAATTACGAGCCTACCGATGAAGTTTTATCATGGCTTAAAAAGTATTCTGTCCTGTATACGAAGCAAGGTTATCCATTCAAATAAATATTTCATAAGGAGAAGATATGCTAATGAACACGCTAAGTATATTGAAAGATTATCCGTATCTTTTAACCCGAGAACAAGCATCAAGCTTTCTTGGCGTAGACCCAAAGTCATTTGACAAATATATACGCTCTCACGATAAACTTAATCGTTTTATGATTGGTCGACAAGAACGATACACCATAGAGTCTTTAATAAAGTTCATCGAGAAACAATCTATTTAAACAATTAATAGTTGATAATATGCTAAGTACAGAATACAATTCACTTGTATTCAACTAGCATCCTATCAACTATTTTTATGAGAGGATTTGATAGTATGGCTAGCATTGTAAAAAGAGGAAAAGCATATCGAGCACAAATTTCTTTATACAAGCACGGTAAACATAATAAGTTATCTCAAACGTTTTCAACGAAAAAAGAAGCAGAACTTTGGGCGTTGGAAATGGAGTTAGCCAAAGGAGGAGGTAAAGAACTAGCAGAGAGAACAACGACATTTGCAGACTTTTTTGAGCGATGGATTTACCTCGTAAAAATTAATGACGTAAAAGAAACAACGTTTCAAAATTACCTTCGGACATCTCAAGTAGTGAAAAATTTGTTTCAAGATATTCGATTAAAAGATTTAAATGATATTGTCGTTCAGAAGAAAATTGACGAATATGCTAAAACTCATTCACGCAAAACAACACATGAAGTACTTCTTAAGATTAAAACGTCCTTACGTGATGCTTATGCTCGGGGATACATTGCAAACGATTTTGCCCGCTTAGTAAAAACGCGCGGTAAGACGCTTCCTAAGCGTAATAAGGCCTTATCTATCACTAACCTTAAAAAGCTTCGGAACTATCTCTTACAGCATCCAGTAGACGAATTTAACCTATTAGTATTACTTGCATTGGAAACAGGTATGCGACGCGGTGAGTTATTGGCTATACGCCCTGAGAGCTTGTATCAGTTCGGTATTGAAGTTAGACATTCAATTAGTCCGACCTCTGCTGATACGTCATTAAAAACCCAAAATGCTAAACGAGATGTTTCCATTAATCAGGAAGTATACAATCTTGTAAAGAAGATCCCTCCAAAGGATAATGGCTATATTTTTGGCTTTAGCGGCTTCAAACAGTCTGAATTACTCTCAGACCTATTAGCACAGCTAAAGATCCCAAAAACGACCTTCCATGGCTTACGGGATACACACGCATCATTCCTTTTTTCCCAAAACATTGATATTGCCTATGTTTCCCAAAGACTCGGACATATCAATATTCAAACGACTCAAAACTATTACCTCGAATTAATGCCAGAAAAAAAGCACCAGCAGGATGCCGATGCTTTAAATCTTTTAAATTCGTTGTAATACAAATTATTGATTTGAACCAACTTGAACCAATAAAGGTTCGTAAACGCTGGTGTATCAATAAGTCTATTAACGTTTTGAGAACTGAGGTGCGCGACGTGCTGATTTAAGACCTGGTTTCTTACGTTCTTTCATACGTGGGTCACGTGTTAACAACCCAGCAGATTTCAACGCAGGACGGAATGCAGGGTCTACAGTTAGTAGAGCGCGTGCGATACCGTGACGGACTGCTCCGGCTTGGCCTGTGAATCCACCGCCGTTTACGTTTACTAGGATGTCGTAGCTTCCTAGAGTATCCGTAGCAACTAGTGGCTGTTTGATGATTTGTTGTAGTGTTTCGTAAGGAACGTAGTCTGCTACGTCACGGTTGTTAATTGTAATTGTGCCGTCACCCGGTACTAAACGTACGCGAGCTGTTGAGTTTTTACGACGACCTGTGCCAATATATTGAACTTGTGCCAAAGGTGTATCCTCCTCTTATTTACTAATGATTACCCGCGAAGCTGGTAAGTTTCCGGTTGTTGTGCTTGGTGGTTATGTTCTGGGCCAGCATAGACATGCAGCTTTTTGAACGTTTGACGACCTAAAGAGTTTTTAGGAAGCATCCCTTTAATAGCCATTTCAAGCATTTTTGTTGGGTATTTTGTGCGCATTTCAAGTGCAGTACGTTGTTTCAATCCACCAGTGTATTGAGTGTGACGGTAGTAGATCTTGTCTGCAAGTTTGTTACCTGTAAGGTGAATCTTTTCAGCGTTGATGATGATCACGTGATCACCAGTGTCAACGTTTGGTGTGAATGTTGGTTTGTATTTACCACGTAAGATTGAAGCGACTTCAGAAGCTAAACGTCCAAGAGTTTGCCCTTCTGCATCGACAACTAACCATTTACGCTCTACTTCGTGACCTTTAGCCATGAATGTTGTACGCATGTATATTGTCCTCCTAATATATCGTCTCTTTTAAGTTCTATTACAGTGTTCCGCTGTTCCGTTTTTTCGTTATCCCTTAACACAAATAACCTTCCGGGGCATATCGTGGGGGTAATGAAAATACCATACATCATGTTATAACGAAAACCAACAAAAGTCAAGCGCTTTTCTAAAAACACCAGGAAAAGTTGCTTCAGCTCTGATACATCACGTTTTCTAGGTATAGACCATGCGCCGGAGCCGTAATTCCAGCAGCATCTCGATCAGCTGCGGCTACAATTTTTTCGAGTTCCTCAGCGTGTCTTCTGCCCATGCCGACTTCCGCCAAAGTTCCCGCAATAATGCGCACCATATTGTATAAAAAACCAGTTCCTTCTATTACCATATGCAATTCATTGCCGTATTCTTCAAAATCTAACCGCTTTATGGTTCGGACTTTATCGACTACCGCTGTGTTCGCTGCACAAAAACTAGAAAAATCATGTGTACCAATAATGGCCAACGACGCTTTTCTCATAGCTTCTACATCTAATGGCTGTTTAACGTGAACCATTAAACTGCGCGTGAACGGACTAATGATTTGACTACGATCCCATTTATAACGGTATGTTTTGCCCGATGTATGATAGCGCGCATGAAAAGAGCTATCCACTTCTTCAATCGAGTTGACCCGAATATCTTCCGGCAATAAAACATTAAGCGCCTTTAACCAACCACTTATCGGAATCGACAATTCTGTATCAAAATGAATCACTTGACCCGTCGCATGAACTTTAGCATCTGTTCGTCCGCTCGCAACTACTTGAACCACTTTTCCTTTATGGATGGTCTCTAAGACTTTCATTAATTCAAGTTGCACCGTGCGTGTTTCGGGCTGCACTTGGTAACCCGCAAACCCCGAACCATCGTATGAGATTGTCGCTTTTAATCGTTTCATAATTACTCTCCCTTATACACGGAAGTAGACAAGTACTCCGGCAAGCCCCACCAATACCACCAAACTCAAACTATCTAGTAAGCGCCAATTCAATTGACGATAACGCGTTCTACCTTCTCCTCCGCGATAACCGCGCACTTCCATGGCTGTGGCAAGGTCTTCTGCTCGTTTAAAGGCACTAACAAACAAAGGGATCAGTAAAGGTACAACCGCTTTAATGCGCTCTTTTATCGGCCCTGAGCCGATGTCTGATCCTCTAGCCATTTGTGCTTTCAAGATTTTTCCTGTCTCATCCATTAATGTCGGGATAAACCGCAGAGAAATAGACATCATTAATGCTAGTTCGTGAACAGGCAATTTAACTCGCTTAAGTGGACCAAGCAACACTTCAATACCATCTGTAATCGAGATTGGTGAAGTCGTCAACGTTAAAATACTGGTGATAAATACCAATACTAAAAAGCGAATTGATATGAATATCCCTTGCCTCAATCCTTCTTCATAAATTTTAATAAACCCGATATCCACTAGTAAATCGCCTTCACGTGTAAAGAATAGATGAAGGAAAAACGTAAAAATCAGTAAAATAAAGACCGGTTTCAATCCATTTATTAAAAAATACAAGCGAATTTTTGATAAAAACACCACTAATAGTGTAAAGCCTAAAAGAATACCATAGGTCACTGCGTCATTTGCAATAAAGACGATGGCGATAAACACGAAAACAAATGCAATTTTTGCTCGCGGATCCATCTGATGAATCAATGAGTCTCCAGGAATAAAACGGCCAAAAATCATTTTCTCCATCATTCGGAATCACGTCCTTCCGACAAAACAAGTGCAATATTTTTAGCCAATGCTTCTTCTGTTAATGAAATGGCGCCGAGCTTAATGCCCATTTTTTCTTCAAACTTCTGTTGGAGACGGATCGTCCGTGGCGGTTCTAGTCGGTAATCTCGTAACTGCTCTTCATTTGAAAAGATATCTACAGGTTCGCCTGTAACTACACAGTGTCCGTTATGCATAATGGCAACGTTATCTGCGTAACGCGCTGCATCTTCCATACTATGAGTCACGAGGACCGTTGTCAGCCCTTTTTCAATATGAAGCCGGTGGAACAAGTCCATAATTTCGCGACGACCACGCGGGTCTAGCCCCGCCGTTGGTTCATCTAGTACTAAGACATCCGGTTCCATTGCCAAAACACCGGCAATTGCTACGCGGCGCATTTGTCCACCTGACAAATCAAAAGGAGATTTCGATAATACTTCAGGTGGTAAGCCTAATTGTTCAACTAACTCATGCGCACGACGACTTGCTTCTTCTTCAGGTACTCCATAATTCAATGGCCCGAACATAATATCTTTTAATACCGTTTCATCAAAAAGCTGTTGTTCAGGAAACTGAAAGACAATTCCGACTTGCCGACGCACATCACGTAAATTTTTTGCTTTCACTCCCGCTTCAATTTTACGCTTACCAATCATGACCGACCCTTCTGTTGGTTTTAACAACGCATTCAAGTGCTGAAGAACCGTCGATTTACCAGACCCAGTATGGCCAATGATTGCTGTATAGGAACCAGAAGGAATATGCAATGAGACATCCGTTAATGCTCGTTTTTCAAACGGTGTATCTTTTGCATAACTATATCCTACTTCTTGGAGTAAAATGTCCATAGTTCATCCACCAATTCGTCTTCTGTCATATGTTCTCCTTGTAACTCAATACCAACTTCACGCAATAAATGTGTCATGCGCATGGAGAATGGCAAATCGAGGCCTAAACTCGTTAGTTCGTTACTAGAAAGAAAAATCTCTTTCGGCTTGCCTTCTAATTGCTTTTCGCCCGCATTCATTACCAAAATACGATCAGCGAGCGCAGCTTCTTCTAAATCATGTGTAATCGAGATGACCGTTAACCCTGTCTCTTTTCGAAGTTCACGAATGGTTTCGATGACTTCCATGCGGCCTTGCGGGTCGAGCATAGATGTTGCTTCATCTAATATCAATAAACGCGGACGCAAAGCAAGTGCCCCCGCAATTGCCACGCGTTGCTTTTGGCCACCTGATAAATGATGCGGTTCGTGATCGAGGTAATCAGACATTTTCACTTGATGTAGCGCCTCTTTAACACGGACAACCATCTCTTCATGCGGCACACCATTATTTTCTAACGCAAAAGCTACGTCATCTTGAACCGTTGCTCCTACAAATTGATTGTCTGGATTTTGAAACACCATACCCATTTGGGAACGAATATCCCACAAACTTTCTTCTGACATTAACTTGCCCATCGCCTCTACTTTTCCAGCTTGCGGAAACAACAATCCATTCATTAACTTGGCGATAGTCGACTTTCCTGAACCATTATGGCCCACTAAAGCAATCCACTCTCCATCTTGAATGGAAAATGACAAATCTTTTACGGCCGGTTTTACCGACTCGTCTTCTTGCGTATATGTAAATGTCACATTTTCGAATGACAAAATAATCGAATTCATCTAAGCTGACCTCCTCTAACACGTGCTTGGCTCTTCTCTACTCTACTGGTTGTTATGCGCATTTGTAAAACTAAAAATAAATAAAAAAAGCGCGCACCTCATTCAGAGAAATGCGCTTTTCTGTCTCTATGGCTTCCCCGGTTGCTTAAGCCAGGGTTGAATGAGGTGCGTAGAGCTAGACGAGACGCCGCCTTTCGGCTCGCTCATCATAACACTCAGCTTTTCATATTGTCGTATAAATCATAATGCTAAAAGAAGAGGGCTATTAACCCCCTTCAATTGATTAAACCAATTCGATAATAACGATAGGTGCGCCATCTCCGCGACGAGGCCCCATTTTCATAATGCGTGTGTAACCGCCTTGACGGTCAGCGTAACGTGGTGCAACATCATCAAACAATTTCTGCAATGCATAAGTTGTAGTTTCGTTGCCTTCAGCGTCTGCAGTTGTTACCAACTCACGGCGCATCCAAGCTGCTGCTTTACGGCGAGCATGTAGATCTCCACGTTTACCAAGTGTAATCATTTTTTCTACAGTCGAACGCACTTCTTTCGCACGAGCTTCAGTCGTTTGAATGCGTTCATGTACGATTAAGTCTGTTGTAAGGTCACGTAATAGTGCTTTACGTTGAGAACTTGTACGTTGAAGCTTTCTCATTGAAGTTTCCCTCCTTTGTTCAATAGTTCGGATCCGATCTTAACACTCAGTCTTCTTTGCGAAGGCCAAGGCCTAAATCTTCCAACTTCACTCTAACTTCTTCAAGTGATTTGCGTCCGAGGTTGCGTACTTTCATCATGTCGTCTTCCGACTTGCTCGCTAGTTCGTGTACCGTGTTGATACCCGCACGTTTTAAGCAGTTGTAAGATCGAACCGAAAGATCAAGTTCTTCGATAGTCATCTCTAATACTTTTTCTTTTTGGTCTTCTTCTTTTTCAACCATGATTTCAGCCGTTTGTGCCTCATCAGTTAATCCTACGAAGATATTTAAATGCTCAGTAAAAATCTTTGCTCCTAGTGCAATCGCTTCTTTTGGACCAATACTGCCATCTGTCCAAACATCAAGAGATAATTTGTCAAAATGAGCAAGTTGACCCACACGAGTGTTTTCCACTTGGAAATTTACGCGTGAAACTGGAGTGTAAATAGAGTCAATCGGGATAACGCCAATTGGAAGATCTTCACGTTTGTTCTGATCTGCACGAGCATATCCACGGCCTCTGTTCGCATACATACGCATACGTAAGTGACCATTTTTAGCGATTGTTGCAATATATAGATCCGGATTCAGAATTTCCACGTCACTATCGTGCGTGATATCTGCAGCCGTAACCGTTCCATCACCTTTTACATCAATTTCAATGACTTTTTCTTCGTCAGAGTAAATTTTCAAAGCAAGCTTCTTAATATTCAAGATAATTGTTGCTACATCTTCTTCTACACCTTCAACAGTGGAGAATTCGTGTAGTACGCCATCAATTTGAATAGAAGTAACAGCTGCGCCAGGTAAAGATGAAAGTAAGATTCGACGTAAGGAGTTTCCTAAAGTGGTTCCATATCCACGCTCAAGAGGTTCAATAACAAACTTACCAAACTTGGCATTATTATCGATCTCAACCGTTTCAATCTTTGGTTTTTCTATTTCGAGCATTCAGTTTACCCTCCTTCAAAGCGTCGGTTTTTTTTCGTGTCATCAAGAATTCGATAGTCACAGACTTTCGCTACGATTCAGAACCCATCCAGTAAGTCGTGATGTTCAAAAATCCTATTCAGATTAACGATTATACGCGACGGCGTTTTGGCGGACGGCAACCGTTATGAGGTACTGGAGTTACATCTTTAATCGCTGTAACTTCTAGTCCAGCAGCTTGAAGCGCACGGATAGCAGCTTCACGACCTGAACCAGGACCTTTAACTGTAACTTCTAGAGTTTTAAGACCGTGTTCGATTGATGTTTTAGCAGCAGTTTCTGCAGCCATTTGCGCAGCAAAAGGAGTAGATTTACGTGAACCTCTAAATCCTAATGCACCAGCACTTGACCATGAAACAGCGTTACCCTGCATATCAGTGATAGTAACGATTGTGTTATTAAATGTTGAGCGGATGTGAGCAATACCAGATTCGATATTCTTTTTCACACGACGCTTACGAGTTTGTTGTTTACGTGCCATGTTAAGAAGAAACCTCCTTTACTGATTATTTTTTCTTGTTAGCTACAGTTTTACGAGGACCTTTACGCGTACGCGCATTATTCTTCGTATTTTGACCGCGAACAGGTAGTCCACGACGATGGCGAATTCCTCGGAAGCTTGCAATTTCCATCAAGCGTTTGATGTTCATTGAAACTTCACGACGAAGGTCACCTTCGATTTTGTATTGATCTAATTGTTCACGGATATTGTTCAACTCATCTTCTGTAAGATCACGAACTCGTGTTTCTTCAGAGATACCAGCAGCAGAAAGAACTTTCTGTGCAGTTGTTTTACCAACACCGAAAATATATGTTAATGAAATAACAACGCGTTTGTCGCGCGGAATGTCAACACCAGCAATACGTGCCATGTGTGCGATGCACCTCCTTCATATTAGCCTTGTCTTTGTTTGTGTTTCGGATTTTCACAGATTACCATTACTTTACCGTTTCTGCGAATAACTTTACATTTTTCACAGATCGGTTTTACAGATGGTC
Organism: Planococcus sp. PAMC 21323; assembly: GCF_000785555.1. Classification (NCBI taxonomy): domain Bacteria; kingdom Bacillati; phylum Bacillota; class Bacilli; order Caryophanales; family Caryophanaceae; genus Planococcus; species Planococcus sp. PAMC 21323. The sequence continues at coordinate 54,746 of NZ_CP009129.1, read as the reverse complement.
TCACTTTCATCTAACCCAACCTCCTTAGTAGTCCGGAGTGCAAAAGATTATTTAAAACGGTATGTGATACGACCGCGTGTTAAATCGTAAGGAGAAAGTTCCACTGTCACTTTATCTCCTGGCAGAATGCGGATGAAATGCATGCGGATCTTGCCAGATACGTGCGCGAGAATCGTGTGACCGTTTTCCAATTCTACTTTAAACATCGCGTTAGGCAAAGTCTCAACGACAGTTCCTTCGATTTCAATTACATCGTCTTTCGCCATCGACCCAGTCTCCCTTCTGTATACAAATCAGGATCTCATCTTCAAACAGTATTTGCTGATTGAATAGTAGTAGTACATTCATTCACGAGAAATGCATGAGTGACATTTGAAAGACATTATCCGAGCTCCGCAGATTAGCGGGCCGGCGTTAATCCAGCAAAGCCAGTCTGTCTCATGTATCCTCGACTGCCCGGACTGCCTTGGATGAGTTCCAAACCCGTTACACAGATGCTTCCACGAAACCCATTATACTAGTTTCGATACAGAATTGCACTAAAGTGCGTTTACATCGACTTTCATATACTGAGCCTTGTTTGCTTTTGCAGCTCTCGAAAATTCATATCTCCGGTGCTCCTTAAAGCCACATGGAGGCAACTAACTGCGCCCGGCGCCGGGGATTATCCTCGGTCGCCCTTTAGAAGAGCATCAATGTCAGCAAATACTTTTTTGATGTCCTGCTGTCCATCTATATTTTGCAGCACGTTTTTGCTTTCATAGAAATCAAGAAGCGGCTGTGTTTGTTGCATATTTACTTCTAGACGCTTCGTGACGGTTTCAGGCTTATCATCTTCGCGCTGGTAGAGTTCTCCGCCATCTTTGTCGCACACTCCGGCTGTTGCCGGTGGGTTAAACACAGTATGGTAAGCAGTTCCACAAACTTTACAGATCCATCGGCCTGTTAAACGTGCAATCAATTCGTCTTGTTCGACTTGGATATTTACGACATGCTCGATTCGCTTATCAAGATCGGCCAGAAGAGATTCTAACGCCTCAGCTTGAGGGACAGTACGTGGAAAGCCATCTAATAAGAAGCCTTCTTCGCAATCCTTCGCACTTAATCGTTCTCGGACAATGCCGATAGTCACTTCATCAGGCACTAGTGCACCTTGATCCATGAATGATTTAGCTTTCAAGCCCAGTTCCGTTCCACCTTTTATAGCAGCGCGAAACATGTCACCTGTAGAAATATGAGGGATGTCGTACTTCTCAACAATTTCGTCTGCTTGAGTACCTTTTCCGGCACCCGGTAGACCCATTAATACGATATTCATACGTTTTCCCCCTCAAACAATTGGACAAGAGACGCTTTCACGCCCCTTAAATCCTACTGATTATTTCATAAAGCCTTTGTAATGACGTTTTACAAGTTGTGATTCTAATTGTTTCATCGTTTCAAGTGCTACCCCTACAACAATCAAAAGACTTGTACCACCGATTTGCGCCGATTGCGGTAAATTAGCTACGTTAATGAAGAAAATCGGAAGAACAGCAATAATTGCCAAGAAGATAGCGCCAACGAATGTCAATCGATATAACACACTTGTTAAATAATCCTGCGTATTTTTACCCGGACGGATTCCCGGAATATATGCCCCTTGCTTTTTCAAGTTATCCGACACGTTCTCAGGATTAACCTGAATGAAAGCGTAGAAGTACGTAAATGCTACGATCAAAGCGACATAAATAATCATGCCGACTGGGCGCGTATAATCAAACGTATTCTGAATCGCTTCTGTAAACGCGTTGGCACCAAAGAAAGAAGCAATAGTTTGTGGCGTAATAATAAACGCTACTGCAAAGATTACCGGGATAACTCCGGCCGCGTTCACTTTCAAAGGTAAATGCGTTTGTTGCCCACTTGTCGTCTGACCACGGCCAGCAACTCGTTTTGCATACTGAATAGGTATTTTACGCAACGCTTGTTGAACGTAAATAACTAAAACAGTAATTGCAACAACAGCTAATGCAAGCAATGCCATGATGGCAATATTGATCGGAAGCTGATCTCCAGCTCCTTGGATCTGCTGTGCATATAATTGGTTAATAGCACCTGGTACTGCAGCGACAATCCCTGCGAAGATGATAATCGAAATACCGTTCCCCACACCTTTTGCCGTAATCTGCTCACCAAGCCACAGTAGAAACGCCGTACCAGCAGTCAAAACAATTGCAATTACAACATAAGTTGAAATCGTGTCATTCTGGATTAAAGAACCGCCGTACATTTGGTTAAATCCATAAGACATGCCGATTGCTTGAATAAAGGCAAGGACGATTGTGAAGTAGCGAGTGAATTGAGCAAGCTTCCGTCTTCCGACTTCACCTTGTTTCGCCCACTCTGCAAATTTCGGAACAACGTCCATCTGCAATAATTGCACGATGATCGACGCTGTAATGTAAGGCATAATTCCCATCGCTAAAATCGAAAAGTTAGCAAGGGCACCTCCACCGAAAGTATTTAAGAATCCAACCAGACCCATCTGGTCAGTAGCTTGCAAAACCGATGCGTCAACATTTGGTACCGGAACAAAAGTTCCAATACGGAAAATGATGAGCATCAATAATGTAAAGAATATTTTATTTCGAATATCAGTCACGCGCATAAAATTAGAGATTGTCTGAAACATTAAACCACCTCGGTTTGTCCGCCGGCAGCTTCGATCGCTTCTTTAGCTGATCCAGAGAATTTGTGAGCTTTTACTGTCAATTTCTTTTCTAAGCTACCATTGCCGAGAATTTTGATTCCAGAACGTTCGTTGCTCACAACACCTGTTTCAATCAACAATGCAGGTGTTACTTCTGTGCCTTCGTCGAAACGATTTAACACTTCAATATTCACGACTGCATAGTCTTTACGGTTAATGTTGGTAAATCCACGTTTTGGTAAACGACGGAATAATGGGTTTTGACCACCCTCAAATCCAGGACGAACACCGCCGCCTGAACGTGCGTTTTGACCTTTATGACCTTTACCTGCTGTTTTACCAGTACCTGAACCGATACCGCGTCCGATACGCTTTCTCGAGCTGCGTGAACCTTCTGCTGGTTTTAATTCATGAAGTTTCATTTGGTTGGCACCTCCTTCTATAGAAATCCGTAATTAAACTTCTTTAATTGTTACTAAATGAGCGACTTTATCAAGCATTCCGCGAACGGCTGCATTGTCTTGGTGCTCAACAGTTTGATGCATTTTGCGCAATCCCAATGACTGAACAGTTTTACGTTGTGCCGGTTTAGAACCGATCACAGATTTTGTGAGGGTAATTTCCAATTTAGTTGCCATGTGATTTTCCCTCCTATCCTAACAGTTCTTCTATTGATTTGCCGCGAAGTTTTGCAACTTGGTCAGCACTTTTCAATTGAGTTAAACCGTTAATAGTAGCACGTACCATGTTGATTGGTGTGCTTGAACCTAGAGATTTAGATAAGATATCTTGTACTCCAGCTAATTCAAGTACCGCACGAACAGGTCCGCCAGCAATAACACCGGTACCTGGAGAAGCAGGTTTAATAAGGATTTGGCCTGCACCAAAACGACCGATTACTAAGTGTGGAGTTGTACCCTTAACCATTGGTACTTCAATAAGGTTCTTCTTCGCATCTTCAATAGCTTTGCGGATAGCATCTGGTACTTCTTGTGCTTTACCAGTACCAAAACCAACATTACCATTTTTGTCGCCTACAACAACTAATGCGGAGAAACGGAAACGACGTCCACCTTTTACAACTTTCGCTACGCGGTTAATCGTAACTACGCGTTCTTCAAGTTCAAGTTTGTTTGGATCAATACGACGCATGAAATGTGTCCCTCCTTCTTTTAAAATTGTAAACCATTTTCACGTGCAGCTTCTGCTAATGCTTTTACACGTCCATGATATAAATAACCACCGCGGTCGAAAACAACCGATTTTAAGCCGTTTTCAGTAGCGCGTTTTGCGATTGTTTCGCCGACTTTAGTTGCTGCTTCCACGTTGCCAGTAGATTCTACAGAGAAATCTTTCTCCATAGATGATGCACTTGCAAGTGTAACGCCATTCATATCGTCGATCAATTGAGCGTAAATATATTTATTTGAACGGAATACGTTTAAACGTGGGCGTTGTGCTGTACCCGCAATTTTAGAACGTACGCGTGCATGACGTTTTTTACGAGATGCGTTTTTATCGAGTTTCGTAATCACTGAGGTCACTCCTTTCAGCCTGCCTAAGCAGCATTATTTACCTGTTTTACCTTCTTTACGACGAACAACTTCTCCTTCGTAACGGATCCCTTTGCCTTTATATGGCTCTGGTGGACGTACTTGGCGAATGTTCGAAGCAAGAGCTCCAACACGTTCTTTATCAATACCTTTAACAATAACTTTAGTGTTAGCAGGAACTTCAACAGTAACTCCGTTTTCCGGTGTGAATTCAACCGGGTGAGAGTAACCTACGTTAAGAACCAACTTTTCACCTTGCAATTGAGCACGGTAACCTACACCCACTAGTTCAAGTGTGCGTTCGAATCCTTTAGAAACTCCAGTGACCATGTTTGCAAGCAAAGCACGAGTCGTACCGTGGTTTGTGCGGTGATCTTTAGAATCTGAAGGACGTGTCAATGTTAGCACGTTATCTTCAAGAGCGATTGTAATATCTTTGTGGAATTCGCGAGTTAACTCGCCTTTAGGTCCTTTAACAGTTACAGCATTCTTGTCTCCAAGAGTGATTGTAACGTCAGCAGGAACCTCGATTGGTTTTTTACCTACACGTGACATTCTTTTGCACCTCCATTCGTTTGTTGCTTATTACCAAACGTATGCTATGATTTCTCCGCCGATTTGTTTCGCGCGGGCTTCTTTATCAGTTACTAAACCTTGTGATGTTGAGACTAAAGCGATTCCAAGACCGTTTAGTACACGTGGCACCTCATTAGTTTTAGCGTAAACACGTAATCCTGGTTTTGAAATACGTTTCAATCCAGTAATAACGCGTTCGTTGTTTGCTCCGTATTTAAGGAAAATGCGGATCATGCCTTGTTTATCATCTTCAACGTATTCTACGTCACGAACGAAACCTTCACGCTTAAGGATTTCAGCGATGTCTTTTTTCACATTAGAAGCTGGAAGCTCTAATTTCTCGTGACGAACCATGTTTGCATTACGAATGCGTGTCAGCATATCTGCAATCGGATCTGTCATTGTCATTACTTTTACCTCCTTCCCAAATTAGGGGATTACCAGCTGGCTTTTTTGACGCCAGGAATTTGTCCCACATATGCAAGTTCACGGAAACAAATACGGCAAAGTTTAAATTTGCGTAATACTGAATGCGGACGTCCGCATCGTTCACAGCGTGTGTACTCTTGTACTTTAAACTTTGGCGTGCGTTTTTGTTTTGCGATCATAGATTTTTTAGCCACGTTTACGCCTCCCTCACGTTTACTTTTGGAACGGCATTCCGAATTGTGTTAATAACTCACGAGCTTCTTCATCAGAGTTCGCAGTTGTTACAATCACGATGTCCATACCGCGTACTTTTGTAACTTTATCATAATCGATTTCAGGGAAGATCAATTGTTCTTTCACACCAAGTGTGTAGTTACCGCGTCCGTCGAACGATTTAGTCGAGACGCCACGGAAGTCACGTACACGTGGAAGTGAGATAGCAATCAATTTATCCAGGAAGTCGTACATACGCTCTCCGCGTAATGTAACTTTACATCCGATTGGCATACCTTCACGTAGACGGAAGCCAGCGATTGATTTTTTAGCTTTAGTAATAACTGGTTTTTGACCAGTAATTGTTTGTAATTCTTCAACAGCAGAGTCAAGTGACTTAGTGTTTTGAACAGCTTCGCCTACACCCATGTTGATGACGATTTTGTTTACTGCAGGTGCCTGCATTACCGATTTATATTCAAACTTGCTCACTAGAGCAGGAGTGATTTCATTGACATATTTTTCTTTTAGGCGGTTCATGTGTGTACCTCCCTTCATTCAGGAATTTTATTTATCTAATTTTTCGCCGGATTTTTTTGCAACACGAACTTTTTTACCATCTTCAACCTTGTAACTCACACGAGTCGGCTCGCCTGATTTAGGGTCAAGTAACATTACGTTAGAAACGTGAATTGCTGCTTCTTGGCTGACAATTCCACCTTGTGGATTTGCCTGGTTCGGTTTTGTATGCTTTTTGATGATGTTTACACCTTCAACAAGCACACGGTCTTTCTTAGGTAAAGCTGTCAAAACAACACCTGTTTTGCCTTTATCTTTACCTGAGATTACCTTAACTGTATCGCCTTTTTTAACATGCATTCTGTCGCACCTCCTTGGTATGGCACATTGATTTATTAAAGAACTTCAGGAGCAAGTGATACGATTTTCATGAAGCTGTTATCGCGAAGTTCGCGGGCAACAGGTCCGAAAATACGAGTTCCGCGTGGACCTTTGTCGTCACGGATAATGACACATGCATTTTCATCAAATTTGATATAAGTACCGTCTTTACGGCGAGCTCCGCTTTTCGTGCGAACGATGACAGCCTTAACGACTTCACCCTTCTTAACAACGCCACCTGGTGTTGCTTTTTTCACGGTACAAACGATTACGTCTCCGATGTTTGCAGTCTTACGACCAGAACCACCAAGTACTTTAATCGTTAATACTTCACGAGCACCCGAGTTGTCTGCAACTTTTAAACGACTTTCCTGTTGGATCACTTAGGTAACCTCCCTCCGGAATTTCTTAGATTCCGAAATAATTTAAATTATATGATAACCGCTTTTTCTACAATTTCCAATACGCGGAAACGTTTTGTAGCTGATAGCGGACGAGTTTCCATGATGCGAACTACGTCGCCCATTTTCGCTTCGTTTAGCTCATCATGAGCTTTATATTTCTTAGAGTATTTAACACGTTTGCCATAGAATGCGTGCTTCTTTTGAGTTTCAACCATTACTGTAACGGTTTTGTCCATTTTGTCAGACACAACACGGCCTGTGTATACTTTGCGTTGGTTACGCTCAGTCATACTTGCAAACCTCCTCTCGATTTATCAGTTATTGCCACTGAGTACTCTTTCGTGAATCACAGTTTTCATACGGGCAATCGCTTTACGTACTTCGCGGATGCGAGCAGTGTTTTCTAATTGACCAGTAGCCAATTGGAAGCGAAGGTTGAAAAGCTCTTCTTTCAGTGATTTCACTTTTTGTTCGATCTCAGCAGTGGTTAGGTCACGGATTTCATTAGCTTTCATTCGATTCACCACCAATTTCTTCGCGTTTTACGAACTTCGTTTTGATTGGAAGTTTGTGAGATGCAAGGCGTAATGCTTCGCGTGCCACTTCTTCAGATACTCCACCAAGTTCGAACATGATTTTACCAGTTTTGACAACGGCTACCCAACCTTCAGGTGAACCTTTACCAGATCCCATACGAACCTCTAGAGGCTTTTTCGTATATGGTTTATGCGGGAAAATTTTAATCCAGACTTTACCGCCACGTTTCATGTAACGAGTCATGGAAATACGTGCTGCTTCGATTTGACGGTTAGTGATCCAAGATGATTCTAATGCTTGGAGACCAAATTCGCCGAATGCGATTTCTTTACCGCCTTTAGCTTCTCCGCGCATCTTGCCACGGTGCTCTCTACGATATTTAACGCGTTTAGGCATTAACATATTATTTGCCTCCTTCCTCAGATTTCTTCTTAGTTGGAAGGACTTCACCGCGGTAGATCCATACTTTTACGCCAAGCTTACCATAAGTTGTGTCTGCTTCAGCATGCGCATAATCGATATCAGCGCGGAGCGTATGGAGCGGAACAGTACCTTCACTGTAGTGTTCAGCACGCGCAATGTCAGCGCCGCCTAGACGTCCAGATACTTGAGTTTTGATTCCTTTAGCGCCAGAACGCATAGTGCGTTGGATCGCTTGTTTTTGTGCACGACGGAAAGACACTCGGTTTTCCAATTGACGTGCAACACTTTCAGCTACTAATCTTGCATCAAGATCAGCGCGTTTGATTTCAATAATGTTGATGTGTACACGCTTGCCAGTCATAGAATTAAGCTGTGTGCGAAGTACTTCTACTTCAGATCCACCTTTACCAATTACCATACCTGGTTTCGCAGTATGAATAGTTACGTTAACACGGTTTGCAGCGCGCTCAATTTCAATTTTAGAAACTGAAGCTTCTTTCAAACGTGCTTCAACATATTCACGGATTTTAATATCTTCGTGAAGAAGCGTAGCATAATCTTTCTCAGCGTACCATTTAGATTCCCAATCACGAATGATTCCGATACGCATCCCAATTGGATGTATTTTTTGTCCCACGAATTATCCCTCCTTCTGGTCAGATACCACTAGTGTGATGTGGCTTGTGCGTTTATTAATTGCGCTTGCGCGTCCCATTGCACGTGGACGGAAACGTTTAAGTGTTGGTCCTTCGTCAACGAATACTTCGCTGATGACTAAGTCATTCAGGTCCATTTCGTAGTTGTGTTCAGCGTTAGCAGCTGCAGATTTCAATAACTTCTCAACAACAACAGATGCTGCTTTTGGAGTGTGGTTTAAAATCGCAACAGCTTCGCCAATTTGCTTGCCTCGGATTAAATCTACTACTAAACGGACTTTACGAGGAGCAATACGTACTGTTCTAGCGACAGCTTTTGCTTGCATAGGGAAATCCTCCTCTCAATTAACGTCTTGTTTTCTTATCGTCTGCACCATGACTAGCGTATTTACGCGTTGGAGCGAATTCGCCTAGTTTATGGCCCACCATGTCTTCAGTCACGTATACAGGAATGTGCTTGCGACCATCATATACTGCGATTGTTTGTCCGATGAATGTCGGGAAAATTGTAGAACGGCGAGACCAAGTTTTGATCACTTGTTTTTTCTCAGTGTCCTTTTGTGCTTCAACTTTTTTCATAAGATGATCATCAACAAAAGGTCCTTTTTTCAAGCTGCGGCCCATGTGGGATCCTCCCTTCGTGATCGCACCACGGTTCTTTTGGCGAACCGTAGCGGAATCAAATTATTTTTTACGACGACGTACGATAAATTTATCGGATTTATTCGTTTTCTTACGTGTCTTGTATCCAAGAGTTGGTTTACCCCAAGGAGACATTGGTGATTTACGTCCGATTGGCGAACGTCCTTCACCACCACCGTGTGGGTGATCGTTAGGGTTCATTACAGATCCACGTACAGTTGGGCGATTGCCCTTCCAACGGTTACGGCCTGCTTTACCAATGTTGATTAATTCGTGTTGCTCATTTCCTACTGCGCCGATAGTTGCGCGACAAGTAGCAAGGATCATGCGAACTTCGCCTGATTGCAAACGAACTGTTACGTATTTACCTTCTTTACCCAATACTTGAGCTGAAGTTCCTGCAGAACGAACTAGTTGTCCGCCGCCACCTGGCTTCAATTCAATGTTGTGGATTGTAGAACCCATTGGGATGTTTGATAACGGCAAAGCGTTACCTGCTTTGATGTCTGCTTCAATACCTGACATGATTTGAGTTCCAACTTCTACTCCTTTAGGAGCTAAGATGTAACGTTTTTCACCATCAGCATAGTTAATCAATGCAATGTTCGCAGAACGGTTAGGATCGTACTCGATTGTAGCAACGCGTCCTGGAATGCCGTCTTTGTTACGTTTGAAATCGATCACGCGGTATTGACGTTTATGTCCACCACCGTGATGGCGTACAGTAATTTTACCTTGGTTATTACGGCCGCCTTTGCGCTTTACAGGTCGTAAAAGCGATTTTTCAGGCTTGTTCGTAGTGATTTCAGCGAAATCTGAACTCGTCATGTTACGACGACCGTTAGTGGTAGGTTTGTATTTTCTGATCCCCACGTTAGTTCCCTCCTTCTTTAACAGTCCTATAAGAACTTATAGAAAATTAAATTTCGAATAACTCGATGTCTTTAGATTCAGCAGTCAATTTAACAATCGCTTTACGGCGTTTGTTTGTGTATCCTGCGTGTTTGCCCATACGTTTGAATTTGCCTTTGTAGTTCATGATGTTGACTTTCTCAACCTTCACGCCAAAGATTTCTTGTACGGCTTGTTTTACTTGTGTTTTATTTGCGCGAGTGTCCACTTCAAAAGTGTACTTTTTCTCCGCCATTACTTCAGATGATTGCTCAGTAATGACCGGACGTTTAATTACATCACGTGCTTCCATTAACTAAGCACCTCCTCAATTTTCTCGACAGCTGCTTTAGTCATAACAATTTTGTCATGTCCAAGCAAGTCTAATACGTTAATACCATCTGCTGCTACTACTGTCATTCCTTTAAGGTTACGTGCAGATTTTGCAACGTTCTCATCAAGGTCAGCAGTTACAAACAATGCTTTTTTGCCAATTGAAAGATCAGCGATCAACTGGTTGAAAGATTTTGTTTTTGGTGCATCAAATGTTAATCCTTCAAGTACCATCAAGTTTTCTCCAACTACTGCAGATGAAAGTGCAGAGCGTAGAGCTAAACGACGTACTTTCTTAGGAAGTTTGTAGCTGTAGCTACGTGGAGTTGGTCCGAATACGATACCGCCTCCGCGCCATTGTGGTGAACGGATCGACCCTTGACGAGCACGTCCAGTTCCTTTTTGACGCCATGGCTTTTTACCACCACCAGCAACTTCAGAACGATTTTTTACTTTATGGTTACCTTGACGAAGTGAAGCTCGTTGAGACACTACTGCGTCGAATAACACTGATTCATTTGGTTCGATACCGAATACATGATCGTTCAATTCGATTTCGCCAACTTGTGAACCTGTTTGATTTAATAAAGCTACTTTAGTCATTCTTGTTTCCTCCTTTCTCTAAAAATATATTATTTCGCTTTAGTTGCCGATTTAACACGGATCAACGCTTTGCGAGAACCAGGAACATTACCTTTAATAAGTAGCAAGTTACGCTCAAGATCCACTTTCACGATTGAAAGGTTTTGAATCGTAATTGTTGTTCCACCCATTTGACCAGGTAATTTCTTCTGTTTGAATACGCGGTTAGGAGCAACCGGACCCATTGAACCAGGACGACGGTGGTAACGCGAACCGTGTGTCATTGGTCCTCGAGATTGTCCGTGGCGTTTAATAACACCTTGGAAACCTTTACCTTTTGTTGTTCCTGTGACATCTACTACATCGCCTTCTGCGAATACATCTACTTTGACTTCTTGACCAATCTCGTAATCAGCTAAGTTTACATTGCGAAGTTCGCGAATGAAGCGCTTAGGAGCAGTGTTAGCTTTTGCTACGTGTCCTTTAGAAGGTTTGTTAGAAAGCTTATCGCGCTTGTCTTCAAAACCTAATTGGATCGCTTCGTAGCCGTCCACCTCAACTGATTTCTTTTGAAGTACTACGTTTGGAGCAGCTTCAATAACAGTTACAGGGATTAAATCACCGTTCTCAGCAAAAACTTGCGTCATACCGATTTTTCTACCTAAGATTCCTTTGGTCATGTTGTCACACCTCCTGTGATTATTTGTGTTTTTCTATTTCGTTGCCGATTAAAGTTTAATTTCAATGTCAACGCCTGACGGTAAATCAAGTTTCATTAACGCATCAACAGTTTGTGGTGTTGGGTTAACGATATCGATTAGACGTTTGTGTGTGCGCATTTCAAATTGCTCACGAGCATCTTTGTATTTATGAACAGCACGCAAGATTGTGTAAACCGATCTTTCAGTTGGTAACGGTATCGGACCCGATACGCTAGCACCTGAACGTTTTGCAGTTTCAACAATTTTCTCGGCAGACTGATCAAGAATTCTATGATCATATGCTTTTAAACGGATACGAATTTTTTGTTTTGCCATTATTTTCCCTCCTTTTCGCCTATTTTTGATAGACATTCTCCACGAAAATTTTCCAATCACTCGCCATGGCAAAGCGGCCGGGTGTATCGGTAACCTCTCGCTTCATCGCAGTCAAAAGACCAACATTAGATATTATACAGAATAAAAAAGAATTCCGCAAGTGTTTCCACGAAATTCTTTTTAATTCGCTTTTATTAGTATAACAGGATATTTTAGAACTTCAAGCCAGATGATAATAGTCGGAACACTTCAAGCTTACCCTAAGAACATCGCCGCTACCCAACCAAAAATCACCAACGGAATATTGTAGTGAAGGAAGGTCGGTACGCATGTATCCCAGATGTGATTATGCTGCCCATCTACGTTTAGTCCAGCTGTTGGCCCGAGCGTTGAGTCTGAAGCTGGTGAACCAGCATCACCTAATGCACCCGCTGTACCGATCAACGCGATGATGGCCATCGTTGAAAATCCAAACTCAAGACTCAACGGTACGAAGATTGCGGCAATGATTGGAATCGTTGCGAACGATGAGCCAATGCCCATCGTAACGAACAAGCCAACGATTAGCATTGCCATTGCAGCAATGCCTTTATTGCCAGCAAATAAATCGGATACGCTATCGACTAATGGCGAGATAGCTCCTGTCGCTTGGATAACCGAAGCAAAGCCGTTCGCTGTGATCATAACAAAGCCGATAAACGCCATCATGCGCATTCCCTCTGTTAATACTTCGTCAGCTTCACGCCATTTCATCGCACCAAAGATATACAGTACCAAGATACCCGCAAGTGCGCCCATGATCATTGAATCTGTTTGCACTTGAGCAAACAATGCGGCAACTAACGCGGCAATCGTTACGAGTACATCTTTTATTGAAGCGGCCTTTTTCGGTGTTCCTTCTATAGAAGAAGAACTAATTGTTTTGTAATCACGTGGCTTACGATAAGAAACGAACACCGCAATGATTAAACCTACTAATAAGCCTGACACCGGAATCGCCATTGCTTTTGGGATATCCGCCATGTCAATCGACAATCCCGCCAGTTCCATTTGCGTAAAAACAATCTCATGGAAGATCAACCCAAAGCCATATGGTAATAAAATATATGGAGCTGTTAAACCGAACGTCAAGACAGCTGCGATTAAACGCCGGTCAATTCGTAGTTCGTTTAAAATATGCAAAATCGGTGGAACCAATAAAGGTATGAAAGCAATGTGAATCGGAATTAAGTTTTGCGAGAAGATAGCCATTGCTAACAAAGCTAAAACTATGAGAGCCTTTGCTAAATTTTGACGCGTTGCTTTCCCATCTTTATTCACTAGCTTCAGCACTCCTGAGACAAGTAACTCTGGAATCCCTGTACGTGATATAGCTACGGCAAATCCACCAAGCATGGCATAACTCAATGCAATGGTCGCTCCCGCGCCTAAACCGTCTGTAAACGATGCGATTGTATCAGTAAGTGATAATCCGCCACTTAATCCCCCTGCAAGTGCGCCGATCAATAAAGCAAAGACGACGTTCACACGCAATAAGCTCAATACGAGCATAACTAAGACGGCAATAATAACTGCATTCATAAATAAACTCTCCTTTAGTTTGCTAAAGCGTTAAAGTACACTTTTAAAATTAACAAAATAAAAAATAGTTGTCAACAGACGATTACTGCTTTTATTTCAAAAAGAAAAAAGACCTTTCACGGTTACGTAAAAGGTCTCTTAAAATATTAAGCACGTTGTTTTTCTTCATAAGCTGCAATATACGAATCATACTGGAAGGTTAACGCAATTTCATCCCAGCCCTTTAACAGCATTTCTTTCCAGTAAGGATCAATTTCAAAGTTAAAACGCGTACCATCTTGCCCGGTAACAGACTGGTCTTCCAAGTTGATCTCTAATTTAAAGTCTTGTTGTTGACCTTTACTAATCAACTCATCTACTTCTTGGCCTTTCAAGCGGATTGGCAAAATTCCATTTTTAACACAGTTATTATAGAAGATATCTGCATAACTAGGCGCAATTACGACACGGAATCCATAATCTAAAATTGCCCACGGAGCATGCTCACGAGAAGAACCGCAGCCGAAATTTTCTTGTGCGACTAGAATTTCGGAGTTTTCGAATCGAGGGTCATTTAAAACAAAGTCTTCTATTGGTGTACCATCTGCATGAAAACGCCAATGATAAAACAAATATTTGCCGAATCCCGTTCGCTCAATACGCTTTAGAAATTCTTTTGAAATGATTTGGTCCGTATCTACGTTTTTTCGTTCTAGTGGCGTCAATATGCTTGAAATTTTATTAATCGGTTTCATCGAAGGGTCTCCTCACTTTCATTCATCATACAGTCGCTACAGGTCTTTCCATATAGTTGCGAACATCTGTTAAATGACCTTCAATCGCAGCGGCAGCTGCCATGACAGGACTTACTAGATGCGTCATTGAGCCCGCTCCTTGTCGCCCTTCGAAATTCCGGTTAGAAGTAGACGCACAACGTTCACCGGCCGGAACCGAGTCTTCGTTCATCGCTAAGCACATACTGCAACCTGTCTCACGCCATTCAAAACCAGCTTCAAGAAATACTTGATCTAGTCCTTCTTGTTCAGCTGCACGTTTTACCGTTTCAGATCCTGGAACAACAATCGCCGTTACAGACGGATGCACTTTCTTTCCTTGAATGATTCTACTTGCAGCACGCAAATCTCCTAGGCGTGCATTGGTACAAGAACCAATAAAAACGTGTTGGATCGCAATTGAAGAAAGCGGCATCCCTTCTTCTAAATGCATATAAGCCAAGGCTTGTTTTAATGCATCTTTATCTGACTGCTTCTCATAATCAGCAGCAGATGGAACACGTTCAGCAATCCCCGAGCCCATTGATGGATTTGTGCCCCATGTAACGAATGGAGAAATTTCATCTGCATGGATCGAAACAGTCGCATCATACTGCGCACCTTCTTCTGTTGCAAGCGCTAACCAACGATTAGCTTCCTGTTCAAATGCTTCTCCTTCAGGGACATGTCTACGCCCTCTCAAATACTCAATTGTCGTTTGATCTGGGCTAATTAAGCCTGCACGTGCACCCGCTTCAATAGACATATTACAAATCGTCATACGCTCTTCCATTGTTAAGTTACGAACCGCTTCGCCCGTATACTCCATCACATATCCAGTTCCCATATCGATCCCGAACTTCGAAATAATCGCTAAGATGACATCTTTAGCAGTTACACCAAAGCCCAACTTGCCATCAATTCGAACTTCCATCGTTCTAGGCTTTGATTGCCATAATGTTTGCGTCGAAAGAACGTGTTCGACTTCACTTGTTCCAATACCAAAAGCCAATGCGCCAAACGCACCATGCGTCGAAGTATGACTATCTCCGCAAACAATCGTCTTGCCTGGTTGCGTCAACCCAAGTTCCGGTCCAATGACATGCACAATTCCTTGGTCCGGATGGTTGATGCCCGCAAGCGGAACTCCAAACTCATCGCAATTATCTTGCAAAGTTTTGATTTGCTTACGCGAAATCGGATCTGTAATCGTGTCCCGGTTTCGCGTCGGTACGTTATGATCCATTGTCGCAAAGCAAAGGTCCGGTCGGCGAACTTTGCGTCCGTTTAACCGAAGTCCCTCGAATGCTTGTGGAGATGTCACCTCATGTAATAAGTGAAGGTCAATATAGAGCAGGTCCGGCTTCCCTTGCTCTTCGAAGACGATATGTTGCTCCCAAATTTTCTCTATGATTGTTTTTGCCATGCGAACCGCTCCTTTTACTTACACATAAGAATACATAATGTGTTCTGATACAAATTCTCTTTCCAGCTCTTCGATCACTTTTGTTACATATTGCTCTGTTGAAACCACACGTTTCCCACTACCAGCCAAGTCTCCTGTGCAATAGCCATCTTCTAGCACACCCATTACAGCTTGTTCAATAGCAGCAGCTTCTGTATGCAGTCCAAACGAATGCTTCAACATCATCGCAGCTGACAAAATAGCAGCTGATGGATTCGCTTTGTTTTGCCCAGCGATGTCAGGTGCTGAACCATGTACAGGTTCGTAAAGACCAAAACCGTCTGAACGAACGCTAGCAGATGGTAACATCCCCAGTGAACCGGTAATAACAGAAGCTTCGTCACTCAGGATGTCTCCAAACATATTCTCTGTTACGACAACATCGAAAGTCCGCGGGTCTGTGATTAGCTTCATTGCTGCTGAGTCAACTAGCATATGTTCCACTTCGATATCAGGATATGCCGCTTTGCGTTCTTCTACAACTTCGCGCCAGAGTTTACTTGTTTCTAGTACGTTGGCTTTATCAACAGAAGTTACTTTGCCTCTTCGAGTTCGAGCGATTTCAAACGCTTGGTTCACAATGCGCTCAATTTCTTCTCTCGTGTAAACCAAAGTATCCACAGCCGATTTTTCAGAACGACGTTTTGGTTCACCAAAATACAATCCACTCGTCAATTCACGAACAATAACCATATCTACTTCTTTCGCTACTTCTTCTTTTAACGGGGAAGATGCTAGCAATGCCGGGATTGCTTTTACTGGACGAATATTTGCAAACAAATCGAAATGCTTCCGGATGTTCAAAAGCCCTTTTTCAGGACGCAAATGAGCTGGGTTGTTATCCCATTTTGTTCCCCCGACCGCACCAAGGAGAATCGCGTCACTCGCTTCACAAACTTCAATCGTTTGCTCGGGAAGCGGATTGTCAAATTGATCAACCGCTGCACCTCCGATTACCGCGTGCTTTAAATGAAAAGTATGTCCATAACGCATTGCAATGGATTGCAGCACTTTTACCGCTGCATCTGTTACTTCTGGTCCGATTCCGTCTCCTGGCAATACCGCTATTGTTTTTTTCATTTTAAATTCCTCCTCTTTCGATTTGTTCACTTAAATGGCTGGGATTCTAACCTTCTTACCTACTTGAACAATTTGACGATTGACTGCATTTAAGTATGCTTTTGCCGTTGCTTCTAATACATCTTGTGCAACGTCTCGACCTGTAACTGTTTCTCCGTTGTAGCTCATGTTGATAACTGCCTCACCCAATGCATCGCGTCCTTTACCAATAGAGGTCACTCGGTAGTCCAATATATGAACTTCACCTTCTACAATTCGCTCGAGCGTGTTGAAAATCGCTTCAACAGAACCTGCTCCCGTAGCTGCTTCGTTAATTAACTCACCATTTGGATGATAAGCAGAAGCTGTAGCTGTTGGAATGTTCGCTGTGCCGTATTGCACTTGAACGCTTTCTAGTTTGTAAACCGGTGTTTCGTTATCGTGAATCTGTTGATCGGTTAGCAATACATACAAATCCGCTTCTACGATTTGTTTTTTGCTATCTGCTAGTTTTTTAAATTCAACAAATGCTTTATTCAACTTTTCTTCTGTCAAATCAAAGCCCATTTTTACAGCACGATCTTTAAAAGCATGACGCCCCGAATGTTTACCTAGTACCAATTCAGTTGCTGCGTCGCCAATCAATTCCGGTGTAATGATTTCGTACGTCAACGGATTTTTTAACATGCCGTCTTGGTGGATACCAGATTCATGAGCAAACGCATTTTTACCAACTACAGCTTTGTTCGGTTGAATCAAGCTACCTGTCAATTGACTCACCAATTGGCTTGTACGTTTAATTTCATTTAGTTTGATGCCTGTTTCGATATTGAAAATCTGTTTGCGGATATGCAAGGCAACAGCAATTTCTTCAAGCGCAACGTTACCAGCACGTTCTCCGATTCCATTGATCGTTCCTTCAATTTGCGTTGCACCATTCTCGATAGCTGCTAACGTATTCGCTGTCGCCATTCCCAAATCATTATGACAATGCGCAGATAGTTTTACTTTTTCAATTCCTGCTACATTGTCGGTCATGTATTTGAACATCGCACCGTATTCATGAGGTGTCGCATAACCAACCGTATCCGGAAGATTAATAGTTGTTGCTCCCGCTTCAATTACTTTACGAATAATATGTGCTAGGAACTCAGGGTCTGAACGAGAAGCATCTTCCGCCGACCACTGGACGAGCGGGAAGAACTTACGCGCATACTTTACCGATTCCACAGCCAGTTCAACCACTTGCTCGGGTGTTTTAAATAATTTTGTTTCCATATGAATAGGGGATGTCGCTAAAAAGATATGGATATGCGGTTGTTCCGCTCCTTTTAACGCTTCCCACGTTCTGTCAATGTCACTTTGGATCGAACGAGCAAGGCCCGTTACAATTGAATTCTTTACTGTGCCTGCAATGCGTTGCACAGCATCAAAATCTCCCGGGGATGAAGCAGGAAATCCTGATTCGATAATCGTCACTCCCAAACGTTCAAGCTGGCGGGCGATTTCGATTTTCTCTGCTGTATTCAAGTTGATCCCGGCCGACTGTTCTCCGTCTCGCAATGTCGTATCGAAAATATCAATTTGTGACATTAGCAGCCACCTCTTTTTGTTTTGTCTTTTTGCCTTCGTTAACGAATGGCATCATCGCACGCAATTCGCGTCCAACCTGTTCGATTTGATGTGATTCTTCTGCTTTTTCGATTGCTGTGAATTCTGGACGGTTTAATTGGTTTTCAAGCAACCAGCCTTTTGCAAATTTCCCTGTTTGGATATCTGTAAGGACGTCTTTCATACGCGCTTTTGTATCTGCATCGACAATGCGTGGACCTGATACAAAATCTCCCCACTGTGCTGTGTCTGAAATTGAATAACGCATTCCTGACAAGCCACCTTCATACATTAGATCAACAATCAATTTCAATTCGTGCATACATTCGAAATATGCAAGTTCAGGCTGATACCCAGCTTCTACAAGCGTTTCAAATCCAGCTTTTACTAGAGACGTTACACCGCCACAAAGAACTGCCTGTTCGCCAAATAGATCTGTTTCCGTTTCCTCTTTAAATGTTGTTTCTAAAACACCTGCACGTGTAGCTCCGATTCCTTTTGCATAAGCAAGTGCTACTTCTTTAGCTTGACCCGACACGTCTTGGTGGATAGCGATTAACCCAGGTACGCCAGCACCAGCTTCGTACGTACGACGCACAAGGTGTCCCGGTCCTTTAGGAGCTACTAGGAATACATCTACATCTGTAGGTGCAACAATTTGATTAAAGTGAACATTAAAACCATGAGCAAAAACAAGTGACTTACCTGCTTTTAATGAAGGTTTGATATCTGCGTTATAGATTTGTGTTTGTTTTTCATCCGGTACTAAAAGCATGATTACGTCTGCCGCTTCTGCCGCTTCTTTTACTGTTACTACTTTCATGCCGTCATTTTCTGCTTGCTCGAATGATTTACCTGGACGTACGCCAACTACTACATCAAATCCAGATTCCTTTAAGTTTTGTGCGTGTGCGTGACCTTGTGAACCATAGCCGATTACCGCGATTGTCTTTCCTTTAAGTACCTGTTCGTTTACGTCTTGGTTATAATACATTTTTGCCATTTTTAATTTCCTCCTCGAGTTTGGGTTTTTAAAGTATGTTTAATTGTGGTGCTTGAGCTTTTTGTGTTTCTCTGACAAAAGCTGATACTCCGGTTCGGGTCAACTCTTTCACACCATAAGGTCTCATCAAATCGATAAATGCTTCGATTTTCTCTGGGTCGCCAGTAACTTGGAATGTTGTTACATTTTTGCTCATGTCTACAACTGTTGCTCGGAACGGTTCAACGATACTGAGAATTTCACTTCTGACTGCTGGTGGGACGACTACTTTTACCAACGCCAACTCTCTCATTACCATTGCTTTATCTGTAATATCGTTTACTTTGATAACATCAATTTGTTTTTGAAGTTGCTTTAATAATTGTTCCAATTTCCCTTTATCTTCAACATTGACGACAAAAGTCATTTTCGACATGCCTGGCTGTTCAGTGTGACCAACCGAGATGCTTTCGATATTGAACTGTCGTTTCATCAGTAATCCAGTAACGCGGTTCAATACTCCGCTTTGATTGATTACTGTTGTTGTAATAACTCGCTTCATTCGCCTTTCACTCCGATCATTTCATTCAAGCCTTTTCCAGGTGCAACCATTGGATACACGCATTCCAATTGAATTACGCGGCAATCGATCAAGACCGGCTCGTTTGAATTAAATGCTTCTGTAAAAACTGCCTCTGCCTCTTCCATCGTCTCTACTTTATAACCTTTAACGTTATAAGCTTCAGCCAACTTAACAAAATCAGGTTGAACAGGCATTAGTGACTGGGAATAACGCGATTCGTAAAATGTTTCTTGCCATTGTCTTACCATTCCAAGGCTTTGATTGTTTAAAATAACAATTTTTACCGGAAGGCGTAGTTCTTGGAGTAATGACAACTCTTGCAACGTCATTTGGAAGCCGGCATCTCCTACAATGGAAATAACTTGTTCATTTGGTTTTGCTAGCTGTGCTCCAATAGCCGCCGGAAAACCAAAGCCCATCGTACCTAAACCACCTGAAGTTACCCAATTATGCGGGTTGTTAAAGCGGTAATATTGTGCCGCCCACATTTGATGTTGACCGACATCCGTCGTTACTACAGCATCTCCTTTAGTCAAACGATGAATCAATTCCACAGCCTGCTGAGGAAGAATTCCTTCTCGGCCCTTCACATGATACTGAAGTGGATATTCTGCTTTATCTACAGATAGTTTTGCCAACCACTCTGTTGTGTCTGGACTTTCAAAAGCTTGGTCGAGTAATTGATTTAACGCTTCTCTCGCATCTGCGACAATCGGAATAGCTGTTGGAACATTTTTGCCGATTTCTGCAGGATCGATATCGATATGGATTACTTGAGCATTTGGTGCAAAGTGAGCTAGATTTCCAGTTAACCGGTCATCAAACCGGGCACCGATATTTAGTAGCACATCACAATCACAAATCGCCGTGTTCGCTGTATACGTTCCGTGCATTCCAGCCATTCCTAAGAATAGTTCGTGCTCCCCTGAGATACTTCCCAGTCCGAGTAGCGTGTTGGTAATTGGAATTTGATACTGTTCCGAAAAAGTTTTAAGCTCTGCAGTTGCTTTTGCTGCTAGCACTCCCGCCCCCGCTAGGATTAACGGCTTTTTCGATTGCGACAATAATTGAGCAGCTTTTTGTATTTGTAGGAAGTTTGGTTTGGTTGTTGGTTGATACCCCGGTAAGTTTACTTCCTCTTCATCTTTTGTAGTTAAAAATAATTCTGTAGCTATATTTTTAGGGATGTCTACGAGAACGGGTCCCGGACGTCCGGTAGAAGCGATGTAGAATGCTTCTTTCACAATTCTTGGTAGATCCGATACTTTCTTTACTTGATAGTTATGTTTTGTAATCGGCTGAGTGATTCCGACGATGTCAGCTTCCTGAAATGCATCCGTTCCAATTACTGAAGTTGCAACTTGTCCTGTAAAGATGACTAATGGCAAGGAATCCAACATGGCATCAGCTATACCCGTCACTAAATTCGTTGCTCCTGGACCCGATGTAGCAAGTACAACACCGGTTTTACCTGACACTCTTGCGTAACCTTCAGCTGCGTGGATTGCACCTTGTTCATGTCTCGCCAATATGTGCCGTATCGGGTTTTGGTGCAAGGCATCGTAAATTGGTAGCACCGCGCCTCCGGGATATCCGAAAATGATTTCTACTCCTTGATTTTTCAAAGATTGAATTAGCACATCTGCCCCGCTGCCTGTTGATTCTTGTTTAACTTCTTCTCTAACCTTTACGTTTACTCCCAATCTTTCCGCCTCCTTTTCTAAAACTTTTATGAAATAAAAAAACTTTTTCATCCCTACACAAAGAAACTTGTTCTTTGTATAGGGATGAAAAAGTTTCATGGTACCACCCTATTTCACTGCGCAACCGCAGCCTCATAGATAAGCAATGCTTATCCGCTGATAACGATCACTTTTAACTTGCAAGTCACCGGGACTACCTAAACAGCCGAAGCCTTTCAGCAATCCACTCAGAGGGGATGTCGTAAATGGTTGTATTACCGGCTTCCACCTATACCGGCTCTCTGTGAATACAGCTTCCATTTACTTTAACCTCGTCATTGAGTTGAACTAATATTCGGTTTTCTTAAACTACATTTAATTGATCTGAGTATACTTTTACGCCATCATTTTGAACAAGTTCTCTAAATGATACTAGCAAGTCGTTTGTAACCGGTCCTGGCTTTCCTTCGCCAATTACTCGACCGTCTACTTTTACTACGGAGATAACTTCAGCAGCCGTTCCTGTCAGGAAAACTTCGTCTGCTACATACACATCATGTCTTGTGAAGACACCTTCTTGAATGTCATACCCTTTTTGATTCGCTATGTCTATAATTGCGTTACGCGTAATTCCTTCAAGGGCTCCTACATAACCTGGAGGTGTGATTATTTTATTTTTGCGAACAATAAAGATGTTGTCTGCTGAACCTTCAGCTACATAGCCCTGATCATTTAGCATAA
This sequence comes from Planococcus sp. PAMC 21323, assembly GCF_000785555.1. NCBI lineage: Bacteria > Bacillati > Bacillota > Bacilli > Caryophanales > Caryophanaceae > Planococcus > Planococcus sp. PAMC 21323. The sequence continues at coordinate 32,422 of NZ_CP009129.1, read as the reverse complement.
GAGCTTCAGAAACACCTGCTAAATTAGCTTCAAGCTTCACTAGAATATTGTTCATGTAATTTAATGATTTAACTTTCGGGCTTAATACGTCCGATCTGCTTCTTCGTGTAGCTACAGAAACAATCTCTAATCCCGTGTCATACATTGATTTTGGAAACAGCGATAAAGGTTCGGCGATTACGATTACACTAGGGTGCGAACAACTATAAGGGTCTAATCCAAGGTTACCTACTCCTCGTGAAACAATAAGTCGGATATAAGCATCTTTAAACTTATTTTCTCTCAAAGTGCGGACAACAATTTCAACCATTTCATCAAAAGTGTGTGGAATCTCGAGCATCACAGATTTTGCTGAATCGTAAAGTCGCTCAAGATGTTCTTCCAGTCGAAAGACATTTCCGTTATAAGAACGTATTCCTTCGAATACTCCATCACCGTATAAAAAACCGTGGTCATAAACTGAAATTTTAGCGTCTTCCTTTTTCACGAATTCACCATTCATATAAATTACTTGTTCATTCATGATGTCCACTTCTTTCTCGAATGTTTTATAATATGCAATATATCGAATTCTGTATGTGTTTTGTAAATTGTTGCTATCATATCGCCTATTGAAGAACGTGTCAATCTACTTTTAGTAAGTTTTTTATCAATTATGAACATTCTATATTTTTGTATCCGTTTTCATTGTTGCTATTACTAGGTTTAAAAGAATTTTTAAAAAGTTTGAATATTTTATGAACGAGAACTATTTTCGTTTATTTCTTCTTTATTTCGACTAAAAAAACACAAAAAAGACCCTGTCTCATAAAAATGAGACAGGGTCTTAAATTAACACTCAGCAGTTATTACTTAGTAATTGTAGCAACAACGCCAGCGCCTACAGTACGTCCACCCTCACGGATAGAGAACTTAGTTCCTTCTTCAAGTGCGATAGGAGAGATTAGAGAAACGATCATTTCGATGTTATCTCCAGGCATAACCATTTCTACACCTTCAGGAAGGTTACAAACACCAGTTACATCAGTTGTACGGAAGTAGAACTGTGGACGGTAGTTTGTGAAGAATGGAGTGTGACGTCCACCCTCTTCTTTTGAAAGAACGTAAACTTCAGCTTTGAATTCAGTATGTGGAGTAATTGTGCCTGGTTTAGCCAATACTTGTCCACGTTGAACGTCATCACGAGAAACTCCGCGAAGAAGTGCGCCAATGTTGTCGCCAGCTTCAGCATAGTCAAGTAATTTACGGAACATTTCTACACCAGTTACAGTAGTAGATTTTGGCTCTTCAGTGATACCAATGATATCAACGTTGTCACCAATTTTGATTTGTCCACGCTCAACACGTCCTGTAGCAACTGTTCCACGGCCAGTGATTGAGAATACATCCTCAACAGGCATCATGAAAGGTTTTTCAGTATCACGTGGTGGAGTTGGGATATAGCTATCAACTGCATCCATCAATTCAACGATTTTTTCTTCCCACTCAGCTTCTCCTTCAAGAGCTTTAAGAGCAGAACCTTTGATAACAGGAATGTCATCGCCAGGGAAGTCATATTCAGATAGAAGATCGCGTACTTCCATTTCAACTAGCTCAAGAAGTTCTTCGTCATCTACCATGTCGCATTTGTTCATGAATACTACTAAGTAAGGAACACCAACTTGACGTGAAAGAAGGATGTGCTCACGAGTTTGTGGCATTGGGCCATCAGCAGCAGATACTACTAAGATCCCGCCGTCCATTTGAGCAGCACCAGTGATCATGTTTTTAACATAATCGGCGTGACCAGGGCAATCTACGTGTGCGTAGTGACGAGTGTCAGTTTCATATTCAATGTGTGAAGTGTTGATAGTAATTCCACGTTCTTTTTCTTCAGGAGCGTTGTCGATTTGTGCGTACGAACGAGCTTCCCCACCTGATTTTTTAGCAAGAACTGTAGCGATTGCTGCAGTTAAAGTTGTTTTACCGTGATCGACGTGACCAATTGTACCAATGTTTGCGTGTGTTTTAGAGCGATCAAATTTAGCTTTACCCATTAGAAAAATCCTCCTCGAAATGTAAGTGATTGTTCATTTGATGTGCCGGAATAATAGGGCCCTATTATTCCAGGCATACAAACTATTTATACTTGATTAAAGATCAAAATTCAATTATTGACCTTTATTTTTTTTGATGATTTCTTCAGAAATTGATTTCGGTACTTCTTCATAGTGATCAAAGTGCATTGAGAACACACCACGACCTTGCGTATTTGAACGCAATGAAGTTGCATAACCGAACATTTGTGCAAGTGGTACCATAGCACGAACAACTTGCGCGTTTCCACGAGCGTCCATACCTTCTACACGGCCACGGCGTGACGTAATGTCACCCATGATATCTCCAAGGTATTCCTCAGGGATAACAACCTCAACGCGCATAATTGGCTCAAGAAGAACCGGGTTTACTTTAGAGATTGCATTTTTAAGCGCCATAGATGCAGCTACTTTAAATGCCATTTCATTCGAGTCAACATCATGGTAAGATCCGTCGAACAAACGAGCTTTGATATCAATCAATGGATATCCGGCAATAACACCGTTGTCTAGAGAGTCGCGAAGACCCGCTTCAACTGCTGGGATGTATTCACGTGGAACAACACCACCAACGATACCATTTTCAAATTCAAAACCTGCTCCTTCTTCGTTTGGAGAGAATTCAATCCAAACGTGTCCGAATTGTCCACGTCCACCAGATTGGCGTACGAATTTACCTTCAACTTTAGCAGACTGACGGAATGTCTCACGGTAAGATACCTGAGGTTCACCCACGTTAGCTTCTACGTTGAATTCACGACGCATACGGTCAACTAGGATATCAAGGTGAAGTTCACCCATACCCGCGATGATTGTTTGGCCAGTTTCCTGGTCAGTATGCGCACGGAAAGTTGGATCTTCTTCCTGTAATTTAGCAAGAGCTTGACCCATTTTATCTTGGTCTGCTTTTGACTTAGGTTCTACAGAAAGAGAAATAACTGGTTCTGGGAATACCATACGCTCAAGAATTACTTGGTGTTTCTCGTCACTTAAAGTATCACCCGTAGATGTATCTTTAAGACCGATAGCAGCAGCAATATCTCCGCAATACACTTCAGCAATTTCTTCACGAGAGTTTGCGTGCATTTGTAGAATACGTCCTACGCGCTCACGCTTACCTTTAGAAGAGTTCTGAACATATGATCCAGATTTAAGTGATCCAGAATATACGCGGAAGAAAGTTAACTTCCCTACATATGGATCTGTCATTACTTTAAACGCTAACGCAGAGAATGGTTCGCTTTCGTCAGGCTTACGTAATACTTCTTCGTCCGAGTCTGGAAGAACACCAGTCATCGGTGGTACATCTAATGGAGATGGTAGGTAATCAATTACTGCATCAAGCATTAATTGAACCCCTTTGTTTTTAAATGCAGTACCACAAACTACTGGATAAAACTCAACGTCTAATGTTCCTTTACGGATACCAGCTTTAAGTTCTTCAACAGTAATTTCTTCACCGCTAAGGTATTTCTCCATTAATTCTTCATCAAGCTCAGCAACAGCTTCCACTAATTTAGTGTGCCACTCTTCAGCAAGCTCTTTGTATTCTTCAGGAATTTCACCTTCAGTAATTTCAGTTCCCAAATCATTTGCGTAGAAACGTGCGTTCATTTCAACTAAATCGATAATAGCTGAGAACTCATCTTCTGCACCGATTGGTAATTGGATCGGGTGAGCATTTGCTTGTAGGCGTTCGTGCAATGTACCTACAGAGTAAAGGAAATCAGCACCGATTTTATCCATTTTGTTAATAAATACGATACGTGGAACACCGTAAGTTGTAGCTTGACGCCAAACTGTTTCAGTTTGAGGCTCAACACCTGATTGAGCATCAAGAACTGTAACTGCACCATCAAGTACGCGCAATGAACGTTCAACTTCTACAGTGAAGTCTACGTGTCCAGGAGTATCGATGATGTTAACGCGGTGTTCTTTCCATGAAGCAGTAGTTGCAGCAGAAGTGATTGTGATTCCACGCTCTTGCTCTTGCTCCATCCAGTCCATCTGAGAAGCACCTTCATGTGTTTCCCCGATTTTGTGGATTCTACCTGTGTAGTATAAAATACGCTCCGTAGTAGTCGTTTTACCAGCATCAATGTGTGCCATGATCCCGATATTACGTGTTTTGTCTAAGGAGAACTCTCTAGCCATGTTGTTTTTCTCCTTCCGTTTCGGATTAAGATGTAAACATCTCGAAAGAAATTACCAGCGGTAATGAGCAAATGCTTTGTTTGCTTCCGCCATTTTATGAATATCTTCACGTTTCTTAACAGCTGCACCAGTGTTGTTAGCAGCATCTAAAATTTCATTAGCCAAACGTTCTTCCATTGTTTTCTCTCCACGAAGACGTGAATAGTTAACAAGGTAACGTAAACCTAAAGTTGTACGGCGTTCAGGACGAACTTCAACCGGTACTTGATAGTTAGCTCCACCAACACGGCGAGCGCGTACTTCAAGAACTGGCATAACATTAGTTAATGCTTGTTCGTATACTTCAATTGGATCTTTACCGCTGCGTTCTTTAACTAACTCAAACGCTCCGTATAAGATTTTTTGTGAAGTACCTCTTTTTCCGTCAACCATCATTTTATTAATTAAGCGTGTCACCAATTTCGAATTATAAATTGGATCTGGCAACACGTCGCGTTTAGCTACAGGACCTTTACGAGGCATGTATGTTCCTCCTTTCAACGAAGTCACTTCGTTAATTTAAGATATTATTTTTTTGCTTTAGGGCGTTTAGTTCCGTATTTAGAACGGCTTTGCATACGGCCAGTAACTCCAGCTGTATCAAGTGCTCCACGTACGATATGGTAACGTACACCCGGTAAATCTTTTACGCGTCCGCCGCGAAGAAGAACTACACTGTGCTCTTGAAGGTTGTGACCTTCGCCGCCGATGTAAGCATTAACCTCAATTTGGTTCGTCAAACGTACACGCGCATATTTACGCAATGCGGAGTTTGGTTTTTTAGGTGTCATCGTACCAACACGAGTACATACTCCACGTTTCTGTGGTGATGTAACGTTAGTTTGAGACTTTTTAAAGCTGTTATACCCTTTGTTTAGGGCTGGTGAACCTGATTTAGTGCTCTTTGGTTTACGAGGCTTGTTAACTAATTGGTTAATTGTAGGCATCGATTTTTCCTCCTCTCAAAAGGTGTTCTAATACCACATATCCAGGTGGTTCATTTTTGGGTAAAAAACAAAGTCTTTGTGATTTATACACAAAAACTGTTATCCAGTAATAGCTAATGCAGCTGCACCGACATTAATGTCATGTGCTTTGCCAAGCTTTAATCGTGAATCTGCAATCCGATCCGAATACCTTCTTTTAAAGCTAGATGGACGATCTGTTCGGTCATTCGATCGTTCGCGTCTTTTGCCACTATTACCTCTTGGACAATACCGCTTTTTAATGCTGTTACTGTCTGCTTTGTACCGATGATTATTTCACTTGTCTGTTTTACTTTTTCATTAGACATTTGCATATCTTCCAAAGCATCCAAACCGTTAACCATCAACCCTTAACATATTATCATCCTATGATAATGCTGTCAACAAAGTTCTTGAAAAATCCCGGGGAGATTTTTGTAGCTCCCCGGAATCCAAGAAATCTATTTTATGATTCTGTACCGACAATTTCCTGCTGCGCCGCTTTTTCACTTTGAGCAATTTTAATTTGACGGTAACGTTGCATTCCTGTTCCAGCTGGAACAAGTTTTCCGATAATAACGTTCTCTTTCAATCCTAGAAGCTCATCACGTTTTCCTTTGATTGCTGCGTCTGTTAAGACACGAGTCGTTTCTTGGAAAGATGCGGCTGATAAGAATGATTCTGTTTCAAGAGAAGCTTTTGTGATCCCTAGAATTACAGGACGACTTGTCGCTGGTAAGTTACCTTCTAGAACCGCTTTAACATTAGCCTCAGTAAACTGGTGAATATCCAATAGTGAACCTGGTAGCAATTCTGTATCACCGGCTTCAATTACGCGAACTTTACGGAACATTTGACGAACCATAACTTCTACGTGCTTATCACCGATTTCTACACCCTGCATACGGTATACTTTTTGAACTTCTTTCAATAGATAAACTTGAACAGCTTGAACGTCTTTTACTTGAAGTAATTGTTTCGGATCGATTGAACCATCCGTTAATACTTCGCCTCGTACAATAGCGTCATCTACTTGAACTTTGATGCGCGCATTGTATGGAGCTAGATATTTACGTGTTTCAACATCACCTTGAATCGTTACTTCCTTCTGACCTTCGCGAATTTCTTCGATTTCAGTAACTGTCCCTGTAATTTCAGAAATAACCGCTTGACCTTTAGGATTACGCGACTCAAATATTTCTTGGATACGCGGAAGACCTTGAGTAATATCGTCTCCTGCAACCCCACCTGTATGGAATGTACGCATCGTAAGCTGAGTTCCTGGCTCACCGATTGATTGAGCTGCAATAATACCTACTGCTTCGCCCACTTCAACTTCGTCTCCAGTTGCTAAGTTTGTGCCGTAACATTTCTTACAAATACCGTGTTTTGTATTACATGTAAATGCAGAACGAATGGTAACTTCTTTAATACCCGCTTCTACAATCAGACGAGTTAAGTCTTGCGTGATCAATTCGTCTTTTGCTACAATAATTTCTTTTGTTTCTGGATGGCGAATTGTTTTCTTAGCATGACGACCAACAATACGCTCATCAAGCTCTTCAATTACTTCTGTACCTTCCATCAACGCTCCAACCAATAAGCCTCTATCTGTTCCACAATCATTTTCGCGGACGATTGCATCTTGTGCAACATCTACTAAACGACGAGTTAAGTAACCAGAATCGGCCGTTTTCAATGCTGTATCGGCAAGACCTTTACGAGCACCGTGGGTAGAGATGAAATACTCAAGTACTGTTAATCCTTCACGGAAAGAAGATTTAATCGGAAGTTCGATAATACGTCCAGCCGGGTTGGCCATCAATCCACGCATACCCGCAAGCTGCGTAAAGTTGGAAGCATTACCACGAGCACCGGAATCACTCATCATAAAGATTGGGTTTAAGTTATCAAGAGATGCCATCAGTTTACCTTGAATGATATCTTTTGCATTACTCCAATATGAAATGACGCGTGCATATCGCTCTTCTTCTGTAATCAATCCACGGCGGAATTGTTTCATTACTTTATCAACGTTTTCTTGCGCGCTAATTAAAATTTCTCCCTTGTCTGGAAGAACTACAATATCTGACACACCAACAGTGATGCCGGCTTGAGTCGAATATTTAAATCCAAGGCTCTTCATGCGATCAAGCATTTTCGAAGTTTCCGTAATATGGAAACGTTTAAATACTTCTGCGATGATCTCACCAAGAATTTTCTTTTTAAATGGCGTTACAAGTTCTGCTTCTTCAATATGCTTGCGAATATCCGTTGTTGTAGCAACAAAGTATTTCGCTGGTGTTTCCACCTGCAAGTTAAAGTCAGTCGGTTCATTAATATATGGGAATGACTTCGGCAGAATTTCATTGAAAATAATTTTACCAACAGATGTCAATAAAAGCATTTTGTTTTGTTCTTCTGTGAACGTCGGGTTGTTAACAGCTCCAGCTTGAATCGCAATACGTGTATGCAAATGCACATGGCCTGTTTGATAAGCGATCATGACTTCTTCAGGTCCTGAGAAAGTAGCGCCTTCTCCTGTAGCACCTTTACGCTCAAGCGTTAAGTAATAGTTTCCTAAAACCATATCCTGAGATGGTGTTACAACAGGTTTTCCGTCTTTTGGATTCAAAATGTTTTGAGCTGCAAGCATTAGTAATCTCGCTTCAGCTTGTGCTTCAGATGATAAAGGTACGTGAACAGCCATTTGGTCACCATCAAAATCGGCGTTGTATGCAGTACATACAAGCGGATGTAGACGGATTGCTTTACCTTCAACAAGTGTCGGTTCAAATGCCTGGATACCTAGTCTGTGAAGAGTTGGTGCTCGGTTCAATAGAACCGGATGCTCCTTGATTACATCTTCTAATACATCCCAAACTTCAGAATGAAGACGTTCAATTTTACGTTTTGCACTCTTGATGTTATGAGCCAATCCACGTTCAACCAATTCCTTCATAACAAAAGGTTTAAACAATTCGATTGCCATTCCTTTTGGTAAACCACATTGGTACATTTTCAAGTTAGGTCCAACAACAATTACTGAACGGCCTGAATAATCTACTCGTTTACCAAGAAGGTTTTGACGGAAACGTCCTTGTTTACCTTTTAACATATGAGAAAGAGATTTCAACGGACGGTTACCTGGTCCAGTAACCGGACGACCACGACGGCCATTATCAATCAAAGCATCAACAGCTTCTTGAAGCATACGTTTCTCATTTTGAACAATAATGCTTGGTGCACCAAGGTCCAAAAGACGTTTCAAACGGTTGTTCCGGTTGATTACGCGACGATAAAGATCATTTAAATCAGAAGTCGCAAAGCGACCGCCGTCTAATTGAACCATCGGACGAAGTTCAGGTGGAATAACAGGTAGCACATCTAAGATCATCCAATCAGGATTGTTTCCTGAATTACGGAATGATTCTACGACTTCAAGACGTTTGATCGCACGTGTGCGACGTTGGCCTTGAGCTGTTTTCAACTCTTCTTTTAAAGAATCCGTTTCGCGTTCAAGGTCAATTTCTTGTAATAGACGTTTGATTGCTTCTGCTCCCATAGCAGCTTGGAATTTCTTACCAAACTTATCACGGTATGCGCGGTATTCTTTTTCAGATAAAAGCTGTTTCTTTTCAAGCGGTGTATCCGCAGGATCGATTACTACGTAAGAAGCAAAGTAAATAACTTCTTCAAGTGAACGCGGTGACATATCTAAGATAAGTCCCATACGGCTCGGAATCCCTTTGAAATACCAAATGTGTGAAACAGGAGCTGCTAATTCAATATGTCCCATGCGCTCGCGACGAACTTTTGAACGTGTAACTTCAACGCCACAACGATCACAGACAACGCCTTTATAACGAACACGTTTGTATTTACCGCAATGACATTCCCAATCCTTTGTAGGACCGAAAATTCGTTCGCAGAACAAACCATCTTTTTCAGGTTTTAATGTACGGTAATTGATTGTTTCTGGCTTTTTGACTTCTCCATAAGACCATGAGCGAATTTTATCGGGTGACGCTAATCCGATTTTCATATACTCAAAATTATTAACATCTATCAAGGAGCCTACCTCCCTTTTGTCTCGAGTTTCTGTACGGCTCTTCCTCGGTAATGGCTGAATGAATAACTGGAGAACGGCCGATTAAAGCCGTTCGATTCCAAGTATTATTAATCAATTGTTCCAACCGGTGCTTCTGTATCTGCAATCGGCAAGATATTTAATGAGTCTGCTGGTTGAAGATCTTCTTCTTCATCCAAATCGCGCAACTCAATTTCTTCATCGTCAATCGTTAACATTTTAACGTCCATACCTAAACTTTGAAGCTCTTTGATTAAAACTTTAAATGATTCCGGTACACTTGGTTCCGGTACACTTTCACCTTTAACAATTGCTTCATAAGTTTTCACACGACCTACAACATCATCCGATTTCACTGTTAAGATTTCTTGTAATGTATGTGCAGCACCATATGCTTCAAGTGCCCATACTTCCATCTCACCAAAACGTTGTCCACCGAATTGTGCTTTACCACCCAATGGCTGTTGTGTAACCAATGAGTACGGCCCAGTTGAACGAGCGTGCAATTTATCATCAACCATGTGGGCAAGTTTGATCATGTACATGATTCCTACAGACACACGGTTATCGAATGCTTCACCAGAACGGCCATCATAGAGAATCGTTTTACCATCACGTGGCATACCTGACTCTTCCATTGTCTCCAACACATCTTCTTCATTCGCTCCATCAAATACAGACGAAGCCATATGAATTCCAAGTGAACGAGAAGCCATTCCAAGATGCAATTCAAGTACCTGACCAATATTCATACGAGAAGGTACACCAAGTGGGTTCAACATAATGTCGACTGGCGTGCCATCAGGCATAAACGGCATATCTTCTTCAGGTAGAATTCTTGAAATAACACCTTTGTTTCCGTGACGTCCGGCCATTTTATCACCAACAGAAATTTTACGTTTCTGAACGATGTATGCGCGGACTAACTGATTAACACCCGGTGGTAGTTCATCTCCATCTTCACGGTTGAAGATTTTAACATCCAATACAATACCGCCAGCACCGTGAGGCACTCGCAATGAAGTATCGCGAACTTCGCGTGCTTTTTCGCCGAAAATAGCATGTAAAAGACGTTCTTCAGCAGTTAGTTCTGTAACTCCTTTAGGTGTTACTTTACCAACAAGAATATCTCCATCTTTTACTTCAGCTCCGACACGGATAATTCCACGGTCATCCAAATTACGTAATGCGTCTTCTCCAACGTTCGGGATGTCGCGCGTAATTTCTTCTGGTCCTAGTTTTGTATCTCGTGAATCAGACTCGTACTCTTCAATATGAACAGATGTGTAAACATCGTCTTTCACTAAACGTTCACTCATGATAATTGCATCTTCGTAGTTAAAACCATCCCATGTCATGAAGGCAACCAATACGTTTCTTCCTAATGCCATCTCTCCGCGTTCCATTGAAGGTCCATCGGCTAGAATATCGCGTTTAGAAATACGGTCTCCAACTTTAACGATTGGGCGTTGGTTATAACTTGTTCCTTGGTTAGAACGAACGAATTTTTGCAATCGGTACGTATCAAGGTCGCCTCGGACTTCACTACCATCCACATTTTCAATGCGGCGTACTGAGATTTCTTTAGCTTCCACAAATTCTACAATACCATCATGTTTTGCTACGACAGCTGCACCAGAATCACGCGCCGCCAAATGTTCCATCCCAGTTCCTACGAAAGGAGCTTCTGGATTTAATAACGGAACCGCTTGACGTTGCATGTTCGCTCCCATTAATGCTCGGTTAGAGTCATCGTTTTCAAGGAACGGGATACAAGCTGTTGCTACAGAAACGACCTGTTTAGGAGAAACGTCCATATAGTCAATGCTGCCGCGTTTGTAAATTGTGTTTTCTCCGCGGAAACGTGCCACAATGCCTTCTTCGACGAATGATCCATCGTCATTCAATTTCGAGTTGGCTTGAGCTACTACATAGTTATCTTCTTCATCAGCGGTCAAGTAATCAATTTGTTCAGTAACAAGACCTGTTTCAGAATCTACGCGACGATAAGGAGTTTCAATGAAACCAAACTTGTTTACTTTCGCAAATGTCGAAAGTGTATTGATCAATCCAATGTTCGGGCCCTCAGGCGTTTCAATCGGACACATACGACCATAATGTGAATAGTGAACGTCACGTACTTCAAAGCCTGCGCGTTCACGCGTTAAACCACCGGGCCCAAGAGCCGACAGACGGCGTTTGTGTGTCAATTCAGCTAATGGATTTGTTTGATCCATGAACTGAGAAAGCTGAGAACTACCGAAGAACTCTTTAATTGATGCAATAACCGGACGGATATTGATCAATTGCTGAGGAACGATTGCTTGTGTATCATTAATCGACATACGTTCACGCACTACGCGTTCCATACGAGATAGTCCAATACGGAATTGGTTTTGTAAAAGTTCGCCTACTGAACGTAAACGACGATTACCAAGATGATCGATATCATCTGTGTTTCCAACACCGTAAAGAAGGTTAAAGAAGTAACTGATAGAAGAAATGATATCAGCTGGTGTTACATTTTTAATCTTATCTTCTATATAAGCATTGCTTATAACAGTGATTTCTTTTTGGTCTTCATTGTTTGGCGCATAAATTTTAATCGATTGCAAAGTAACTTCACCTTCTAAAACCCCACCTACTTGAGAAACTGTGTGGAAACCAACACCGTTTTCTAAGTTTGGAATTAAACGATCAAGTACACGACGGTCAATTAATGTGCCTGCTTCAACTAAAATTTCGCCTGTTTCAGGATCTGCCAACGTTTCGGCAATTGTTTGATTGAAAAGACGGTTTTTAATGTGAAGCTTTTTGTTCATTTTATAGCGACCAACATTTGCTAAGTCATAGCGTTTTGGGTCGAAAAAGCGTGAGTATAACAGGCTCTTTGCACTTTCAACTGTCGGTGGCTCACCAGGGCGCAGACGCTCATAAATTTCAAGAAGCGCTTTTTCTGTGCTTTCTGTATTATCTTTTTCAAGTGTGTTTTGAAGAAATTCGTTATCTCCAAGTAAATCGATGATTTCTTGGTCAGATCCAAAACCAAGCGCTCTTAAAAGAACCGTTACCGGCAATTTACGTGTGCGATCAATTCTGACATAGACAACATCTTTTGCATCTGTTTCGTATTCCAACCATGCTCCACGGTTTGGAATAACAGTTGCTCCAAAGCCTTTTTTACCATTTTTATCTGTCTTGTCATGGAAATAAACACTTGGAGAACGAACCAATTGGGAAACGATAACGCGCTCTGCTCCGTTGATAACAAACGTACCTGTTTCTGTCATTAACGGGAAATCTCCCATGAAGACATCTTGCTCTTTTACTTCATCTGTTTCTTTGTTGTGCAGACGTACTTTCACACGCAAAGGTGCTGCATAAGTTACGTCGCGCTCTTTCGATTCATCGACTGGATACTTCGGTTCCGCGAGACTGTAATCAACAAACTCGAGCGATAGATTTCCTGTGAAATCTTCAATCGGCGAGATATCTCGGAACATTTCGCGAAGTCCTTCTTCGAGAAACCATTCATAAGATGATGATTGAATTTCAATCAAGTTCGGAAGATCCAGCACTTCACTGATTCTCGAAAAACTTCTGCGTTGACGATGTTGACCGTACTGAACTAGTTGACCTACCAACTTATTCACCCCTCAATAAAACGATTATAGGTCTTTGCGATTTATACAAAATAGTGTATGATATCGAAAAGACAAAAAGAAAACGAGACTAATATTAGCTCATTTTCGGTTTACACGTGATTAGCTATGTCGCCATGCGGAGCCCAAAAAAGGGCAAACGACCTCAAAATAATAAATTTTGCATTTTATTATAATACCACAGCGATTTTGTCAAGTCAAACTTTTCGAGCTTCAAAAATAAAGTAACCTTTGTTCTTATCTACCACTTTTACTTCTTCGAAAAGTTCTTCTAATTTCACCTGCGTAGAAGGAGCACCCTGCTTTTTCTGGATAACTACCCACAACGATCCACCATCTGCTAGTTTCTCAGCTGCTTCTTCATAAAAACGAAAAATCGTTTCTTTTCCTGCCCGTATTGGCGGGTTTGTTAAAATTGCAGAAAAACCACTAACATCAACAGCGCTTAACCCATCACTTTCATAGATTTTAACGTTTGATATATCGTTTTTCTCTACATTTATTTTGGCCAACTCAATGGCCCGTATATTGACATCTACCATATGAACTTGTTTTTGAGGAGATATTTTTGCGACCGTCATTCCGATTGGCCCATAACCGCAACCAACATCTAGTACCGGTCCATCTATAGCAGATTCTTGGAATGTCTCAATCAATAGTCGCGAACCAAAATCAACTTCGTTTTTACTAAAAACGCCAGCATCGGTCTGGAATCGGAACTTCTCGCCTCGCAGTACGTCTGTCCACTCTCGAGGATTGCTTTTTGTTTGAGGATTTTTGGAATAATAATGTTGAGACATATCGAGCCCTCCTTGCATTCACCTTATTATAGACAATCGCCTATCTTCAAAATAAATTAAAAAGAAGAAAAGCCCGCCGGTATACACTGACGAACTTTCCTCCTTTTTTATAAAGTCATTAAATTACTTAACTTCTACTGATGCGCCAACTTCTTCAAGTTTGCTCTTCATTTCTTCAGCGTCTTCTTTAGATACGCCTTCTTTGATTGCTTTAGGAGCTTCGTCTACAAGTGCTTTCGCTTCTTTAAGACCAAGACCAGTGATTTCGCGTACTGCTTTGATTACTTTGATTTTTGAATCGCCAGCAGAAGCAAGTACTACGTCGAATTCAGTTTGTTCTTCTTCAGCAGCACCGCCAGCAGCAGCTGCAGCAACAGGAGCAGCAGCAGTTACGCCGAACTCTTCTTCGATTGCTTTTACTAGGTCGTTTAATTGAAGAACTGTCATTTCTTTGATTGATTCTAAGATTTGTTCTTGTGTCATTATAGTTTCCTCCTATTGATAGGTAATTTTTTTGTCGTGCTTAGCCGGCTAACTTATTAAGCGCCTTGTTCTTCTTTTTGATCTGCAACTGCTTTTGTTGTAGCTGCAAAGTTGCGGATTGGAGCTTGTAGTACGCTGAGTAGCATAGATAGCAAGCCTTCGCGTGACGGAAGTTCTGCCAATGCTTTCATGTCTTCAGCTGATGCAACTACACCTTCGATAACGCCCGCTTTAATTTCAAGCGCTTCATTTGCTTTAGCGAAGTTGTTGATGATACGTGCTGGTGCTACTACATCTTCGTTAGAAAATGCAATTGCGTTTGGTCCTGTAAAGTGTTCGTTGATTGCTTCAAGTCCGTGCATTTCAGTCGCACGACGAGTCATTGAGTTTTTGTAAACTTTAAACTCAACGCCTGCTTCACGAAGCTGTTTACGAAGTTCTGTTAATTGTGCAACGTTCAATCCACGATAATCAACAACTACAACTGACGCTGCAGCCCCGAATTTATCAGCGATTGTTTGCACGACAACTTTTTTCGTTTCAACTGCTTTGCTCATTTTGGCACCTCCTATAGATTTTTCATTTATACCGTCCATAAGAAAAGCCTCTGGTCCATTACAGACACAGAGGCATAAAATCAGCATCAAAAAGATGTTTACTGAATTCATCATGTCCTCGGCAGGGCTAAATTAAGCGACTAGCGCCCCTACTGTCTGCGGTACAAATGGGTATTTCACAACTCCGCTAGTATAGCAGAGCAAAAATGCGATGTCAATATTTTATTTAGCAACTACTTTAGATGGATCTACTTTAACAGCAGGTCCCATTGTAGTAGTAACGTTTAGTGATTTGATGTAAGTACCTTTAGCAGAAGATGGCTTCGCTTTTAATACTACGTCATAGATTGCTTCTAAGTTTTCAGCAAGTTTGCTGTCATCAAAAGAAACTTTCCCGATTGGCGCATGGATGATACCTGTTTTGTCTGCACGGTATTCCACTTTACCAGCTTTGATTTCTTGAACAGCTTTAGTTACATCAAATGTAACTGTGCCTGTTTTAGGGTTTGGCATTAAGCCTTTTGGTCCTAAAACGCGTCCAAGTTTACCAACTTCACCCATCATGTCAGGAGTTGCAACGATCACGTCGAAGTCAAACCATCCTTGTTGGATTTTTTGGATATATTCAGCGTCGCCTACGAAATCTGCGCCAGCTGCCTCAGCTTCTTTTAGTTTTTCGCCTTTAGCGAAAACTAAAACGCTTTGAGTTTTACCAGTTCCGTTTGGAAGTACTACTGCCCCACGGATTTGCTGGTCGTTCTTACGCGTGTCAATTCCTAAACGGAAAGCCACTTCTACTGTAGCGTCAAAGTTTACAGTGCTTGCTTTTTTAGCAAGTTCGATAGCTTCTTTCGCTTCGTATAGTTTAGAACGATCAACCAATTTTGCTGCGTCTTGCAATTTTTTGCCTGTTTTAGCCATTTTAAACGTCCTCCTTGTTGTGGTCTAACGGTTTAAACCTCCCACGATTAAAGGCTGCGCGGCTCATGATGAACTGCGCAACCCATCCAAAAACAACTACTCGAATTAATCTTCGATTGTGATGCCCATACTGCGAGCAGTACCTTCAACCATCAACATTGCAGCTTCTACAGAAGCAGCGTTTAGGTCGGGCATTTTAGTTTCTGCGATTTCGCGAACTTTGTCGCGTTTCACAGTCGCTACTTTATTGCGGTTCGGTTCGCCTGAACCTGATTCAATACCGGCTGCTACTTTTAATAGAACAGCTGCGGGTGGAGTTTTCGTAATGAATGTAAATGAACGATCTTCAAATACTGAAATCTCAACTGGAATGATCAGTCCTGCTTGATCTGCCGTACGCGCGTTAAACTCTTTACAAAAGCCCATGATGTTCACACCTGCTTGGCCCAATGCTGGTCCAACTGGTGGCGCTGGGTTAGCTTTTGCTGCAGGGATCTGCAATTTTACAACTTTAACAACTTTTTTAGCCACGAAACACACCTCCTTAAGTCCGTGATGTGGTAATAGGGTTTCCCCTCCCACTCAATATCTGTCTGTCAACGATGTTGATAGAATTAGCTAAATTGTACAGAGTGTCCTATGACAGTCTGACCTATGAAATAATACCATTAATAATTTAGAATAGCAAGTGGCTTTTATACTTTTTGAACTTGCTCGAAATCCAGTTCCATTTTGGTTTCGCGTCCGAAGATGTCAATCGACACTTTAACTTTGCCTTTTGTATCATCAATTTCTTCCACTTTCCCTTGGAAGTTAGCGAACGGCCCTTCCATTACTTCAACTGTATCAGCAACTGCAAAGTCGATATCTACTTTGCGTTCTGTCATTCCCATTTGTTTCAAGATGAATTCAACTTCTTCATCTAACAATGGTGTTGGCTTTGCTCCTCCACCTGATGAACCGATAAATCCAGTAACACCTGGTGTATTTCGAACGACATACCAAGACTCATCTGTCATGATCAACTCAACCAAAACATATCCCGGGAAAGTTTTGCGCATAACTGTGCGTTTCTTGCCGTCTTTAAAATCTGTTTCTTGCTCTTCAGGAATGATGACACGGAAGATCAGATCTTCCATACCCATTGTTTCTACTCGCTTTTCTAAGTTCGCTTTAACTTTGTTTTCATATCCTGAGTAGGTGTGGACTACATACCAATTTTTCTCCATAATCGTGCGGACTAAACGTCCATCCCTCCTTTTTTACCAAATGAAAAAACCCGTTCTCATAGAATGACGGGCTATTTTTTATGCATTATTCTTATCGATCTTATAGCGCTACGAACCAACGGAATAATTTAGAAATACCTGCATCGACTACCGTGAAAAATAGAGCCATAAAAATACAAGTAGCAAGAACAACGATTGTATAACGTGTAAGTTCTTTTCGTTTTGGCCAGCTAACTTTCCGCATTTCCGAAACGACATTTTTGAAGAAACTGCCAATGTTACCCATTATTTTAAAAACCTCCGAATTTCAAAATCACTCTATATCGTCCGGCATTCAGTTAAAATTCATATCGTTTGTTTATGCACGGTATGCTCATTACAATGAGCACAGAATTTTTTGAGTTCCAAACGTGTGCTAGATTCTGCTTTCGCAGGAACCGTATAATTACGAGATGCACATGTTGAGCAGCTTAATGCAATTTTTTTAGCCATTTTATCACCTTATTCAAGTTTACAGCTTTTTCAAGGTTATCACCTTAAAACAGCCCTGTCAACCGCCCCATCAAGAGCTTGGCATCTCATTAACCTGCAAATGACGTTCTAGTTTCCGCTTGACTCGCTGCAAGGCATTATCAATCGATTTCACATGACGCTCAAGCTTTTCTGAGATTTCTTGATAGGATTGACCGTCAAGATAAAGCGCGAGCACTTCTCGTTCTAACTCGCTGAGTACTTCGCCCATTTTCTCTTCCATATACTGAAACTCTTCATTATGAATAATTAAATCTTCCGGGTCGTCTACGCCGTTTCCGGTTAATACATCCATTAACGTTCGATCAGACTCTTCATCGTAAATCGGCTTGTCCAAGGAAATATATGAATTCAGTGGAATATGCTTTTGGCGTGTTGCCGTTTTAATGGCGGTAATGATTTGCCGGATAATGCATAATTCTGCGAACGCACGGAATGAAGATAATTTATCGCTCTTAAAATCCCGTATCGCCTTGTATAAACCAATCATGCCTTCTTGAATAATATCTTCTTTATCAGCACCAATCAGGAAATACGACCGGGCTTTCATTCGTACAAAAGGACGGAACTTTGTTATCAAAAAATCCAGTGCTTCTGTGTTTCCACTGTGGACTAAACTGACAAGTTCCTCATCTGTCATGTCGGTGAATCGTTGGGTCTGAACTTGATCATAATTTTCCACGGGTGATCCCTCCGATTGCGTGAGCCTCGATATCCTCAGTATACATGAAGAAAAAAATGAGCGTCAACCGTTCATTTCAAGCCTCTTCGCCATTTTTCGAAAATTTCCGCTATTTCTCCAGACAGTGGTATTTTAGAAATCCCGCGCTGTTCTTGGATTTCTTTTACTTTTTTAGTGATGTTCTCCTGGATTTCAGCCATCTCAATTTCTAACTCACGTGCTGAAATTCTTAACGCACCTTTACCAAAAATAACCCATTGCTCAGTTAAATCTGAGGTCGCTACATAAATTTGATCGCGGCGCGTATGTAAACTAGTTGCCAGCTTTTCAATTCGTTCATCTGCTGTTTCGCTTTCTTTTGTGTAAATGACTTCCACATCGTACTGTAGGTTTTTGGCTTCAATACCCGGAACAAGATGAGCGTCAAAAATAATAATGACGCGCCATCCCTTATAGCTCCGGTATTCAGCCATCCGCTCAATCAGGCGATCTCTGGCATTTGCTAATTTATCTTTTTTTAGTTCTTGTAGTTCTACCCAGTCTCCAATGATATTGTATCCATCAACTAGCAGAATATTCATCGCATCAACCTAATGGATTGCGCTTTCTATAAACTTCGTACATTAATAAACTTGCTGCTACAGAAGCATTTAACGACGTTACATGCCCAACCATCGGCAATTGATACAAGAAATCACATTTCTCACGTAAAATCCGACTCATTCCTTTACCTTCGCTGCCAATAATAACGGCGAGTGGCAATGATGCGTCCATTCTTCGGTAATCAACCGATTCTTTTGCATCAGTACCGGCAATCCATACCCCGCGTTTTTTTAGCTCATCCACAGTTTGTGACAAGTTATTAATACGCACGACCGGCACATGCTCAATCGCGCCCGTCGAAGCTTTCGCCACAACACCCGTTAGACCAACTGCACGGCGCTTTGGAATAATCAACCCATGGACGCCAATTGCATCCGCTGTTCTCATGATAGATCCCAAATTATGCGGATCTTCTAATTCATCTAAGATCAAGAAAAATGG
Organism: Planococcus sp. PAMC 21323; assembly: GCF_000785555.1. Taxonomy (NCBI): domain Bacteria; kingdom Bacillati; phylum Bacillota; class Bacilli; order Caryophanales; family Caryophanaceae; genus Planococcus; species Planococcus sp. PAMC 21323. The sequence goes on along the minus strand of NZ_CP009129.1, from coordinate 13,190 downwards.
GTCTTCATTTTTCGCCGTCGCCGCTGCAAACAAATCTTCCAAGTTTGCGTAGTTATAAGCAGCCACTGCTGCTGCAATGCCTTGGTGATTGGTGTCTGTTAAGCCATCGATTTTTTTCTTCGGTACTGATTGAACAATGACGCCTTTATCTTTCGCTAATTGCAATAATTCGGTGATGCCTTTTTTCTGAACGCCTTCAGCTATCCAGATTTTATTGATATCCCGGTCTGCTCTTAATGCTTCAAGCACTGGATTTTTTCCGCCAATAATTTCTGGTGCCAACTCTTCTTCTGTCATTTCAATACGCCCCCTAGCTCTTCGATAATCTCAATCGCATAAGAAATGAATTCGTCTACACGCGCTTGCTCTTCTTTTAAATACAACCAACCTAGAACCGCTTCGAACGCAGTACTGAAATTATACGTTTGCACATCGGTATTTTTTGGAACAGATCCAGACTTGGCATTGCGTCCACGCCTCATGACCGCAAGTTCCGCATCTGTTAAAAATTCTTCTTCTGTAAATCGCTTCAACACCACTGCTTGTGCTTTAGCCGAAACAAAAGTAGTAGATTGACGATGCAAAATATTTGGTTTTGAACGCCCTGAACGCAATAAGTGCTCACGTACTGCTTGTTCGTAAACCGCATCGCCCATATAAGCAAGAGCCAGTGCATTTAATTGATCTACATCATTTTTTCGTAATACATTCAATTTATTGCCCTCGCTTCCAGCGTGTCCCTTGCGCTGTATCTTCTAAAATTATGTTTTTCTCTTTGAATAAATCACGAATTTCATCAGCACGAGCAAAGTCACGGTTTTTACGTGCTTCAATACGCTCTGCCATCAAAGCTTCAACTTCTTCATCCAGTAATTCTTCTTGTTGGTTAAATGGCAATCCTAAAATACCTGCTAATTCATCAAATACTGCAATAAATGTTTCTAAAACTGATGTCGCTGTTTGTTTTTCGAGTAAATACGTATTCGACAGACGAGACAAATCAAACAAGCTTGAAATCGCATTGGCCGTATTAAAATCGTCATCCATTGTTTGAATAAATGCAGTCTTAATCTCTTCAATTTTATGAACCCAAATATCCGAATGATCACCCAAGTCAGCAGACGCACTCAAACGGTGCTTTAAGTTTGCATAAGCTGTACGTAAACGCTCGAGTCCAGCTATTGCATCTTCTACCAATTGCTGCGAGTAATTAATTGGGTGACGATAATGAACAGACAGCATGAAGAAGCGCAGTACTTGTGGATCTAGTTCTTTCAATATGTCATTCACCAACACAAAGTTATTTAATGACTTGGACATTTTTTCGTTATCAATATTGATATACCCATTATGCATCCAATAATGCGCAAACGGTTTTCCTGTAAACGCTTCGGATTGAGCAATTTCATTCTCGTGATGCGGGAATGTTAAGTCTTGTCCACCTGCGTGAATATCAATCGTATCACCTAAGTGCTCACGTGCCATCACTGAGCATTCAATGTGCCAGCCTGGACGTCCCTTGCCCCATGGACTTTCCCATGAAATTTCTTTTGGTTTTGCAGCTTTCCATAAAACGAAATCTAGTTCATCTTCTTTTTTGTCGCCCGTTTCCACTCGCGCCCCCACTTTTAATTCGTCGACGGATTGATGAGACAATTTGCCATAGCCTTCAAATTTACGCGTTCTGTAATAAACATCGCCTTGCGATTCATAAGCATAGCCTTTTTCGATCAACGCTACGATAAATTCGATAATTTGCGCCATATGATCGGTTACTAATGGATGAACATCCGCTTCTGCACAACCAAGCGCTTTTGTATTTTCAAAATAAGCAGCGATAAATCGCTCTGCAATTTCAGGAACTTCTTGACCAAGTTCATTAGCTGCTTTAATCAATTTATCATCAACATCTGTAAAGTTGGAGACATATTTCACATCATAACCCCGGTATTGCAAATGACGGCGCACCGTATCATATACGATAACCGGACGGGCGTTACCGATATGAATGTAATTGTAAACAGTCGGGCCGCAGACATACATTTTTACTTTGCCTTCTTCTAACGGGATAAACGCTTCTTTTTTTCGTGACAACGAATTAAAAATCTGGATACTCATAAATCTCGCCCTTCTTTCTTTGTTGATGTTTTTAACTGTTCTATTTCTTGTTGCAACTTAGCAATTTTCGCTTCCATGCCATCGCATTTATCCATGACAGGATCTGGCATATTTTGGTGATTCAAGTCTTGCTTTACTTTGACTCCGTTTTGCATAACCACTTTTCCTGGAATTCCAACTACTGTAGAGTTTACGGGTACATTTTTCAAAACAACTGAACCCGCTCCAACTTTGGAATTGGCACCAATTACGATAGACCCTAAAACTTTAGCTCCAGTCGCAACCAATACATTATCTTCTAATGTTGGGTGACGTTTGCCACGCTCTTTTCCTGTGCCGCCTAATGTTACTCCTTGATACAACGTAACGTTATCGCCGATTTCACATGTTTCCCCAATTACAACTCCCATGCCGTGGTCAATAAAAAAGCGACGACCAATTACGGCACCTGGATGAATTTCGATTCCTGTGAAAAATCGACTAATCTGCGAGATCGCGCGGGCAATAAAGAATAATTTATTTTTAAAGAAAAAATGTGCCAGCCGGTGCGACCAAATGGCATGAAGTCCGGAATACGTAAGGATAACTTCCCAATAATTACGCGCTGCTGGGTCTTGTTCGAAAATGACATCAACATCATCTTTTAGTAATTTAAACATTTTTCTCGCTTCCTTTCTGTTCCAAAATAAAAAGCGCCCCTGTCATGTAAATGACAGAGACGCATAGTTGCGCGGTTCCACTCTGATTAAAAGGACAACACGCCCTTTTCTCTCGAAAGCCTCTAACGCAGGCAAAACGTCTGGTCTACTTGTTTTCGACTCAGCACTCGGAGAGGCATTTCGATGCAGCAGTGGCACAGATCCCTTTCAGCCGGTGAGGATCTTCTCTAGAGAGCTTGCTGCACGTACTTCTTCTCGTCAACGTTTTAATGATAGTAAATTCATTTTACACCGTCAGCCCAATAAGTCAACGTTACGCACTTGCATACTGTGCAACGCGAGCAATCGCTTTGTCTTTTCCTAATAACGAAATCGCATCTGGCAGTTCCGGTCCGTGCATTTGCCCAGTAATGACAACACGAATTGGCATGAATAAGTTTTTACCTTTATGACCGGTTGCTTTTTGAACAGCTTTGATTGCTGCTTTAATTTCAGCCGGCTCAAAGTTTTCTAATTCAGCTAATTGCTCTTTAAATGAAGCCATCACTTCTGGTACTTGTTCTCCAGCTAACACTTCTTTTTCAGCTTCGCCGTATGTTAAGTCGTCAGTGAAAAACTGTTCTGATAGCTCGGTAATTTCAGCACCGTAGCTCATTTGATCGTGGTACAAAGCAACAAGTTTGTTTGCCCACTCTGTTTGTTCTGGTGTCATCTCTTCAGGCAATTTTCCTGCCTTTTGCAAATGAGGAAGTGATAACTTCACAACTTCTTCGAGCGGCAATTGTTTAATGTATTGGTTGTTCATCCACATTAACTTTTGCTTATCGAACATCGATGGCGATTTAGACAAACGCTCTACATCAAAAATGCGAATAAATTCTTCTTTCGAGAAGATCTCATCTTCTCCTTCTGGAGACCAGCCAAGAAGCGCAAAGAAGTTGAACAAAGCTTCAGGAATATAACCCAATTCTTTATACTGTGAAATAAACTGTAAAATTGACTCGTCACGTTTCGATAATTTCTTGCGGTCTTCGTTAATGATCAATGTCATGTGACCATAGCTCGGGTAATCCCAACCAAATGCATCGTAGATCATCATTTGTCTTGGCGTGTTTGACAAATGCTCTTCTCCGCGGAAAACATGAGAAATCTTCATCAAATAATCATCGATAACAACGGCAAAATTATATGTCGGAATACCCGTCGTTTTAACCATTACCCAGTCGCCAATATCTTTTGATTCAAATGAAATCGGGCCACGTACTAAATCGTTAAATTCATAAGTTACGTTCGTAGGAACTTTTGCACGAATACTATACGTCTTACCTGATGCTTCTCGTTCAGCGACTTCTTCAGTCGTTAAGTTGCGGCAAGTTCCGCTGTATTGAGGAGCTGCAATGCCCGCTGCTTTTTGTGCATCGCGTTCTACTTCTAATTCTTCAGGAGTACAGAAACATTTAAATGCCAATCCTTTTTCAAGCATTTCGTCTGAATGTTTTTTATACGTATCCAAACGCTCCATTTGACGGTAAGGTCCGTATTCCCCTCCAACATCAATCGATTCATCGTGTTCAATGCCTAACCATTTCAAGTTATCCAGTTGAGACATAACGCCTGTCTCAATATTACGAGCTGTATCTGTATCTTCAATTCGAACGATGAACTTCCCGTTATTGTGACGCGCAAATAAATAGTTAAATAAAGCTGTACGAGCGCCCCCGATATGCAAATGGCCTGTCGGGCTTGGTGCGTAACGTACGCGAACTTCTTGTGTCATTTTATTTCCTCCTAAAATATCGTTTATCCTTCTACTATTCTATCACTCTGGAACATCAAGAGAAACTGGATGCTTCGTCAATAAGATTACTGCAAGTGCAGCAATTCCTTCTTCACGTCCAACAAATCCAAGATGTTCTGAAGTTGTGGCTTTAACATTGACTTGTGAAATATCTGCTTCAAGCAAGTTCGCAATCGATTCACGCATTTGTTCAATATAAGGAGCCAATTTTGGCTTTTGCGCAATCACTGTACAATCCACATTACCGAGCTCGTAACCTTGTTCTTTTACGTATTGCCAAATATGCGTTAATAACTTGCGCGAATCAGCATTTTTAAATTCCGGGTCTGTGTCTGGAAAATGCTTACCGATATCGCCTCCACAAATTGCGCCCAGTGCCGCATCTGTGATGGTATGCAACAGTACGTCTGCATCTGAATGACCAAGAAGTCCCCGGTCGTGTTCAATTTCAACGCCACCTAAAATAAATGGACGTCCTTCTGCTAGTTGATGTACATCGTATCCTTGTCCAATTCGAATCATTTCTGTTCCTCCTGTAAGCGACTTTCCAGAATGGCTTTTCCATAAATCAAATCATCCGGTGTCGTCATTTTAATATTTTCATATGTACTCTCTACAATTGCGACAGGGTAATTTAAGCGCTCAACAAGCATTGCTTCATCTGTCCCCATAAACCCGTCTTGATGGGCTTTTTGTGCTGCTTCTAAAATTAACGCATAACGAAAGGCTTGCGGCGTTTGAATCATCCACAATTGATTGCGGTCTACTGTTTCTGAAATGATGCCGTTTTCTGCTTTTTTAATCGTATCTTTCACCGGAACAGCCGCTATTGCCGCTCCTGTTGTTTGCGCTGTATCTACTAAATCAGCTATGACGGCTTGGTCAATAAAAGGCCGCGCCGCATCATGAACTAAAACAACGCCACAAGGTGGAATCGCTTCAAGACAGGCTCTTACACTATCTTGCCGCTCTGCTCCCCCTGTAGCGTACCCTTGAACTTTTGTGATGTTATAGCGTTTCACATATCCTTCAATCAACTCTTGTTCTTGCTCTTTTACCGCCAACCAAATTGCATTACAATTTGGATCTTGTTGAAAAACTTCTAATGTATAAAGAAAAATAGGCTTATTAAAAAGTTCGAGTAATAATTTATTTTTATCAGCTTTCATTCGTTTCCCACTGCCAGCAGCAGGTAAGACGACTGTATAATTCATAAAAAAACATCCTTATCATATGTTGCACGTTATTTACTTTCACGCGGTTTCGCGAAGATCATTCTGCCTGCAGAAGTCTGCAACACACTCGTTACTGTAACGTTGATGGCCTGGCCGATAAATCCTTTGCCACCTTCAATAACAATCATCGTTCCATCATCTAAATAAGCAACACCTTGATTTTGCTCTTTGCCGTCTTTAATGACCACGACGTGCATATCTTCTCCTGGAATAACGACAGGTTTTACAGCATTAGCTAAATCATTAATGTTCAATACAGGAACATTGTGAAGTTCACATACTTTATTGAGATTAAAATCATTGGTTACTACTTTGCCGCCCATTTTTTTCGCAGCGCGCATCAATTTCAAATCGACTTCGCTCACTTCATCAAAACTTTCTTCCGTAATCATAATCGCATCAACACGTTCACTTTGAAGACGTTTCAAAATATCTAACCCGCGTCTACCACGTGTTCTTTTCAATGTATCTGACGAATCCGCAATATGTTGCAGTTCAGACAAAACAAATTGAGGCACAACAAATGTACCTTCCATAAAGCCAGTTGCAGAAATATCCGCAATTCGACCATCGATAATCACACTCGTATCGAGCAATTTATAAGACGTTTTTTCAATCGGTTCTTCTATTTCCTGTTTTTTCGTAGGTACAAATCTGGCAGGCGTCAACATCGTCAACATCTCTTCGCGCTTTTGAAAACCAACTTGAAATCCTAAATAACCGAGCACTACAGAAAGTACTAATGGCGCTACGGTTGCTACGAGTGGAATATCAACTGTACTCAATGCAAATCCAATTAAGAACGCCACTACAAGACCAATAACCATCCCGACCGTTCCAAATAATAGGTCTGGGGTTGGGGCACGCAATAACTTCTCTTCCATCCATTTCATAAAGTTAATCAATGAATCGACAAATAATAAAGACAATAAGAAAAAGACAAGAGCACCAACAATAGCTGCTACATAAGGATTACTGATCCACGGATTGTCGAGAAGGGGAATAAGTTCAAATGCTGATGGTAATAATAAAATTCCAATCGTCGCACCAATAAGTAAAAACATTATTTGAATAATAGGTCTTAACACGAGCTCCACCTCCTTTTTTTAATTATACACATTTTAAAACAAGAACGCTCCAAAGAAACTTTTCTAGAAATAAAAGGAGGCAACATTGCCTCCTTACTGTGGAAAGATCTCTTTTAATGCATCGTTAACACTTTCTACACCAACTACACGAATTCCTTCCGGATAATCCCAGCCGCCTAAATTAGATGCCGGAATAATGGCACGCTTAAAGCCTAACTTCGCTGCTTCTTGAACACGCTGCTCGATACGCGATACGCGTCTGACTTCACCAGTCAATCCGACTTCTCCAATAATACAATCATAAACATTTGGCGCTTTGTCACGGAAACTTGAAACAATGCTTGCTAACACTGCCAAATCAATTGCAGGTTCGTCAAGCTTCACACCACCCGCTACTTTGATATAAGCATCTTGCGCTTGTAAAAGCATACCTACGCGCTTTTCTAGAACCGCCATTAACAGCGTAACGCGGTTAACATCGATTCCTGTCGCCATCCGTTTTGGATAATTAAAACTTGAAGGTGTGACTAAGGCTTGAATTTCAACCAAAATTGGCCTTGTTCCTTCCATTGAAGCAACAACAGTTGAGCCTGCCGAGCCACTCGATCGCTCTTGTAAAAATAATTCTGATGGATTTAACACTTCTTTTAATCCACCTTGAAGCATCTCAAAAATGGCGATTTCATTGGTAGAACCAAACCGGTTTTTCACACTGCGTAAAATGCGGTATGTGTGATGACGTTCGCCCTCAAAATACAATACCGTATCTACCATATGCTCTAAAATTCGAGGCCCTGCAATTTGTCCTTCTTTTGTTACGTGCCCAACTAAGAAAATCGCAATATTTTTTGTCTTGGCGATTCGCATTAATTCTGCCGTACTTTCTCTTACTTGCGTCACACTACCTGGTGCTGAAGTTACTTCCGGGTGATGAACAGTTTGTATAGAGTCGACAATGACAAAGTCAGGTGCTACCTCTTCTATCGTATGGTGAATTAACTCTAAGTTCGTTTCAGCATAAATAAATAACTCTGATGACGATGCGTCTAAACGCTCTGCACGCAATTTTGTTTGGCGAATTGATTCTTCTCCGGAAATATATAATACCCGGTTTCCACTATTTGCAAGCATCGCTGAAACTTGTAACAGCAATGTCGATTTCCCGATACCTGGGTCTCCCCCAATAAGCACGAGTGACCCTGGCACAATTCCCCCGCCAAGTACACGGTTTAATTCACTTAGTTCCGTTTCTACTCGTGGTTCGTCTTGTGTTTCAATGGCATTAATCGGCGTCGCTTTTTGTGGAACAGCTGCACTATGTTGAAAAGCACCACGCGTCCCTTTAGGAGCTTGAACTTCAACCTCTTCTGTCATGGTATTCCATGATGCGCAACCTGGACATTTCCCCATCCATCTGGCCGATTCATAGCCACACGACTGACAAATAAATTTGGTTTTTTTCTTAGCCATGTGTACCTCCTTAAATAGAAAAACCGCTCACCGGAAAATAACTCCGGAGAGCGGCATGTTCTTATTGTTTTTCGATTGCGATTTCTTTTACTTTTTCCGGCTTATTTGTTCGAACGATAAATTCATCGCCTTCAACATCAAAGATAATTTTTTGACCTGACAGAGCCGTACCTTTTAATAGCTCTTCTGACAAACGATCTTCGACGTGTTTTTGAAGGGAACGACGTAGTGGACGCGCCCCGTATTCTGGGTCATATCCTTCGTTCGCTACTTTTTCAAGCGCTGCATCTGTTAACTCCAAATCGATATCCTGTTCTTTCAAACGATCAACCAATTGTTTGGTCATCAAGTTCACAATTTCTCTTAAGTTTTCTTTTTCAAGAGAATGGAAGACAATCATGTCATCGACACGGTTTAAGAACTCTGGGCGGAATGCTTTTTTCAATTCAGCAAGCATTTTCCCTTTCATGTCTTTGTAATCCGTTTTGGCGTCATCCAAATTAAAGCCAACGTATTTATTGTATTTCAGCTCTTCTGCTCCAACGTTTGAAGTCATGATAATGACCGTATTACGGAAATCGACTCTGCGACCTTTTGAATCCGTCAAACGACCATCTTCAAGAACTTGCAATAGAATATTGAAGACATCTGGGTGAGCTTTTTCAATTTCATCAAGAAGTACTACGGAATACGGTTTTCTGCGTACTTTTTCCGTTAACTGTCCGCCTTCTTCATAGCCAACATAGCCTGGAGGTGATCCAACCAAACGTGAAGTCGAATGTCTTTCCATGTATTCAGACATGTCGATGCGAATCATTGCTTCTTCATCACCAAACATAGACTCAGCTAGTGCACGTGCTAATTCTGTTTTACCAACACCTGTTGGTCCAAGGAAAATGAACGAGCCAATTGGACGTTTCGGATCTTTCAATCCTGCACGCGCACGTCGGATAGCTTTCGAAATTGACGTAACGGCTTCATTTTGACCAATGACTCGGTTATGAAGAATCGCTTCCAAATTCAATAGCTTGTCTGATTCTGTTTGTGCCAGTTTCGAAACCGGAATACCGGTCCACATAGACACAACTTTCGCGATATCTTCTACTGTTACCTCAGACTCTTCTTTGCCTTGCTTTTCTTTCCACTCTTTTTTCGTTTTATCTAATTGACTTTGTAGTTTTTGTTCAGCATCACGAAGCGAAGCCGCTTTTTCAAACTCCTGGCTTTGAACTGCTTCGTTCTTCTCAGAACGTGCTGCTTCTAATCGAGATTCCAACTCTTTTAGATCTGGTGGAGTCGTGTAAGAACGAAGTCTTACTTTCGATCCAGCCTCATCGATCAAGTCAATCGCTTTATCCGGTAAGAAGCGATCCGAAATATAACGATCTGACATTTTAGCTGCTGCTTCAATTGCTTCATCTGTAATTTTCACACGGTGATGCGCTTCATAACGATCGCGTAAGCCACGGATAATTTGAATAGACTCTTCAACTGAAGGCTCATCTACTTGAATCGGTTGGAAACGACGCTCAAGTGCTGCATCTTTTTCAATGTACTTGCGGTACTCGTCTAGAGTTGTCGCACCAATACATTGAAGTTCTCCGCGTGACAATGATGGCTTCAAAATATTAGATGCATCAATCGCACCTTCTGCTCCGCCAGCACCGATTAATGTATGAAGCTCATCAATAAACAGAATCACGTTACCTGCTTGACGAATTTCATCCATCACTTTTTTCAAACGATCTTCAAATTCCCCGCGGTATTTTGTTCCTGCAACTACTGTCCCCATATCCAAAACCATAACGCGTTTGTCACGCAAAGTTTCTGGAATTTCATTATTAACAATTTGTTGAGCCAATCCTTCAGCAATCGCCGTTTTACCAACACCTGGCTCACCAATTAAGACTGGGTTGTTTTTCGTTCTACGGCTCAACACTTCAATCACACGTGTAATTTCATCACTTCTACCGATTACAGGATCTAATCCGCCTTCGCGAGCAACTTGTGTCAGGTCACGAGCTAATCCATCTAACGTCGGTGTGTTTGCTGAAGCATTCGGGCTCGTGCCTGTTGACGTCTGCTCATTGCTGCCTAGAAGCTGCAACACTTGTTGACGAGCTTTATTCAAGCTCACACCCGCATTTCCTAACACGCGAGCCGCAACGCCTTCTCCTTCACGAATAAGCGCTAATAGTAAATGCTCTGTACCTATATAAGAGTGCCCCAATTTACGGGACTCATCAACTGACAATTCAATAACTTTTTTGGCTCTTGGTGTGTAATGAACAATCGGACCGACTTCTTTTTCGCCGACTCCAACCAATTCTTTAACACCTTCTTCGATCAACTGTGTATTTACTTCAATTGCCTCAAGAGCTTTAGCAGCAATCCCGCCACCTTCACGAATCAAACCGAGAAGAATATGCTCTGTACCGATTGATTCATGTTTCATACGAATGGCCTCTTCTTGAGCTAACTGAAGAACTTTTTGTGCGCGTTGTGTAAATCGATTAAACATCATGCAAGATCCTCTCCTTCACTATTTATACCGTTTTTATTTAACCTCTCTCGGAACAACTTGGCCCGAGCAAAATCACGTTCTTTCGGTTGCAGTGGCTTGTCTGCATATTGCTGCAGAAATGCCGGCTGCATAAAAATCATTAACTCATTCAAAATTGACATATCAACATCTTGAATCAACTTTAAATCTATACCCAAACGAACATCTGACAGACAAGTTGCAGCTTCTTCTGTCGTCAGCAGTCTCGAATGGGTAAGGATACCAAGTGAGCGATATATCCTGTCTTCTAATACTACTGGCGAATTTAACGAAATCGCCTCACGCGCTTTGCGTTCTTGTTGAATAATTTGTTCTGTCATATTTTCCAAATCTTGAAGTATCTCATATTCTGATTTACCAAGAGTTAATTGATTAGATATTTGATAAACATTTCCTAAAGCTTCACTACCCTCACCATAAATACCTCGGACTACCATCCCAAGTCTAGAAATTGCAGGGATGATTCGTTGAATTTGATGAGACATAGTCAATGCAGGTAAATGAAGCATAACGGATGCCCGCATTCCGGTACCTACGTTTGTCGGGCAACTAGTTAAATAACCATGCTTTTCATGAAAAGCGTACGATAAATTCTTTTCTAACAGAGAATCCAATTCATTTGCTATTTTATAAGCTTGTTGAAGTTGAAACCCTGACTGGAGACTTTGAATTCGCAAATGATCTTCTTCATTTACCATAATACTTAGCTCTTCGTTATTAGATAACAATACAGAGCCCGAATGTTGACTATTAATTAGATATGGACTAATTAAATGTTTTTCTACCAATATCTCTTTTTGTAACTGAGTTAGCTCTTCAATACTGATATGGCTAAAAGTATAATCTAATTCATTTCCTTTATCTAATAATACAGAAGAGATTTCTTTATCCACTTTAAGTGCTTCATCTTCTGTAAAAGCATATGGGAATTTAAAATTATTCAAATTTCTCGCCAATCTGATTCTAGTACTCATAGCAATATCGACATTTTTGCCATCGTTAGCCATCCAACTGCTTGCACGGGGTTGAAGAAAACGTTCAACTGCCATTTGGCATACCCCCCTCAAGCTTTGCATTTAAAATTTTTACTTTATCTCTTAATCTAGCAGCCTCTTCAAAATGTTCACCTTGAATCGATATTTGCATTTGCTTTCGAAGTTCTTCAATTTCTTTTTTTATTTTTAAAGTTGTTCCATAAGAAGCGGGAATTTTCCCAGTGTGTTCGGTATTCCCATTATGAAATCGTTTGAAGACTTCATTCAGTTGGGGTGAAAATGCATCATAACAAGAAGCACACCCAAACTTGCCTAATCGTAAAAATTTAGAGAATGTAAAACCACAAGTAGGACAAGTTGCGACTTCTTTTTTAATCGGGTTAATGGATGCTTGCGAATTAGGGAACCAATTTGATAATAGCTGGTGAATAGCTAATGGATCCTGTTCAAAAGCAATGTTAATACTATGGTTTTCAGCAGCACAGATATGGCATAAATTTAATTCAACTATCTGTCCTTTTTGATGTTGTTTAACAATAACTGATGCAGAACGTTCTCCGCATTGATCACAAATCATCTTTTCACCTCTTTATGTGTTCGTTTGATATTTAATTGTAAAGAGCATTGCTATAAGAATACGCGCTCGAACTTCATCACGTGTCGGAAGAGGCAGAAGCAAAGTCCCACGATCAATGGCACTAAGTATCAGTTTTGCTTCTCGTTTAGAAATGATTTCCTCATCAAGTAATCTAAACACGATGTCTTCTGCCATTACTTGCGTGGCACCTTGTTCCAATCGCTCAATAATTCCTGCTATAACATCTGACTTATGATGCAGTCGTATTCTTTTAATGCGAATGTACCCACCGCCACCTCGTTTACTCTCTACCAAGTATCCGCGTTCAACAGTAAATCGAGTATTGATGACATAATTTATTTGAGATGGAACACATTGAAATTTTTCAGCCACTTCGCTGCGTTTAATTTCAATATGGTCTCTCTCGCTTAATTCGATAACTTGCCTCAAATAACCTTCAATTACATCCGAAATGTTCCGCATCACTTTCACCTCTTCGATACATAATTTGAAAAAGTTGACTTTGACTATATTTGACTTAATTATACAACAAGCTTTTTATACATATCAAATAGTAAGTATCAAAATTATTAATTCAATAAAAAATCCTTCAAGCTTAAACACATAAAGGGTTCGATATTCTATCTTTTAATTTTTTAAACTTACTTTGAGTTTATGTGAAAACAC